>PSMF01000077.1:0-17412 GCA_040290005.1 Meiothermus sp.
TGGCCGCATAAGCTGGAGGAGGGGACTTTTACAACAGTTTCTGACCTTTAGCAGTCGGCTATTTGCTATAAGCTATTAGCGCTTTGGAGGAATCCCTGTGTCGGTCGGTTTAACCCTGCTTCTCACCGCCCTCTCCGGTGTTTTGTTCGTCGGCCTATCCATCCCGCTCGCCAGGGCGCTGGGCATCGTGGACAAGCCCGGTGAAATCAAGATTCACAAACAGCCCACCCCGCGGTTTGGTGGCATCGGCATCGTGGCGACCCTGGCGGTGTGGGGCGCCGTCAGCGGTGCGCTGTCGGGCTGGGCCATGCTGGGGCTTTTGATCATCGCGGCGACGGGTGGGCTGGACGACCGGTATTCGATCTCCCCCAGGGTGCGCCTTCTCGCCGAGCTAATCGCTGGCCTCGCGCTGGGACTGCATTTCTGGGGTCAGCTCGGAATTTTAGCCCTGCTGCTGGGGGTGATCCTGGTTCCCGTGATGGCGAACGCGGTGAACCTGATTGACGGGATGAACGGCCTGGCTTCGGGGAATGCCCTGGTTTCGGCGGTGGGGCTGGCGCTGTTGCTCTCGGCGCTGTCCCTGAGCCCTACCCTGGCGCTGATCCTGATCGGCGGATTGCTGGGGTTTCTGATCTGGAACTACCCCAAAGCGCGGACCTTTATGGGCGACTCCGGCAGCCTTTCCATCGGCTACGTGCTGGCAACACTGTTGCTGGCGGCTGGGTCACAGGGCTTGGCGCCCTTCCTGGCCGCGCTGGTGATGGTCAGTTTCCCGCTGTATGACATGGCCGCAGGGATCATCCGTCGTGCACGGCGCGGCAAGCCCATCTTCGAGGGCGACCGCGACCATACCTATGACCGGCTGGACCAGCTCTATCTGCGCAATCCGACCGTTACCGTGTCGGTGGTGTGGGGCATCACCTTGTTGCTGGTGGCGGTGGGCTGGTGGGTCAGCCAAGCCGCCTTGGCTCCCGCGTTGCTGTTGGTCGCGCTGGTGCTGGGTGTGCTGTTTTGGGGTGCTTATCGGGTGGGTTCGCTGTGATGAGAAGTTCATCTGCCATGAATTCTGTGTCTGGGAAAGCAATTTCGTGGGGTGTTCATTGGTTTATGTAAGCTTTTGTGGATGACCCCTCAACCGCTCCGGGCACGGTTTATTAGAGTAAAATAAAGTTCTACACCCGCTGTTTTCACTTCCCGAGCCTAGACGACTGCTAAAACTCTATAGGGGACCTGCGTTATAAAAAGCGTTACTTCGTTGTTGTAATCGCACCTTCGACATTCTGACCAGGTAACGCGCTGGGAAAAGCTTTTACAGGACACGGCATATGAAGCATAACGGTTGCATAACGCGGCTTACTCTAAGCTTCTAGCATAAGTTACGGATTGTTCCGCTCGAGGTGAATACGAATGCTGCGAAATCCTGTTCCCGTCACGCCCTTCGCCCCCTGGCCTCACTTTGAACCCGACGAGATTGAAGCCGCCACCAGAGTCCTGCAATCCGGCAAGGTTAACTACTGGACCGGCCAGGAAGGCCGTGAGTTCGAGCGCGAGTTCGCCGAGTATGTCGGCAGCAGGTATGCCATCGCCCTGCACAACGGCACGGTGGCAATCGAGCTGGCCCTCTACGCGCTGGGGATCGGCGAGGGTGACGAGGTGATCACCACCCCCCGCACCTTTATCGCCTCAGCCAGCGCTGCGGTGATGCGCGGGGCCAAGCCGGTCTTTGCCGATATTGACCGGGACAGCGGCCTAATTACTGCCGAAACCATCGAAAAAGTCATTACTCCGCGTTCAAAAGCCATCATCGTGGTCCACCTGGCGGGCTGGCCTGCGGATATGGACCCGATCATGGCCCTGGCCGAGAGACACGGTCTCAAGGTCATCGAAGACTGCGCCCAGGCCCACGGGGCCAAGTACAAGGGGCGCAGCGTGGGTTCGATCGGGCACGTGGCGGCCTGGAGTTTCTGCCAGGACAAAATCCTCACCACCGGCGGGGAGGGCGGGATGCTCACCACCGACAGTCACGAGGTGTGGAGCAAGGCCTGGAGCTTCAAGGACCACGGCAAGAGCTACGACGCGGTGTATCACCGGGCGCACGCCCCCGGTTTCCGCTGGCTGCACGAGGATTTTGGCACCAACTGGCGGATGCTCGAGGTCCAGTCGGCCATCGGGCGGGTGATCCTCAGGAAACTCGACGGCTGGGTGGAAAAACGCCGTGCCCACGCCCAGTACCTCAACGAGCGCTTTGCCCAGATGCCCGGTCTACGCGTAAGCGAACCATCCAAAGACTTGTACCACGCGTACTATAAGTACTACGTCTACGTCCGGCCCGAGGCCCTCAAGCCCGGCTGGAACCGGGACCGCATCATGGCCGAGGTGAGCGCGATGGGTATTCCCTGTGGCAGCGGCAGTTGCAGCGAGATCTACCTCGAGAAGGCCTTTGAAAAACACGGCCTCCAGCCCGAGGAGCGGCTGCCGGTAGCCAAAGAGCTGGGCGAAACTTCGCTGATGTTTTTGGTGCATCCTACTTTGGGGAAAGAGCATCTCGAGGCCACCGCCGCGGTGGTCGCGCAGGTGATGGAAGAAGCCACACGCTAGGAGTATTTAGGGGGCCGCGATGATTACCAACATGAAAGATTTCCGCTTTACTCCCGACGTATGGGTCCGGGTGGGGGCCGACGCCTTGATGGTGGCCCTGAGCTATGCGGCAGCTTTGCTCACCCATTTCCTGCTGGCCGCCCAGCACGGCGAGAGCGTTTTGCCCCTGCACTACCTCTTGGTCTTCGTCCAGAGCGTGTGGATTCTGCTCCCGATCAGCCTGGCGGTGTTCGCGGTGAGCGGGTTTTACACCCGTGGCCGGGCCTACCGGGGCCGCTACAAGATGCTGGTGGTGGCCCAGGCGGTGACCCTCAGCTATCTGGTCTTCGGCTCGGCGGCGTTCTTGCTCTCGGACTGGTTTGACCCGCCCCGCTCGGTGATCTTTATCGGGCTGGTCTACACCCTAGCGCTCACCATGGGGTCGCGGGCCTGGGTCCACCTGTGGGAGATCATGGCGGAGAACCGCCAGGCCAAAGCGGAGACCAGTAACCCCGACCCCATCCCCAGCGTGCCCCAGCCGGATAAAACCATCCTGGTGATCGGCGGGGCCGGGTATATCGGCTCTGGTCTCTTGCCCCGGCTCTTGGAGCGCGGCTACAAGGTACGGCTCCTGGACCTGCTGATGTTTGGCAAGGAGCCCATCGCAGGGGTATTGCACCACCCCAACCTCGAGCTGATCGAAGCCGATTTCCGCCAAGTGGATAAGGTGGTCGAGGCCATGCGCGGCGTGGACACCGTAGTCCACCTGGGCGGCCTGGTGGGCGACCCGGCCTGTGCCCTGGACGAAAACCTCACCACCGAGATCAACTTGGTCGCCACCCGCACCATCGCCGAGATTGCCAAGGGGATGGGGGTCAAGCGGTTTATCTTCGCCAGCACCTGCTCGGTGTACGGTGCCAGCGACATGATTCTGAACGAGCGCTCCGGCCTCAACCCGGTCTCGCTCTACGCCAGAAGCAAGATCGCCTCGGAAGAGGTGCTGCACAAGCTCCAAAGCGACAGCTTCTCGGTGGTGATCCTGCGCTTTGGCACCATCTATGGGCTCTCGGGCCGCACCAGATTCGATCTGGTGGTCAACCTGCTCACCGCTAAGGCCGTCATAGACAAGAAAATCACCGTTTTCGGCGGCGACCAGTGGCGGCCCTTCGTTCATGTAGACGACGCTGCGCTGGCGGTGATGATGGCGGTGGAAGCCCCCAGGGAGCGGGTCCACAACGAGACCTTCAACGTCGGCGGTAACGACGGCAACATGACCTTGGGCCAGGTCGGCGAGCTTATCAAGACCTTGGTCCCGGATGCCGAGCTGATTGACTCAGGGAGGGACGGCGACCGGCGCAACTACCGGGTGGATTTCAGCAAGATTCGTCTGGTGCTGGGGTTCGAGCCGCGGTGGACGGTGGAAAAAGGGGTGCGGCAGGTGATCGAGGCCTTGGAAAGCGGCAAGGTGCGCGACTACCGCAGCGCGCTATACTCCAACGTCAAGTTCCTCACCGAGGAAACCTCCTCCGATACCGTAAAGCAGTACTACACCGGCTGGGAGCGCGAGCTGATCGGGCGCACCCACACCCCTACCACCGAGGAAATCGTCCCCGCGGTGCCCACGGCCAGGGCATAGCGCGTTTAAACCTGCGGGCGGCCCTCGAGGGGAGGGCCGCCCGAGGTTTTAAGGTCAAGATCAACCCCACCGGCGCCTTAGCGCCACCTCCCCTGATGTGTTCAGCAAGTAGCGTCTAGGACAGATGCAGATGATGACGTTCTCGAGGGGAGGCAAAGTCAAAGGCGATCCCCCCAGGGCCAAGCAGACATTCCGCCGAGCCCGGCGGAGCGCAGACGAGCAGGCCGCTAACCCCAGCGGCCTGTCTGGGAGTCCCATACTCGTCTGCGCACCCCCCTTGATGGGGCTTTCACCGCATCGTGAGCTGTTCGTCCCGGTGCGGATGACAAAAGGGGGGCGCTGCCTTCTCTTCCCCCCCCCACGAAGGGGGGCCATCCGAGGTCGCCAGAGGTCAGATGCTAGGCGAGTCTACCTTGACCGACGGGGGGATTCTTGCCGCACCCATCGCCACCAAATGAATAGATGACGCGCGTAGGGGCGCACAGCTGTGCGCCCCTACAATCTGGTGCGGCGAGAAAGGTCCTTACCTCAAGAAGAACACTGCATACAAAATGCCGATTATCACCCGGTACCAGCCGAACGGCGCGAAGCCGTAGCGCGGCAGCAGCGAGAGCATAAACCGCACCGAGGCGATAGCCACCACGAAGGAAATCAAGAAGCCTAAAGCCAGCAAACCCCACTCCTGCGCGGTAAAGCTATGCCCACCGGTGGCGAATTTGTAGCCGCTAGCGGCGATCATGGTGGGGATAGCGAGCAGAAACGAGAACTCGGCGGCGGCGGTGCGGTCCATCCCCAAAAACATCCCGCCCAGAATCGAGGCCCCGGAGCGCGAAGTGCCGGGGACAATCGAAAGCGCTTGAATCACGCCAATACCTGCCGCCGTACCGAGTGGGACCTCGTTGATGTCCTTGTACTTGGCCCGCCCGGCGGTCAGGCGGTCGGCCACGATCAGCACTACGCCCACCAGTACGAGCATCAGCACCGTGAGCGGTACGCTGCTGATCCAGCGATCCACCTGGTGGCGCAGCAGGAAGGCGATGGCTCCAGTCGGGATAAACGCTACGATAATCCGCTTCCAGGCCTCGGTATCGCGGATCAGGCGCGGCCAGTACAGCACCACAATCGCTAAGATGGCCCCGAGCTGGATGATCACCTCGAAGCTGTTGGCGAACTCGTTGGAGGGGTCAATTCCCAGCAGATGGCGGGCTAGGTTCATGTGCCCGGTCGAAGAAACCGGCAAAAACTCGGTCAGGCCCTCGACAATCCCCAAGACGATGGTATCGAAAACGTTCACGAGGGCGAGAATACCATGCCGGGCGTGAAGGAGCGGTGAAAAGGGCTTTTCAGCAATGAGCGGCTAGCGATGAGCGATGAGCTAAGGCAAAAGACGCCGATAGCTCACCCCCGTTAGCCAAAAACCAACTCCCGCCTGGGACAGCAAAACCCTACCCAAAAAATCCTCGTTCAGGACGCGAGGTCTTTAGCTATATGTCATCAGCTATTGGCTATCAGCGGTCTTTAGCCCATAGCTCATCGCTGGTTGCTCATAGTACGATTCCACCGTGAAAGTATCGGTGTTGCTCCCGGCGGCGGGCTCGGGTGAGCGGCTCGGGCGGGGGCCGAAGGCCTTCCTCGAGATCGGCGGGAAAACCTTGCTCGAGTGGGCCTTGAAAGGCTTTGACTGGGCCGAGGAGCGCATCGTGGCGCTGCCTGCGGGCTGCACCTTGTCGCACCCTGAGGTGCGCTATGTGGTGGGCGGGAAAACCCGTCAGGCCAGCGTGTTCAACATGCTCAAGGCCGCCACCGGGGACATCGTGCTGATCCATGATGTGGCGCGGCCCTTCGTAGTGCGGGAGGCGGTGGAGCGCCTGCTCGAGGCGGTACAGGAGACCGGCGCCGCGACTTTGGCCGCTGCCGTGCCGGATACCTTGGTGGAGAGCTTTCATGCTGAGTACGGCGAGGTTATCCCCAGAGAGCGCTACCGCCTGGTGCAGACCCCGCAGGGCTTCCGGCGCAAGTTGCTGTGGAAGGCCCACCTGGCCGCACAAGCTGCCTCTACCGAGTTCACCGACGATGCCCAGTTGGTGATTTCGCTGGGCCATCCGGTGGCGCTCGTCGAGGGCGACCGGCGGATGTTCAAGGTGACGTACCCGGAGGACTTGGTGCTGGCGGAGGGTCTGGCGAAGATATGGGCTGGAGGTTCTACGTCGAACGTCGAACGCTAAAGGCTATGCCTCAATATCTCGCTGGTGCAAAGATAAATCTGGGGCTGTCGGTGCTGGGAAAACTGCCAAACGGATACCACGAGTTGCACACGATTTTTGCGGCACTAGAGGTTGCCGACCGGATAGAACTCGAGCCCACCGCAGAGGGGATTCAACTCGAAATCGTCAACTCCGCCCTTCCGAGCGGGCCTTCCAACCTGGCGTACCGTGCTGCACGGGATTACCTCGAGGCCGCTGGCTGGCCGGGCGGGGTGCGGATGGTTTTGGAGAAGCATCTTCCCTTGGCGGCGGGACTGGGCGGAGGTTCGTCCGATGCAGCCGCAGTTTTGCGCGGACTGAACGAGCTTTATCCGGCTAACCTCGATTTGTCCGCTCTGGCGCTCAAACTGGGCGCGGACGTGCCGTTTTTCCTGGGCTCGCCCTTGGCCGAAGGACGCGGGATAGGGGAGAAGCTGAGGCCGCTTCCGCCGATGCCGCTCGAGGTCGTCCTCGTCAACCCCGGAATCGCCGTCGCTGCCGCCGATGCGTACAAGGGTCTCAGGCGCGAGGAATGGAGCCCTGAGTTGAACGTTGGGGATGTGCTCGGGGCGCTCCGGGCCGGTCAGGAGCCGCCGTATTGGAACACGTTGGAAGGGCCGGTGTCCCGGCTCGAGCCAAGCCTTGCCGAAGTCAAACTCGAGCTGAGAAAAGCGGGTTTATTCGGGATTTTGATGTCGGGTTCGGGTTCTACATTGTTCGGGTTGGCAAAAGACGCGGACGAAGCGGCATTCATCGCAGGTAAACTTCGTGCCAGACACCCTAATTTCTGGATTCAGGACACGCGGACTGTGGTCTAGTTCAGCAAAACGTCAGGCGAGGGGCGTATACTCAGGAAGTCATCGGGGGTGCTGCCTGCACAGGCGGCTGAGAGAGTCCCTTCGAACCTGAATCGGTTAGCACCGACGTAGGGAGCGTGACAACAGGCCAAAGCCTGACGCTTGGGTTCATCCCCTCCCCGGTGACTGGAGGGGATTTATGTTGTTAAGACCGAGGGTGAAAACTTGGAGATTTGGCGTCGCTTGGTTGCTCGTGTTCAGCGCGTTGTTCTGGGCGATCGGCTTCCAGATAGCCACGATTGGATTGGCCCAACCGACTACACTGACCGTCCTGACCCACGATAGCTGGGCGCTGGACAAGAGCCTCATAGCGCAGTTTGAGGCCCAGACTGGCATCAAGCTGAGGTTCCTCAAGGGCGGCGACGCGGGGGCCATGCTAAACAAGGCCATCCTAAGCAAAGGGGCACCGATCGCGGACGTGATCTACGGTTTCGATAACACCCTTCTTTCGAGGGCCTTGGGGGCGGGGATTTTGGAGCGTTACCGCTCGCCCGCCCTCGCCAACCTGCGCTCGGAGACTATCCTCGATCTTCAGGGCTACGCTACCCCAGTGGACTACGGCTTCGTAGCCCTCAACTACGATAAGGACTACTTCCGTAACCGACCTTTACCCAAGAGCCTAGCCGACCTTGCCAAGCCAGAGTTCGCCAAGCTGTTGGTGGTGGAAAACCCAGCAACCAGTTCTCCCGGTCTGGCCTTCTTGCTGGCAACGGTGGCGGCTTTCGGCGAGGACCGCTATCTGGGGTTTTGGGAAGACCTGCGTAAGAACGGGGCGCTGGTGGTCAATGGTTGGAGTGAGGCCTACTACACCCACTTTACCCGGGCTGGGGGGGATCGCCCCTTGGTGGTCTCCTACACCACCAGCCCCGCCGCCGAACTGTTCTATAGCGAGGCAAAGCCCAGGCCGAGCGAGCCGCCGACGGGCAATTTACTCTTCCCCAAGAGTGCTTTCTTCCAGGTCGAGTTTGCGGGCATCCTGAAGGGGACCAAGAACTTGGAAGCCGCCCAAAAGTTTATAGACTGGCTGGTCTCTAAGCCCGTCCAGGAGAACATTCCCACCCAGATGTGGGTTTATCCGGCCCTGCGGGGTGCAGCTTTGCCCGAAATCTTTAAGTGGGCCGAGCGCCCCTCCGAACCGGCCCGGCTTTTCCCCCAGCAGATCGCCAGGGACCGCGACCGCTGGATCAAAGAGTGGACCCAAACCGTGCTGCAAGGGCAGAGTCCTAAGCGCTAATGACCCGCTGGCTTCTCGCTCTACCCGTGCTGGGTTTCCTTGGCTTTGCCCTGCTGTACCCTCTGGCGCGAATCCTGGCGCTGGGGTTCGGTGAGGGTCTAGGCGAGGCTTTCGCTAACCCCTACTACTGGGGTCGCCTGGCCTGGAGCCTGGTTTATGGGCTGGGCTCGTCGCTGTTGTGCGTCCTGCTGGCCCTGCCGCTGGCCTACGCTTTTCGCTATCGCTTTCCTGGGCGCGATTTTCTGCTGGCCTTCTCTACTGTCCCTTTCGTGCTGCCCACTATCGTTGTCGCCATCGGCTTCTTGAGCCTGGTCGGGCCGAAAGGAGCGCTGGGGATCAACCTCTACGGCACGCTCTGGATGCTGTTCTGGGCTAGTGTTTTGTACAATCTCGGATTAGTCTTGAGGCCACTGGTGACGTTGCTGCCGGGCCTCGAGCTTCCGATAGCCGCCGCCCGCACACTGGGTGCTTCTCCCGTCAGGGCCTATCTCCGCGTGGGCATCCCGCTCCTGCTGCCCGCGCTGCTCTCAGGCGGAAGCCTGGTGTTCCTCTACAGCTTCACCAGCTTTGGGGTTCCCCTCCTTTTGGGTGGGCCGAAGTGGGGGACGCTCGAGGTCGAGACCTACACCGCCCTGGCCTACCGGCTGGCCTTCCCTGAAGCGACGGCTTTGGTGCTGATGCAACTCGCGGTGAGCATCCCCGTGCTGCTTTTCTATTTGCGTCTGCAAGAGCGATATTCGCTGGCGGTGGGAACTTATGGGGAGCCTAAAAGCTTGGGGGCTCGAGCCTCTCGGCTTTTATTCGTCCTGCTCGGTATGGTATTCCTACTGATTTACAGCCCGCTTTTGAGCTTGTTCATTCGTGCCTTTGAGCGCCCGAGTGCCTGGATAAGCGTCTGGCACAGCGAAGTTTTCACCCCAGCGGGGTTGGCGCTGGGCAATACTTTAGCTTTTGCTGGTCTGGCACTGCTCTTGGTGATTCCCCTGGCCGGACTTTATGCTTACGCCGTCTGGCGCGGAAATCGCCTTCTTGATTGGCTGGGCCTGTTGCCGCTGATGGTCTCTCCGGTAGCGGTAGGGCTGGGGTATTTGCTGGCTTATCCGAGGCTGCGGGGCTCGCTGCTGATCCTGATTACGGCGTATGCCCTACTGAGCTATCCGCTATTAGCGAGGGCGTTGTTGCCTTCCCTCCGGGCGATGCCGAGGAGTGTAGTAGAGGGGGCTCGAGTCCTAGGAGCCTCGCCCTGGCATCGGTTGTGGCGGGTGGGGTGGCCTTTGGTGCAGCCTGGATTGCGTGCTGGGCTCGCTTTGGCGCTGGCTGCGGTGATTGGGGAGTTCGGGGCGACGTTGGTGCTCCAGCGCCCCGAGTGGACAACGCTCTCTTTGGCAATCTACGAACGGCTGGGGAAACCGGGGCAGGGGCCCTTTGAGGAGGCCATTGTGATAGCGGTCCTGCTGGTGTTAGCTGCAGGCAGCTTGCTTACAGTCTTGGGCCGATATAGGGCGACCTAAGCTGTCTTGGCTTTAGGGCTTTGAACTAGGTTGTTACTGGCAACAGGTTCTTTTGTAAACAAGGCCCAGCCTACTGCGACTACCAACAAGTGCAGCGGCTCAACCTGAATCACCGGGAACCATGTCAGGTAATAAATGAATATTCCCAAACTTATCCAGCTCACGCCACTGTGCAGAGCATTTGGGTTGTGGAAGCCCCTCCAGGTTGGAAACAGATAAAGCAGCAGCCATACCAACACTGAGAATCCGCCATAATCTAACAGGCGATCCAAAAGCATGTTGTGGGTTTTGTCTAGCGTTAGCGGATAGTCGAGGGTGAGGCTCTTTTGAGTCTTATAGTAGTCAAAAGTTACAGTTAGAGAATTGCTTCTAAGGGGAGCATTCCTCTCTTGTGTGATTTCAGCTTTAGCAACTTTGGTATTGCTGGGCCAACCATACTCGAGCCTATAGATTGGCAGAAGCTTATCTACTTGTGGATTGCGCAAAATGCTCAACCGAAAAGCATCTGGTCCGCCGCCAATCATGGGTTGACCAGGAATCCCAAGTAAGTTGCCAAGCGCGAGTTTCCAAAACAGGATGCGGCTTGTACCTGTAGTGGGGTCTGCATACTTTCTCTGCTCGAACCTATTCAGTCCCACGTTTGCGCCGAATAGAGCCAACATACTCAAGCATGAAACAATTAGTATTTTCCACGAGCGTTGGTTGAGGTTCAGACCAACTAGGCCAATTCCAAGACCGAGTAAAACAGAGCGATTGGTCGTCATGCCGGTTGCAGCAGCCACTAGCATAATGCCCGCTAACAACAGCCATTGGTACTGCCGGTTGGATTCCATTGTGTACAGCCAAAGCCCTGTTAGCAGACTCACTAAAAGCAAACCTGCAAGCATCCCCGGCTGCCCAATCGAGCCTACAGGGGCTTGAAAAGCGTTCCAACTCACCAGCCGTCCGATAACGTCGAGGTCGAAGCGTTGCAGCAGTACTAAAATGCTTTGGATAAGGCCACTCCAAAATAACCCGAGAAAGAGCGTTCGGATCGCATCCGGCTTCCGCCGAACAACTTCATATACAAACAAGGTGAACAGGACTAAACCGGTTTGATACAACAGCCCATCCATCCGGCGGTCCGGACCGAGAATGGAAAAGGTGATTTCATCCCGCGAATTCAGACAGCCTGCAAGCACCAATACCAAATGAGCAAGCAGAAGCCACAAAAAAGGGTTATTTCTGGTTTTGGGTTTGAAGGTTAGGAGACCGAGAAGACCAGCAACCAATAGGATCACCACCTTAGGCAATTGCTGATACATTTCAACCGTTTGAGACTGAGCGTCAAAAAGTGAGGTGGGTTTGGAAAACAAAGCGCCTGGAAATAGAAAAAGGGGATAGACTATAGTAAAGATAAACAAGACTCTAGTCGCCCAAAAGGTTTTGCTTCCCGCCATCACATTTTCTAACTTACCGCTTCTACGAGCATCCAGTGGGTTATTTCACCAAAGGATTGAGGCCCCATGCGGGGCCTCCGTATGTATTGAGTGCGCGTTTAGGGCTTATTGGAACGAGAAGCCAGTGGCAGAGGTGCTGCTGTAGCTGATGGAGCTGTACTTGGTGGTTCCAGGGGTGAGGTTGACCGTGATGGTGTAGTCCGCACCGGATGCGCTGATGGTGCAGTTGCTGACGGAGGCGGGTTTCAGTAAATAGCCTTGGCTCGTGTTGGTGCAGTCCGCGCCATTCATGCTTTGAACACTGCCGGTTGTCTGGTTCCTTTGGGATTCAACTACACTTACTGTGTTTCGGACGAAGGACTGAGCAGCAGATAGGTTGCCTTTTTGCCGTGCCTGAAGCAGGTTAGGGATGAGTGTGGCTGCCAAGGTGGCAATTATGGCGATCACGATCAGCAACTCAATCAGCGTGAAGCCTTTGCTGAGCGATTGCTCCATAACCCTCCTTTAGAAAGGGGGGAGACGGTTGCCCGCCTCCCTTTTGTTATGACGAGCTTTTATTACTGGATGCTGAACTGGGTAGTGGTGGAGTCGTAGACGATTTGGGTTTTACCAGTAGAGTTAGTTACAAGAGCAGCGGTGACGGTGTAGTCGTTGCCGCTGTTGGTCAGGCCCACAGTGCAGGTGTTCACGCCGTTGGGCTTGGACGGGTAGATACCACCAGTAGCGCAGTTTGTTGCGATGGTGTTGGGGATAACTCCCGTGGTGTTGTCGCGCTGGGTCTCGAGGGTGGTCACCACGTTGCGAACGAAAGCCTGGGCTGCGGTAAGATTGGCCTTTTGACGGGCCTGGAGCAGGTTGGGGATCAGCACGGCGGCCAGGATGGCGATGATGGCGATGACGATGAGCAGCTCGATCAGGGTAAAGCCTTGCTTCTTCATGGTTCTCCTTGGGCTTCCGCACCGTTTATAAAAATATTGGCGCGGTATTGCGGTAGTGCAACAGAGGGCTTCGGGTCGATTTGCCAGCGTGGGGCCAGGCTTTTGCCGACCTCCGAGGATGAGTATAGCGTGGGGCCTTGGGGGGCGTTGCGGCAAATGACCCAACTCGGGGTCTCAGGCGTTACAGCGTCTTAATCTTCAGCAGTGGAGACGGGTTTTGCCGGACAGAACACTGATTTGACACTTCTTCGCACGCCGCTAGACTGAGGGCATGAGCGCCGCCAAGGTATTGAAGCTGGTAGGCAGGATTATCTACGCGATGGCTGGTGCCGCAAACAAGATTGCGGCACCCTCTTCTTTCGCTTGCGGCCAGCGGCTGGTGTAGGTAGGTGGACTCGCTCTCGCGCAGAGTTGAAGGCTACTATCGCGAGGGCAAACAGTGGCTCTACCTCGACGGGGGGAGGAGGGCGGCTTCTCCATATCCTGTCCGGAGATGGAGCTAAGCTTGAAAGAGGTGTACGAGGGGCTGGAGGTACCCCTCGAGCGTACCAACCCCGAATTTCAAGCTTGACAACCCTCCGCCTGGCGGCTAACATTACCTTTGCTGTTTGCGGGGCTGTGGCGCAGTTGGGAGCGCGTCTGAATGGCATTCAGAAGGTCAGGGGTTCGAATCCCCTCAGCTCCACCAAGCGAAGGCATCTTTGCTAGAGAACTCCGGCGCAAGCCGGGGTTTTCTTTTCGGGCTTGAAGTATGGCCCGGCAGCCGCTATAGTGGGCAGTTGGCTGGGTTAAAAGACCCGAGCCGCTGGTTTTGATTGCTATGGCATCCCCAGCGGTGACCTTTACGGAGTGATTATGTTCGCGATCATCAAGACAGGTGGGAAACAGTACCGCGCCGAGGCTGGAGCCAAGCTGCGGGTGGAGAAGCTCGAGGCCAACCCTGGCGACACCGTGGAGTTCGATGCCCTGATGTTGGGCGGGGAGAACACCGTTTTGGGCAACCCCACGGTTCCCGGTGCCAAGGTCGTGGCCGAGGTGGTAGAACAGGGCAAGGGCAAGAAGGTCGTCGTGGCGAAGTTCAAGGCCAAGATTCACTACCGCCGCAAGAACGGCCACCGCCAGCCCTACACCGAGATTCTGGTGAAGGAAATCCGCGCCTAGGATAAGGGGGCGATTGATATGGCACATAAAAAGGGTTTAGGTTCGACCAAAAACGGGCGCGACTCCCACGCACAGCGCCTGGGTGTGAAGCGCTTTGAGGGTCAGCAGGTGCTGGCTGGGAACGTGCTGGTACGGCAGCGCGGGACCAAGTTCAAGGCCGGGGAGGGTGTGGGCATGGGCCGCGACTTCACCCTATTTGCCCTGACCGACGGTGTGGTAGCCTTCCGCGATAAGGGCCGGATGGGGCGCTTTGTCAGCGTGAAGGCTCCCGAACTCCCCAAAGCCGGGGATTAATCCTGCCGAGCGCCGAAGGCTGAAAGCGAAAGGCCACGTGCCCTAGCTTTCGGCCTTCAGCTTTGAGCCTTCAACTATGTTTCGAGATAACCTAGAAATCAGTGTCACCGCCGGGAACGGGGGCGACGGCAGCATCAGCTTCCGCCGGGAACGCTACATCGCCAAGGGCGGTCCTAACGGCGGGGATGGCGCCGACGGGGGCTCGGTGATCCTGCGGGCGCTTGCTCAGGTGGATTCCCTTTCCACCCTGTCCAAGCGGGTGTACAAGGCCGAAAACGGCGAGCACGGCATGGGCAAGGGGATGTATGGGCGCAAGGGCCAGGACCTCTTCATCGAAGTTCCGCGCGGGACTAGGGTTTTTGACGCGGATACGGGGGAATTGCTGGCGGATTTGGTCGAGGAGGGACAGACCTTCGTGGCGGCCAAAGGCGGCGAGGGAGGCCGGGGGAATCTCCATTTTGTCACCCCCACCCGCCAAGGGCCGCGCTTCGCCGAGGCCGGGGAGCCGGGGGAGAAGCGGCGGCTCCGCCTCGAGCTGATGCTGCTGGCCGATGTGGGCCTAGTGGGCTACCCCAATGCGGGCAAAAGCAGCCTCCTGGCTGCTTTGACCGCCGCCCACCCCAAGATCGCCAACTATCCTTTCACCACCCTCGAGCCGCAACTTGGCGTGATCGAACGCGGGGGTGACGGGGAGCGGATCACCATGGCCGATATTCCCGGCATCATCGAAGGGGCGGCACAGGGCAAGGGGCTGGGGCTGGAGTTCCTCCGCCATATCGCCCGGACTCGAGTGCTGATGTACGTGCTGGACGCAAGTGAAAAGCCGCATACGACGCTTGAGACCCTGCAAGCCGAACTCCGCTCTTACGACCCCGAATTGCTAAGCCGACCCTCGTTGATCGCCCTCAACAAGTCCGATTTGCTCCCGCCCGACGAGCTTCAGCAACGTACAGACGAACTCGCTCAGTACAGCATTCCGGTGCTCACGGTTTCGGCTACCGAGGGCCAAGGTTTGACCGAGGTTAAAGACGCGCTTTTTGCCCTGGTACAGGCTGCTCCTAAGCCGAGGCTCGAGGCCCCTGCGCCCAAGCCGCCCGAGGCCGATTACATCAAGGTGACCGAGGTCGAGGAGGGGGTCTATGAACTCGAGGCTCCCCAGCTTCAGCGCCACCTGGATCGGCTCAAGGGCGACGTGTTCGAGGCCAGCGGCTACCTGCAAGACCTGTTCAAGCGCTACCGCATCGAGGCCGCGCTCAAAAAGCACGGGGTGCGGGCGGGGGATACGGTGCGGCTGGGAGACCAGGAATTCGAGTATATTCCTGAAGTGTAAATGCTAGACGCGATACGCCCAACGCCAGACGCTAAAAACGAACCGCGTTCAGCGTCTAGCGACTTTTATGCGACTCGGCATCTTCGGCGGCAGCTTTGACCCCATCCACAACGGCCACCTGCTGGTGTGTTCGGAGGTGTGCGCGGCGTTAGAGTTGGACGTGGTTTGGCTCATCACCACCGCCCGCCCTACCCACAAAATCCCCACCGCTCCGCCCGAAGCTCGCCACGAGATGACCGTGCTAGCGACTGCGGACGATTCCCGGCTGATTGCGAGTCGGCTCGAGCTAGACCGCGCCGGGCCGAGCTACACGGTGGACACGCTCGAGCAGATTCACCGCGAATTCGCCGAAAGCCGAAAGCCGAAAGCTGAAAGCGAGTCGTTGCCTTCAGCCTTCAGCCTTCAGCCTTCGGCGAATTTAGAGCTCTTCTTCATCACCGGAGCCGATGCCTACAACGATGTCGGCACCTGGCACCAGGCCGAGCGGCTGACCGAACTGGCTCAACTCGTGGCGGTGACCCGTCCGGGTTATACCTACAAGATGGACCCCTTTTTTGCCAGCCGTGTAAAAACTTTAGAAATACCGGGTTTGGAAATCTCCAGCAGTATGATACGCTCTCGTTTACGGGAGGGCCGTACGATACGGTATCTGGTCCCCCGGTTGGTGGAGGAATACATTGTCAAACACCGTCTCTACCGTTGATTTATCGGAGCGGGTGCAGAAGCAGGTCAGCCCAGCGCGGTTTGCCCACATTCTGCGGGTGGCCGAACTGGCTGCCGAGATTGCCAGGGCTAACCGCCTGGACGAAGAAAAGACCTATCTGGCGGCCATCTTGCACGATGCGGCCAGGGATTTCACCCCAGAGCAGCTCATGGAGCTGGCCCCGCCGGAGAACGAGGTGGAGCTAGGGCATCCCCTGGCGCTACATGGGCGGGCCTCGCGTATCGTTGCCGAGGCTTGGGGGGTGAGCGACCCCGAGGTGCTCGAGGCTGTCGAGGGGCACGTCTACGGGGTAAACCCGGCTCACAAGATCGGGATGGCGGTCTACGTGGCCGACGTGAGCGAACCGGGGCGCGGGGTCAACGCGGATATCCGCGAGCTGGCGCTGCGGGGGAAGCTGCTCGAGGCCTACCAGCAGGCGGTGGTGAGCAAGGTGACGTACCTGCAAAGCAAAGGCATCACCCCTCACCCTAGAACGATGGAGGCCTACCGCAAGCTAAAAGCCACGCCCAAGCGGGCGGTTGTGGCTTCGGGGGCGCGAAACTTGGCCCGAAAATAGCTTTTGACGTTTGTAGGGGCAGACCCGCCGGTCCGCCCTTTTTATTTGTACCCTTCCAGACGCACTTTGATGTTCCTACACCCGACCCCCTCACCTCGCCTTGCCCTGGTTCGCCACCGCCTGCATCTGCTTGGCGACTTCTTCAGGGTCGCCCAGGTAGTAGTGGCGGAGGGGCTCCAGCCGCTCGTTCAGCTCGTAGACCAGCGGGACTCCAGTGGGGATATTGAGCCCCACGATCTCCTCGTCAGAGATGCCGTCGAGGTACTTCACCAGGGCCCGCAGGCTATTGCCGTGGGCCGCGATCAGCACCCGCTTGCCCTCGCGCACAGCGGGGGCGATGTTGTCCTGCCAGTAGGGGACGAAGCGGGCCACCGTATCGGCTAAACACTCTGTCAACGGTAGGGTGTGGCTGTCCAGCCCGGCATAGCGCGGGTCGTGACCGGGGTAGCGTTCATCGCTGGGCTCGAGGGCGGGCGGGCGGATGGAGTAGCTGCGCCGCCACTCCAGCACCTGTGCCTCGCCGTATTTGGCAGTGGTTTCGGCCTTATTCAGCCCCTGCAAGGCCCCGTAGTGCCGCTCGTTGAGCCGCCAGGAGCGGTGAACCGGAATCCAGAGCTGGTCGAGGGTGTCCAGGGTGATCCACAGCGTTCGCAGGGCTCGCTTGAGCACCGAGGTGAAGGCCACGTCGAAGACGTACCCGCCCTCCTTTAGCAACCGCCCGGCCTCGCGGGCTTCGGCCACCCCGCGTTCGGTCAGGTCCACGTCGGTCCAGCCAGTAAAGCGGTTTTCCTGGTTCCAGGTGCTCTCTCCGTGCCGCAGCAATACCAGTTTGTGCATGGTTCTAGCCTCCATCTCCTGAGTCATGTAAAAAACTCGGTTGAGTAAGAGGGGAGCCCTTAGTCTGGTTCTGCC
>PSMF01000078.1:0-16337 GCA_040290005.1 Meiothermus sp.
ACAACCCTTTAGGGGTCGCAATCACCTTGCCACTGTAATTCTTGACCTCGATGTTGAAAGCCCCTGCTGGACCCAAAACGAGATGGTCCACGTTCTCACCGCCTAAATCTAGGTCATGTAGGACGCGCCAGCCCGAGGGAAGGCTCTCGAGCATTTTTCCAACAATTGCCTCCCCCGCGTATCCTTTCCCAATTGCCCTCAAGTCTTTACGGGTCTGCCCATTGTCGAGGAGCTTGACCACCACGAAAATCGCCAACAGCAGCGCAACCGGAGCAAGCCAGGGAACAAACAGCTTGACCATCAGCCAAGTGAACAGCCCCGCGCCAAGCAGGAATCCGCCGATCAGGACGAGTTTGTTGCGGAGGGTCTTCCCAGCCGTGCCGTGGTTGATTGCCATGTAGCCAACATAGCAATTTCCCCGTCTATACCGGGTAGATTCGTCACAGCAAATCGTTACATCAGCTCCTGGCTCGCTCCCCCAGCTTCAACCCATCCGCCCTACGCACCGCCCACGCCACCACCGCGATGCCGATAATAGCGGCTACAACGCTACTCGATAGCACCCCAATCTTGGCCTGGTCGAGTAAAGTCTTCTCGCCAAAGGCCAGCGCCGCCACGAACAGCGACATGGTAAAGCCAATGCCGCCGAGGAATCCCGCGCCGAGAATCATCGGCCAGGATACGCCTACGGGCAGGGCCGCAATCCCCAGTCGGACCGCCAGCCAGCAAATCAGGAAGATGCCGAGGGGCTTCCCCAGCAACAATCCCAGGAACGCGCCGGTTCCCACCGTGCCGAAGCCCGCTCCGGAAAGCTGCACTCCGGCGTTGAAAAAGGCGAACACCGGCAGGATGAAGTAGGTAGACCAGGGGTGCAGGGTGCGCTCCAAGCGGTGCAGTGGGCTCTGGGCGCGGCGCAGGGTGTCTTCCAGGTGGTCCATCTCGGACTCTAAAAGTTCGGGGTCTTTGCGGGCCGCATCGTCGAGGGTACTCTTCACCTCGGGCAAGCTCAGGTGCCGGCGCACCGGGACCGCCATCGCCAAGAGCACCGCCGCCACCGTCGGGCTAATCCCCGACTGCAAGGTGAAGTACCACATAAAGGCCCCCGCCAGCAGGTAGAGCCCAAGCTGGCGCACCCCGCGAAGGCCCATCACCAGCGCCGCTACGAAAAAGGCCAGAGCGATGAACAGGGACGTGAAGTTGAGCCCGGAGGTATAGAAAAAGGCGATTACCAGCACCGCGCCAAGATCATCCACGATGGCGAAGGCGGTGAGAAAGACCTTGAGGCCGAAGGGGACGCGACTTCCCAGCAGCGACAGCACCCCCAGCGAGAAGGCGATGTCGGTCGCCATCGGCACGCCCCAACCGGAGATGCCGGGACCGCCCGCGTTGAGGAAGACATAAATCAGGGCAGGCGCAATCATCCCGCCAATGGCCGCCAGAATCGTGAGCAGGGCGCGGCGCAGGTCGGAGAGTTCGCCCAATACGACTTCTCGTTTGATTTCTAGCCCCACCAGCAGGAAGAAAAAGCTCATCAAGAGGTCTTTGACCCAGCTTGCCAGGCTCTTCTCGAGCACGAAATCCCCGAAGGCGAAGCGAATCGGGGTTTCCTTGAGGCCTGAATACCAGCCATATCCGCCCAAGTTAGCGATGGCGAAGGCCAGCAACGCGACGGCGAACAGGATAAACCCGCCCCTGGCCTCGCTGTTCCAGAACTGTTCGATGGGCCTTAGCAAAACACGCATCGTTCCTCCCAAACAAAAGGTGGAAACCGTTTGTCAGTCTCCACCTTACCGGCTGCCGGAGGCCGGACTCCCGCTGCAAGGCAGCGAAGTTTTCACAGGTTATTAGAACGGGCCGGAGCGACCTGAAATGTTGCTAAGCCAACAATCAGGGCTCGAGGTCGAGCGTCCGACGTCGAGCGATGAACGCTAAAAGCTAAACCGCGCTCAGGACGTTGGAATTGCCGTATGGGTGAAGATAAGCATTTAGCCTTCGACTATAGGCTTTGAGCGTTCGACGTTGGACCTCTTACCTCCAGACCGTCATCAAGGACTTGGCGGCTTGCCCCAGTCGCGCGATACCCTCGCGGATTTGCGCCTCGCCTGCCTGCGAAAAGGAGAGCCGCAGGGTGTTTTCACCGCCACCGTTGGCGTGGAACGGGTCGCCGGGGACGAAGGCTACCTTTTGCTCGATGCTGCGCTTGAACAGCTCGGTCGCCGCCATCCCCTCCGGCAGCCGCAGCCAGAGGAACATCCCTCCTTCGGGCCGGTTCCAGCGGATTGCCGGGGGCATATTGGCGGTGAGCGCTTCGTGCATGATGTTGCGGTTTTTCTCGTACTTAGCCCGGATGCGCTCGATCTGCGGCCCCAGCCCAGCCTTGGCAACCTCGTAAACCAGCATCTGGTTGAAGCTGGGGGTGTGCAGGTCGGTGCCCTGTTTGGCCTGTACCAACTTGCGAGTCACCACCTTGGGCGCAATAATCCAGGCCACCCGCAGCCCTGGGGTGAGGGTTTTGGAAAAGGTCGAAAGGCGGATGACGTTGTTGAGGCCCAGCGCGCGGTCGAGTTCAAACAGCGTGGGAAGGGGTTTTCCACTGAAATACAGCGCGGCATAGGCGTCGTCCTCTAAGAGCGGCACCGCGTACTGCGCGGCGAGTTCGACCAGTTTGCGCCGCCCCTCAAGGTTCAACAGCGCGCCCGAGGGGTTTTGGAAGGTGGGCAGGGCGTAGATGAACTTTGGGCGAGATTGTAGGGCGGTCTCGAGGGCCTCCAAGTCGAGCCCGTCCTCGGTCAGTCGGATGCTCATATACTCGGGTTCATAAGGGTTAAAAGCTTGCAGCGCCCCCATGTACGTCGGAGACTCGACCACCACCTCATCGCCGGGGTGGATAAAGACCTTGCCCAGCAGGTCCAGCCCCTGCTGCGACCCCGAGACGATCAACACCTCATCGGTTTCGACCCCGTTTTGATGGGCGATCCACTCCCGCAGTTCGGGGTAACCCTCGGTGGGGCCATACTGTAAGGCTTCGCCGGGTTTATCGCGCAGGATGCGCTCGGAAGCTGCGGCCAAGGCTTCTACGGGGAACAGTTCAGGAGCGGGAAGCCCGCCCGCGAACGAGATAATCCCCGGCTGGCGGGTAAGCTTGAGCAGCTCACGGATCGCCGAGCTTTGTATGCGATGTTTAGCCCTGCGCGAAAATCGCTCCTCCCAGAAAGCATCGCTGTGGGGTTCCATGCCTTAGCTTACATGGTTTGTCTAACGTTTGTTTGTGAGTTGACCGCAATTACGTTATACGTCGAGCAAAGAATGTAGGGACGGCGGGCCCGCCGTCCCTACGCGCACCGCTTATTCATTTGATGAGGATTGGTGCAGCAAGAATCCCCCCATCTATCAAGGTCTGTCGGTGGAGCATTTGACCATGACGACCTCGGACGGACCCCCTTACGAAGGGGGCAAAGTAAGACGAAGCCTCCCCTGGGGAACGTAACAGTTAGTTCCTGTCCTAGACCTTATTGGCTGCAAACATCAGGAGAGGTGGGGTTTGCTTTTGACCTTCAGCGTTTGACCTTTACTTGACCCGCCGGTAATCCGGCTCGAACAGCCGGGCGTACTCCTCGAGCGCGTAGCGGTCGGTCATCCCGGCAATGTAGTCGCACACCGCACGGTGAAGCCCTTCGGTCTCGGCGGCTTTGCGGGCCTGGGGGGGGAGCATGTAGGGGTCACCGGTATACGCCTCGAACAACCGCTCGAGGACGAACTTGCTCTTCCCCACCTGCCGCACCACGTAGTGATGGCGGTACAAGCAAGAGTAGAGAAAGTCCCGCAGCTCGTTCAGGCGCTCGATCATTTCGGGCGAATAGGTGGCGAGCGGAGCGGGGTAGCTGCGAATCGCCTCGAGGCTAGCAATCTCGTTTTCCTCCAGCAGCCGGTTGGTCGCGGTGATGGTGTCATTGATCAGGAGGCCCAGCAACTCCCGCACGAACACCCGCCGCTGGCGCTCCCCAAAGCGGTCGGGGTGGAAATCCAGCTCATCCATCAGGGCTTTTAGGAGCGGAACCTCGGGGAGTTGCCCCGGCGAGAGCAGCCCGGCCCGCAGCCCGTCGTCGAGGTCGTGGGCGTTGTAGGCGATCTCGTCGGCCAGGTTGACGATCTGGGCCTCCAAGCTGGGCCGCTGTTGCGGCTCATAGCCCCGAGCATCCGGCAGGTCGTAGCGGGTTTCGTGTTTGACGATGCCTTCGCGGGTTTCCCAGGTCAGGTTGAGGCCGCGAAAGCCGGGGTAGCGGTCTTCCAGATAGGTCACGATGCGCATGGATTGTTTGTTGTGGTCGAAGCCGCCGTGGTCCTCCATCAGCGAGTGCAGCACCTTCTCCCCGGAGTGTCCAAAAGGGGGATGGCCCAAGTCGTGCGAGAAGGCGATGGTTTCAGCGAGCTCCTGATTTAGCCCCAGCGCCCTGGCTATCGAGCGGGCCACCTGGGCCACCTCGAGGGTGTGGGTCAATCGGGTGCGGTAATAATCGCCCTCGTAGTTGACAAACACCTGGGTTTTGTACTGCAAGCGGCGAAACGCAGTGGTGTGATTAACCCGGTCGCGGTCCTTCTGAAACGCCGTGCGGTACAGCGATTCCTTCTCAGGGTATTCGCGCCCCCGGCTCGCCCCGGACTGGGCGGCATAAGGGGCAAGGCTAGCGGCCTCTATCGCCTCGAGCTTGGCGCGGTCGAAGAGCATACTTCAGTGTATGCGAGCAATGAGCGGCGGACGACGAGCTAGGAGAGCCGAAAGCCCAAAGCCTAAGGCTGAAGGCTAAACACCTCACGTCCAGCGAAGGGATTCTCGGGTTGATTGTGCCCTTCCAGACGGAAGTCATGTTTTTGAGCCTTCAGCTATCCTTTAGCTCATCACTACCGCTTCCCCCTGTGACGAATAAACCTCGGTTCCCCGTCCAGGCTGCAATGATTGGGCCATGAAAATTGCACGCCTTCTCGCCGCCGTCCTCACCCTCTCGGTTTTAGCCTCCTGCGCCCCCACCCGCAACACTGGGCCGCTGCTAGACCAGAAAGCCACCTACAACCTCAACGTAGACAACAGCGGCTGCCAAGGAACTTACCGCAACGTCTTTATCTATCGCAACAACGTGATTCTGGGCCAGGTGCAGGGCGAGCCGCGCGTCTTCGTGGACATCGCGGCGGGGAGCGCCGATTTCAAAGCCGCGCCCACGCTGGGCAACAGCAAAGCGATTCAGAAAACCTTCAAGCTCGATTCCAACATAACCTGGAGGGTCTGCGAGTAGAGTCCTTAACCCGCTCTAGGGAATTTTTCACCTTCGGCAGGCATCCTGAGGTTTGTATGCTCCGAGCCGCACTGTTATTCCTCGTATTCGCCGCGCTGGCAGCCTGCGCACCCACGCAGACTCAGAGCAGCGCCAAGCGATACAACCTGATTGTGCAGAACCAGTGCAAGGGGGCCAACGAGGCCGTCTACCTCTACGTCAACGGCCAGTACTGGGGGATCGTGCAGGGCAGCAGGGTCATCCAAGACCTAGCTGCCGGGCCCTATACCCTACGCGCTGTCGGAACTCAGCCCGGCGCCCTCCCTTTGACACGCCAGCTTCAGCTCAACAGCGACCAGGTTTGGACGCTGTGCCCGGGTGGATAATCTGTGGCGCGGGTCCACCGAATGATTCCGCTGAGCAAAAACCTTTTCCCGCCCGGCCAATCCGTTTACGGGCCTCGTAGGGTCGGGGATTATCCGGTTGGCTCGCTACCTTCATCCTTCTGTAGGTCTTCAGGCCACGTCCCCGACAGGGATTTCCAGGCCCTAACTATGTCCTCGGGGACGGGAGCTACAAAATGCAGGTATTTTCCGGTGCGCGGGTGCTGAATCCGCAGCTCGTAGGCGTGTAGGGCTTGCCGGGCGATGAGCGGGCTGGGTTTGCCGTATACCTCGTCTCCCAGAATTGGAGCGTGTAAATGCTTGAGGTGGACGCGAATCTGGTGGGTTCTGCCGGTGTGCAGCACGGCACTCACCAAGGCCGAGCGGCCCGCCGCGCCCAGCACCTCAAAGTCGGTTTCGGCGTACCGGGCTGCCACCCCGCCCACGTGCATCCGGGTGCGGTCTACGGGGTGGCGGCCTATAGGTGCTGCGACCCGGCCCTCCTTTGGGATGCCCTCGGTAAGGGCCAGATAGCGCTTGTACACACTGCGCCCGGCGAAGGCTTCGGCCAGGCGCCGGTGGGCGGCCTCGTGCCGCGCCACCACGATCACCCCACTGGTATCCTTGTCCAGCCGGTGGACGATGCCAGGGCGCACCAGCTCGGGTTTTTCGGCCTCGGAGACATCGAGCCCGAAGCGGCCCAGAATCGCGTTGACCAAAGTCCCGCTGAACACGCCGGGGGCCGGGTGGGTGATCATCCCGGCGGGTTTATTGATGGCGATGAGGTCGGCATCCTCGTAAAGCACCTCGAGCGGGATGTTCTCGGCAGAGACGGAAGCTGGACGCTCGGGGGGCGGTTCGACCTCGACAGTCTCCCCTTTCAGCTTGTACGAAGCCTTGGTCTGCGGTTTTCCATCCACCAAAACCAGGCCCTGCTCGATCCATGCCTGGGCCTTGGCCCGGCTGGTGTTGGCCTCGAAGGCTAAGGCCTGGTCCAGGCGGACGCCCTGGGCGGAAAAACGTACCACGAGAGTATTGTCGAGGGTCAAGGGTCGAGGGTCAAACCCCTGAGGTGCGTATCCAGGAGGCGACCTCGAGGGGCCGCTCCAGCGGGAGCAGGTGACCGGTACCCGCGAGCGTCTCCAGCCGTGCCCCAGCAATCCGGCTCAATACCTCTCGCTGCAACAATGGAACGGGCATCACCGGGTCCCCCTCCCCGGCCAGAACCAGCGTCGGTACCGCGATTTTGGCCGCCAGGGAACTCAGGTCTTCGCGGCTGCCCGCTTCCAGCCAGCTTCGCCAGGCGGCCCTCGAGGTCCGCAGATTATCCTCCACCACCCGCTCAAAAAGCAGACTCGGCAGGGCCTCGGCGACGATGTTGCGGTTGGTCCGCTCGGCCTCGGCGCGGTTGCCATACCCCCGCAAAAGCCGGGCGCGCTCGGACTGCGCCATCGGCTCGGGGCTGAGCGGGGACGGGGCCACGAGCAACAAACGCTCCAGCCCCGCAGGCCCCCGCGCGGCCACAGCCTGAGCCACCTTCCCGCCCATCGAATGCCCTACCAGGATGTAACGGGACAGTTTTAGATAGCCCAAAAGCTCGAGCACGTCGGCAGCCATCTCCTCCACCCGCTGCCCCTCGCCGGGGTCTGAGTCGCCAAAACCGCGCAGGTCGGGAGCTACCACCCGGAACTCCGGGCGCAGCCGGTCAATCACCTCCGACCAGGTGCGCGAGGAGCCCCCGAAGTGGTGCAGCAAGACCACCGACGGCCCGCCCGGTGGGCCAGCGAGGTCGGTGACCAAGAGTTCGACCCCGTTCACCTGGGTTCGCACACCCCACTGTCCGCCAGAACGCTTCCCACCGGAGTAAGCAAGATGACAGTAGGGGCAAAAACCGAGGCCCACCCGCAAGGGGGTGGACCTCGAGTCTGATCTCGCCTATCTGAAGGTTGCCCCGAGCAACACTCGGCTGCTCGTGCCGCGGTTGGCAAAGGGGAAAATCCCCTGACCACCGATGAAAAGTCCGGTGCTGCGGTCTATCGAGAACTCTATCCCCGCGTCAATGGTGAGGGCTAGGGCCACCGAGCTGGGGAACAACACCCCCAGACCCCCGCCGATGTAGGGCTTGATCCCGCTCAGGTCGCGGTCAAACTCGCCCAGGTCAGGTTTGAACAGCACCTCCCCGCCCAGGATGAAGGAGGGGCCTTGGAAGAGGAGGTCGCCGTAGATGTTAGCAACCAGGTTGCGCCGTAGGTCGGCCTCGATGCCAAAGCCGAGGGTGGGGCCGGGAATGCCGATGCGCAGTTGGAAGGAGCGCTGGGCAAAGGCCTGAGAAGTGGCGAGGACGAGCAGGAGCAGGAGCAAGGTAGGTAGTCGCTTCATAGGTATCTCCTCTGTATTGGTATTTGGGGGTTTCCGAATCCAGCGGCTGCGCCGAGCAGGACGTAGATTCATAGGGCCGTTTTCAGGTCCGGGCAGCGTCTTCACCCAGACGTGGGGTATTGAAACCTCCCGAGCGTAAAGTACGGCATGTTCGCCTAAAAAGAGTAGGGGTTTTGCTCTCACATTGCGCTAAGGCCGCACCCTTACAGTATGGGACGTATGAAGCGTGGCCTGTTCTTCGTCCCGGTGCTGTTGGGCCTGCTTTTAGGAGGTTGGCTCTTGGCACAGGATAAAACCGTGGCGACCCGAATAGGCTACATTGATACCGATGCCATCTTGCAAGCCCATCCCAGCTTTTCCAAGGTGAAGGAAGTGCAGACCCAAGCCCAAGGGGAACTCAAGCCCTTGCAGGATCAGCTCAAGGGTTTAGAGGCCAAAGTACAGGGCGGCACCGCCACCGCTAAAGATCAGCAAGACTATCAGGCGCTGGCGAAGGGCTACCAGGACACCTTGAAGAAGTGGCAGGATAAGCAGAACACCGTCCTCGACTCCATTACCGAGCAAATCAACGGGGTGGTAGCGAAAGTAGCCCAGGAACAGGGTCTCGCCCTCGTCATGGACAAGCGCGTGGCCGGGACGAGCGGTTTGGTGGTCTATGCCGATAGCAGCCTCGACCTCACCGATGCGGTGGTCAAGGCCATGCCCAAATAGGAGTGAAGAAAATGAAGCGTAGTCTGTTTTTCATACCCGTCCTCGCCGGGCTTTTGCTCGGTGGCTCCCTCGTGGCTCAGAACAAGGCGGTGCCCACCAAGATCGGCTATATTGATGCCGAAAAGGTGGTGGAAGCTCACCCTAACTACAAGGCCGTAAAGGATGTCCAAATCCAGGCTCAGAACGAGCTGAAACCCTTGCAGGACAAGCTCACCCCGCTGCAAACCAAGATTCAGAACGGGCAGGCCACCGCCAAGGACCAGCAGGACTTCCAGGTGCTGCGCCAGAGCTACCAGGACGCCGCCAAGAAGTGGCAGGACAAGTCGCAGACGGCCCTCAAGCCCATCACCGAGGCTATTGACAAGGTGATTGGGACGGTAGCCCAGCAGCAAGGCTTTGCCATCGTGCTCGACCGCAAGGTTGCAGCCACCAGCGGCTTGGTGGTATACGCGGATCCCAGCTTAGACCTCACCGACGCGGTGATTAAGGCGATGCCTAAGCAGTAAAAGCGAGCTTAGAAGCGTGGGGGTTCGGCCCTCACGCTTCTTTATGGGCTCGAGCCCGTCCAGTGTCCATACCCACGGGTTTTGTAGGGACGACCGTGAAGCTGCCCCGCGGCCCGGCGGTGCCGGTACTCAGGGCCCGTCCTCCCTACGCGCGTCGGTGGTTAAACTGTGGAGCGTGGCGCGGCAGAATCCCCCGTCCATCAAGGTCCATTGCTATAGCACTTGACCTATGGTGACCTCGGATGGCCCCCCTTAGTAAGGGGGGAAAGACAATACCGTCTCCCCTTGGGAACGCCATTATCTACACCTGTGCTGGACGTTATTTCCTGCGAACATCAGGGGGGTAGCGAGGCTTTTCAGGCGCGGCACAGCCGCGTGCGCTTTCCACATACCCTAGCCGAGCCGGAGGGGTCGCCCTTGACCTTAACTCACCGTTCAAAGCCCACCGTTTCCCTACTCTTTTCCCTCACGCCGCCCACGGAACACCATCCTGAAGGGGATTTCCCGCAACCCGAGGTCTTCCCCGATGCGGTTGCGCAAAAAGCCCTCGAAGGCCCGCGTGACGAACTCCGGGTAGTTGCAGAAGAACACAAAGGTCGGCGGCGCGATTTCCGGCTGGGTGAGGAAGAACAACTTGAGCGGCTTCCCCTTGAAGTTGGGCATCATGGTGGCATTAGTCCACAGCGGCAGGAAGCGGTTGAGCTCGGAGGTCTCGAAGCGTATACGGGCTAAGTTGTACAGCCGCACCGACTCGCTAAACAGTTTGTGTAGATTTTGACCTGTCACGCTCGAGACGTACAGCTTGGGCAGGTGCTCTAAGTGCGAGAGCTTGAGGCTGAGATCGGCCCGCACTTTTTTGGCCTCTTCCTTGGAGACCAAATCCCACTTGGTCACGGTGACGATTACGGGTTTGCCCGCTTCCAGCGCCTCATTTGCCAGCTTCATCTCGAAGTCGCCAAGCTCTTTGGGGTCAACCACCACTAAAACAATGTCCGAGTCGAGAATCACCTCGTGCGAACGGCGAATCGCCATCTCCTCCACGTTCGTCTCGGGGTGGCGGCGAATCCCGGCGGTGTCTACCAGCAGGAATTTATTCCCGCCGTAGTCGAACTCCACGTCAATTGCGTCGCGGGTAGTGCCCGGCATCTCCGAGACGATTACCCGCTCCTCGCCCAGAATCGCGTTCAGCAGGCTCGATTTGCCCGCGTTGGGGCGCCCCACGATAGCCAGGCGGATCGGCACCACTTCCGGTTCGCTCTCCCCCTGGCGCACCGGCAGCCGCTCCCAAATGGCCTCTTCCAGCTCGTCAAAACCCCTCGAGTGGGCCACACTGGTCGGGACCGCTGTATCAAACCCCAGCGCATACAAATCCCCTAAGTAGTTCTCGTGCTTGGGGTCATCCACCTTGGTGGCGACGAGCAGCACCGGTTTTTTCTGACGACGCAGAAAGTCGGCCACCTCAAAATCCGCCGGGGCTAAATCCGCCCGCCCGTCCACCGCGAAGAGCACCAAGTCGGCATCACGGATAGCCCGTTCCACCTTGGCCCTGATTTTCTTCTCCCACACATCGCCCGACCACAGCCCGCCGGTGTCAATCAGCTTGAAGCAGCCCCGCTCGCTCTCAACCTCGGCCTCCTTAAGGTCGCGGGTGACCCCAGGTTGGTCGGCGACCACGGCGTATCGGCCCTGGCCGGGACGCGGTGCGCCTTCACGGGCGGCGTTTTTTCCCAATAGCCTGTTGAACAGGCTGGACTTCCCCACGTTGGGGCGGCCCACGATGACCACGCGATACATACAAGCTCCTCGTCAATCAGCCAATGCCGAAGGCAACTATGACCATCGGCCCGGCAGCACTCGATGTTAGCATATCGCCAGAATATGGCTAAAGTTTGCGTGATCGTGGGCATGGGTCGGGGCATCGGGCTCAGCGTGGCCCGGCGCTTTGGCAGCGAGGGCTACAAGCTGGCCCTGCTAGCGAGAGGCGAAAAAAGCCTTCTGGACTACGCGGGAGCCTTAGAGTTCGACGGCATCAAGGCCCTGACCTACACC
Source organism: Meiothermus sp. (assembly GCA_040290005.1). Classification (GTDB taxonomy): domain Bacteria; phylum Deinococcota; class Deinococci; order Deinococcales; family Thermaceae; genus Meiothermus. The sequence continues at coordinate 11,296 of PSMF01000078.1, forward strand.
GCCGATGCCAGCCGCCCGCCCACCGTGCTTTCGGCCATCCGCGCGGCAGAGAAGGAACTTGGACCTGTTGGCGTGCTGATATACAACGCCGCCGCTTCCAAACCCGCCAAACCCTCCGAGCTAAAGGTGGAGGAGCTCGAGGCCACCCAGCGGGTTAACCTGGGCGGCGCTCTGGTGGCGGCCCAGGCTGCCTTGCCTTCGATGCTACGCCGCAAGGCAGGAACGATGCTTTTCACCGGGGGCGGGCTGGCCCTGCGCCCCAGCGCTCAGGCAGCAGCTCTCTCGATAGGAAAGGCCAGCTTGCGGGCCTTGGTGGGCACGCTCTCGCAGGAATTAGCTCTCGAGGGGATTCACGTGGCGACGGTTACGGTAGCCGGAATGGTCAAGCGCGGAACCGAATTCGACCCTGACCTCATCGCCGAGAAGTTTTGGGAACTGCACAGCCAGCCCAGGGAGAAATGGCAGGTCGAAGTGGTGTTTGACGGGAAGGAAACCGCAGTGCAGGCTAGCTCCCATCCCTGACAGGCTTTCTCGCACGTCAAAACTGCTGTGCTGGACGCAAAGTATTTGTAGGGATGACAGGCTCCTCGTGCGGGCGGGTCTAGCATCAAACTATCCGCTCCCCAAAGACCTTCCCGCACGCCCAGCCCATTGATTTGCGGCTTCGTAGGACCGGGCCTAAGACCCGGCCCTACACGCGCACCCCTCGTGCAAAATAAAAAAACCGGGGGGATTCCCCGGTTCCGTGTTCTCAACGCTTACTTCTTATTTGCTTTGCGCGGCCTAGCCTTGCCAAAGCTGCCGTGCCAGATTTTGCCCCTGCGGGTGCGGCGGTCTCCTTTACCCATACCTCACCCCTTAGGCTTTGCTAGCGCTGAGCAGGCCGTTCACCCGGCTCATCAAGCGGGACTTGCGCCGAGCAGCGGCGTTCTTGTGCAGGGTAGAGCCCTTAGTGGCCTTGTCAATCAGGCTCTCGGCGTAGCGCAGGGTTTTGGTGGCCTCTTCGGCGTTGCCTTGTTGAGCGAGCAGCGCGGCCTTCTTGCTGATGGTCTTGATGGTGGACATCTTGGCCTTGTTGCGGGCACGGCGCTTGAGGGACTGGCGGTGCCGCTTCATGGCGGACGGGTTACGAGCGGTTTTCTTCTGTGCCATAGTTCTCCAAAGTATTCTGCCTGAGCCGGGATCGGCCCAACGGGCAAACCGCTCACGAGTCTAGCACATCAGAAGGCTTCATGCCTAGTAGCCGTTTTTGGTGCCGACCCAATCGTAGCGCACTTGGCCTTTGGCTTTGTCGAGCTTAAAGACGATTTCGTACTGGCCGGAGTCGGCCTGGTAGGTGAGGGTGTTGTTGAAAGTGTCCCTATACTGCACGGGGTTAGCGATGGGCTGGCCACCTTTGAGTACCTTGACCTCGAGCCCACCCTCATTCAACCGTCCGTCTAGGACAATCTTGATAGCGTTGAGGCCGGTGGTGTTTAGCCCGTATCGGGCCTCGCCGTTATAGTTCCAGTAAAACACCGGCGTGAACGGCGCATACCCCACCGCCAGCCCGAAGCGGTCCGCGTAGAAAAACAGACCCGCGGCAGCTACGACGAAAAAGAGCAGCGCTCGCACGCCCCCCAGTATACCTTCATATTTTCCTCACCTCGGGTTATACGCACCCTCCCCCTCGCCGGGTGAGGGAGGGAGTGGGAGTCGGTATACTGGCCTTTATGACGCTCACCGCAACAAAAGCGCTCGAGGCCCTGCAAGTCGGGGCAGTAGAAATCATCCCCCGCGAGGAGTTGTTTAAAAAGCTCGAGTCCGGGCGAAAACTCACCGTAAAACTCGGCCTAGACCCCACCCGACCCGATATTCATATCGGCCACGCCGTGGTGCTACGGAAAATGCGCCTGTTCCAGGAACTCGGGCACAAGGTCGTGATTATCATCGGGGACTTTACCGCGATGATCGGCGACCCCTCCGGGCGCAGCGCGACGCGGCCCCCGCTGACCCTCGAGGAAACCAGGGCCAACGCCAAGAGCTACGTCGAGCAGGTCGGTAAAATTTTGATTACCGAAGACCCCGAACGCTTCGAGCTGCGCTACAACTCGGAGTGGCTGGAGCACCTGGGTTTCGCCGAGGTCATCAAGCTAGCTTCGCAGCTCACCGTGGCGCAGATGCTCGAGCGCGAGGACTTCAAAAACCGCTACACCAGCGGAGTTCCCATCTCCGTCCATGAGTTCCTCTACCCCTTCGCCCAGGCTTACGACTCCGTAGCCATCAAGGCCGATATTGAAATGGGCGGAACCGACCAGAAGTTCAACCTGCTCGTCGGGCGCGAGGTGCAGCGGGCGTATGGGCTCGAGGAACAAGTGGTGTTTATCATGCCCTTGCTGGTGGGTGGCGACGGGCGCAAGATGTCGAAGAGCTACGACAACTACATCGGAATTACCGAGGAACCGAGCGAAATCTTCCGCAAGCTGATGAAGGTCGAAGACCAGTATTTGCAGACGTACTTCGAGCTTTGCACAGATTTGTCAAGAACTGAGGTTGAAGTGCTTTTCGACAAAGTTAACCCTGTAGGCCGCCATCGTGTTTTAGCCGCTTTGGTAACTGCTGCATACGTCTTATCCAGAATTCCCAATGAAATCAATTACGCTTTTCTGGAAAGAGTTGGCATTCAGCTTATGTATCCAGATGGCACTGTCCAGATTAGTAAACCATCACTCAAGCCAACAGGATTATCCGTTGAGGAAGAGCAATTGGCAAATTTGCTTATTGCCGCTAATGAACGATACATTGAAATATCTAAAGGCGGCATTCCCGAGGACGTTCCTACCGTTTCAATCGGCAACGGCGACCTTCAAGACGGCAAAATCGGCCTTGCCAAGCTCTTCACCCTAGCAGGTCTAACTGCCTCCAACAGCGAAGCCCGGCGCATGGCCGAGCAAAAAGGCTTGAGGATTGACGGCGAGATCGTCACCGACGCAAATCAGCAGATCACGCTCGAGCATCCCTTAGTTCTCCAGCGCGGCAAGGATAAGTTCGTGCGGGTCGAGAAAAGCGGCTAGCCTTTTTCATAGGGCCTGAACGGGGTTTCATAACCGGTGACGTATAAATTTTGACCAGCAAGCTCGAGCCGGAGTCTCGGCAGCGGGTACTCGGGCGGCCCGTACACCGCCTTCCCCGCCTGCAACGGCTCATACGCCCCGAAGTGGCACGGGCAGCCGAGAAAGGGATGGTCGGTGCGGTGGTTGTAGGCTATAGAACCGAGTTCCGGGTTGTCCACAAAGTTCACCGTGCAGCCCATGTGGGTACAGATGCGCGAAAGCGCGAGGAAATGCCGCTCTCCGACGCTCAAACCGCCGGATACCGCTTGCGGAAGACTGAAAACCACAGACTGCAACTTACCACCACCATAAACGTACTCGAAATATTTGAACTTCCAAGGCCCTTCTAGCTCAGCGAGCGTCGCAGCTTTGACCCTTGGCCCGTCCTTCCAAACCGGCTCGCCCACGCCTTTTTTGAGAAACTGGATGTTCACCGTGCGCCAACCCAGCCAGCCAAAAAACCCGGCGGTGACGGCGCTAGGGACAATCCAGATAAAGTCACGGCGGGTGAGCTTCATAGCCCCTTGAGGTAGTCTAGAAGCGCCTTCAACTCCTGCAGGCTCACCTGGACGGCGGGCATCTGGCCCCGTCCCTTGGTGACGATTTCGGTGACGGCTTCGGGCACTTTTATCACCGGATTGCCCTTCAGCGCTGGGCCGGTTCCGCCCTGAGCCTGTGCGCCGTGACAGGCCGCACATTGTTGCAGATAAACTGCCTGACCGCTCGAGCCCGTTGCACTCAACTGCGCCTTGGCCGTATCAATCAAGCCCTGCACGCGCTCCTTGGCCTCTCCCCCGGCCTTCAAATAGCCCTCCCAGGCGCGAATGGCCTCTTTAGGCTTGCCAAGCTGAAAGTATGCGTTGCCCAGGAACAGCCAGCCTTCCGGCTCGTTGGGGTCGGCTTTGGTGGCGACTTCCAAAATCGGCACGGCCTGCTGGGTGCGCCCGCCCATGAACAACAAAACCCCTAACCGGCGCACGGCGACGGGGTTTTTGGGCTCGAGTTCTGCCACCTTGATGTAGGCCGGAATCGCCCGCTCGAAGTCCTGCACGTCGTAGGCTTTGTTGGCAAGGGCCAGCCAGTCGGCGGCTTTGTTGCTGGATTTGGCGGTGTTCTCGAGGTTGGCCAGCTCCCTGGCCTCTGCCCGGCTGGTGGTCAGGGTCTCGCCCGGCAGACGGGGCACGGTGCTGCGCCACAACCCCACGCCAAGCACCGCCAGCGCGACCACCACGAGGCTGATTGCACCGGGGCTCAACCGGCGCGGGACGGGCGTTTGTGTGCCGAGTTCGGCGAGTTCGCGCTCGAGCCTTACCGCCTGCGCCAATAACCGTTTTCTCTCGTCCCCTTGGGCTTCTTGAGCTTGAGCCTTCAGAACTTCAACCTCAGCCCGCAACTCTTCAGGGCGGGGACTGGCCGGAAACGGGGCCGGAGCCGAGCCGAAGAAAGGCCGCAGCGCGTAAAAAAGCCCCAGCAGAAAGAGCAATCCGAGAGCGATATAGGCAAAAATCATGATTAGCAAGCACCTAGCGTTTAGCGTTTTGCGTCTGGCCTAGCTCGGCCTCAAGCCGCGCGATTTCCTCGTCTGTAACGTCACCTGATACTGTCCTGGCCCGTCTTTTGACGATGCCCTGATACCGCCACAGGACGAAACCTAAGACTATCAAGCCGATGACCGGCGAAAGCCACACCCAAAGCGTCGCCCCGCGCCGGGGCGGGTTGTAGAGAATCCAGTCCCCGTAGCGCTGCACGAAATACGCTTTTATCTGCGCTTCGCTCTTCCCCTGCGAAAGCTGCTCGGCGATAATCCGGCGCATCTCCACCGAGATATCCGCGTTGCTCTCCGCCGCCGACTCGCCCTGGCAGACCGGGCAGCGCAGCTCGCGAGCGATGTCGAAAACGCGGGGGGAGAGGTCGGGTGGGGGGCTCGAGTTCTGGGCGAGGCCGATAGCC
>PSMF01000079.1:0-12879 GCA_040290005.1 Meiothermus sp.
GGCAGGGGGGTGATGGGCGTTAGGGTCGGGGTAGGCGTGGAGGGCGGCGGGTTGGCGGTGGAAGGGGGCAGATTAGCGGCGGATTGCAACGGATTCGGATTGGCAGTTTGGGGGGATTGAACAGGGGTGCTGGGAACAGGCGAGGCACTCTGAACGCTCCGCGGAATCCGTAGCACCTGGCCCACGCTCAGGCTCAGGCTGGGCAGGTTGTTCTCCTGCACGATGGCCTCCACGGTGGAGTTGTTCTTTTTGGCGATGGAGAACAGGGTGTCCTTGGGCTGAACGGTGTAGATGATGGCGGGCAGGGGCACGCGCAACACCTGCCCGACCTCGAGCGTGGGCGCGGTGAGATTGTTCAGCTTGAGCAGCGCCTCCACAGTGGTATTGAAGCGCTTGGCGATGGAGAACAGCGTGTCCTTGGCCTGGACGGTATAGGTGCCCGGCGATTGGGCCAGCACCAGCGCGACCAACCAGGGCAGCATCGCAATTGAGCGCATACTGAAGGGCATTATACGCGATGATGCATAGTTTATGGCTTCATTTAGCCATTAAGCTCGAGGTCTCTCTCATAAAAATACTCTTCGGGTTAGGCATTTCCGTGTCCAAAGGGCCGTTTGTAGGGGCAGGCCTGTGTGCAAGGTCAAGCGCTCGACCTCGTGTCTGCCCTCATTCCTCGGCCCGCCATCTTCCGCTGTCAGGGTCGTGATTTTGTGGCCCGTGGGATATGAAGGGCGAACACAGAGGTTCGCCCCTACAAAAACAGATCATGTTTGAGGCAGGCAAATTCAACCTCGAGAATCCCCGTTCCCAACACGAACTGTAAATGAATGACCTCGGAACCGACCTCACCCTAGCCCTCTCCTACGCTGTAGGAGAGAAGAGTTCGCGGCTGGGAAAAGTTAGATTTGGGGAAATCTATCGCAAAAACCCAAATTGAGCCCTGGCTTACACCGACCTCGAGCCCTTATCTGAAATACTCAGGCACATTTTAGTAAAGAAAGTTTTCTAACTATCTCGAGGCTGGCTTGCGTCCATGACATCCCTGCCCCAAGGCCCGAACCGTTTGCGCCTGCATAACCGCGTGCGGGTGCTGGAAATGCTGCTCGAACGGGGGCGGGTCTCGAGGGCCGAGATCGCCGAGCACACCGGGATTTCCAAGGTGACGACCACCCTCATCGTCAACGAGCTGGTCGAGGAAGGGCTTCTGCACGAGGTCAGCAAGACCGCGGGCATCGTGGGCCGCCCGGCGGGTTTAGTCGAGCTGCGTCCGGCAATCGGAAATGTGGTCGGCTTCGATGTTCAGCCTCAAGCTTTGGGATTGATACAAGGCAACCTGCGGGGGGAAATCTTGAAGGAGGAAACCTTCGTCCTGGAGGGCTCGATTACCAAGGCAATTTTGCGGCAGCTCGAGACCCTCGATTCGCTCAAGCAGGTGGTGGTCGCCGTGCCTGCACCGGTGGGCGAAGATGGCCTGCCGCAGCCGCCCAACAGCGTTCCCGAGTTCGACGCCGAGAAAGTTCTAGCCTGGGGACGGCGACGCGGGGTTGAGGTGGTGCTGGAGAACGATGTCAAGCTGGGGGCTGTCGCCGAGCACCGCGCTGGAGCAGCTTCCCAAAACGACAACTTCGCCCTCCTGGCCGAGAGAGCCAGCGGGATAGGGCTCGGGCTGCTGCTCGGAGGTCAGCTTTACCGCGGGGAACGGGGCTTTGGCGGCGAAATCGCGCTGGTGCGCTGGCCGCAGGGACGCAAGCTCACCCCTTTGGAAGAATTACCGCCCCCGCAGCGAGAAACCGCCTTAGCCCAACTCGTGAGCGGGCTCGCAGTAGCCCTCGATTTGAGCCTTTTAGTCGTACATCAGGATTCTGCTGGGGCACTTTCCTTGGATTTGAACGCCGCCCTACAAGAACTCGTCCCGCCCAACGTGCAGGTCGTCAAAAGCAAGCTCGGCGAGCGGGCTCCGGTGCTGGGGGCTTTTCTCGAGGCCACCCGCCTGGCTCAAGCGCAATTGCTCCATTGTGTGACGGTTTCTGCGCCGTTGGCGCTACCGAAGGGGAGGAGTACACGATGAAAGCATGGAAAATTCTACTGGTCACCGCGGGCTTAGCGCTCGCCAGCGTTGCGGGGGCACAAACCCAGCTCAACGCGTTGTTCATGAAGCAGGCCGCCTACAGCGAGGACGACATCAAGGCCATGACCACCGACTTCGAGAAGGCCAATCCTGACATCAAGGTGAACTTGGAGTTCGTCCCGTATGAGGCGCTGCACGACAAGACCATCGCCGCCGCGGCGAGCGGGGGCTACGACGTGGTGCTCTTCGACGTGATCTGGCCCGCCGAGTACGCCACCAACGGCTTCTTGCAGGACGTGACGAGCCGCATCAACAAGGCCGATGTCCCCAAAATCTTCCCCGGAGCCTGGACGACGGTCATGTACGAGGGCAAATACTACGGCCTACCCTGGATTTTGGACACCAAATACCTCTACTACAACAGCGAAATTTTGCAGAAAGCGGGCATCAAAGCGCCCCCGAAGACTTGGGCCGAACTGCTCACGCAGGCCGACACCATCAAGAAAAAGGGGTTGGTGAAGTACCCGATTGTCTGGAGCTGGGCGCAGGCCGAGGCCGCGATTTGCGATTACACCACGCTGCTGGCGGCCTATGGTGGTAAATTCCTCGATGCCAGCGGGAATCCCGCCTTCCAAACCGGCGGCGGGTTGAAGGCCTTAGAGTACATGGTGGACTCCACCAAACGCGGCCTTTCCAACCCCAACTCGAAGGAATATTTGGAGGAGGACGTGCGCCGCGTGTTTTCTAGCGGTCAGGCGGCATTTGCCTTGAACTGGACGTACATGTACAACCTGGCCCAAGACCCCAAGGAGTCGAAGGTGGTGGGCAAGGTCGGCATCGTTCCCGCGCCCGGCGTGGCCGGGGTAAGCACGGTCTCGGCGGTGAACGGCTCGATGGGTTTAGGGATAACAGCCAAGAGCCAGAACCCCGATGCCGCCTGGAAATACATCACCTTTTTGACCAGCCAGCCGGTGCAGGAGAAGTACGCCAAGCTCAGCCTGCCGATCTGGAAGGCCAGCTACACCAGCCCCGCCGTGACGAAAGGCCAAGAAGCCGTGGTGAAGGCCGCCAACGTGAGCATTGGAGCCATGACGACGCGCCCGACGGTGGTCCGGTACGCCGAAATCAGCACCGTCCTGCAAAAAGCCATTCAGCAAGCGCTCTTAGGCAAGATGACGGCGAAAGCGGCGCTCGAGGATGCCGCGAAGCAGGTCTCCGCACTGAAGTAGCAATGAGCAACTAGCTATGAGCAATGAGCTAAAGGCAAAGACTACAATGCGGCTCATGCCCCAGACGATGAAATCTCATTTTGAGAATCTCTGTCCTGTACATACATTGTTTTTAGCTCATCGCTCATGGCTCATGGCTCATCGCTTATGACCCGCCGCGAACGCTCCACCGCCCTGCTGATGCTCTTGCCCATCCTCGTGGTGGTGCTGGGGGCGATTGGCTATCCGCTGCTACGAACGCTGTATCTGAGCTTCACCGATAGCCGCCTGACCGCGCTAAACCAGGCCCCGAACTGGGTGGGCTTGGGGAACTATGTCCGTGCCTTATCCAACCCCGACTTCCAGGCGGCAGCGGCGCGCACGGCGTATTTCGTGCTCGTGTCGGTGGGGCTCGAGCTGGTTTTGGGCGTGCTGGTGGCACTCCTGCTCAACCAAAAATTCTTCGGGCGGGCGCTGGTGCGCGTCCTGCTGATCGTCCCGCTGGCCCTGCCGACCATCGTCAACGCGATGATGTGGCGCTGGATTTACAACCCCGAGTTCGGAGCCTTCAACGCGCTCCTGACGCAGCTTCACCTCATTTCTGAATATCGCTCCTGGCTGGGCGAGCCCGGATTGGCGATGAACATGGTGATTGTGGCCGACGTGTGGAAGAATTATCCGATCATCACGCTCGTGGTGCTGGCTGCCTTGCAGCTCATCCCCAAAGAACTCTTCGAGGCGGCGGCCATTGACGGCGCGGGTGCCTGGACGAGATTTTGGCGCATCACCTGGCCAGGGATTCTGGCGGCGCTGAGCGTGGCGATGGTGCTGCGAACCATCGAGGCGGTGAAGGTTTTCGACATCGTGTACGTGATGACCAGGGGCGGCCCCGCAGACTCGACCAAGACCTTGAGTTTTCTCGTCTACCAGGAGGGATTTAGCTATCTGCGCTCGGGAAGTGCCGCCGCTTACGCCTATTTGGTGCTATTGATTAGCATCGTCCTGATCGCGCTATACATCGTCCTGCTACGGCGACAGGAGCGAGCGGCGTGAGTCCAAAAGCCCTCCGCAGTCTTCAAACCGGCCTGCTATACCTCGCCGTCCTCGTTTTGATTACCTCGATTCTCGCCCCGTTCGTCTGGCTGCTGATTTCCAGCGTCTCCTCCACCAACGACCTGACCACCGTTCCCTTGCGCTGGATACCAGAGCAACTGGATTTCTCGAGGTACAAAGCACTATTGAGCCAGGGGCGCGGCGGCTTCGGCGAAACTTTTCTCTCGGCGCTACGCAACAGTCTGGGAGCTGCTTTCGGAGCCACGTTAATCTCGCTCCTGGTGGCTATACCTGCTGCGTACAGCTTCTCGAGGTTCGGCAGAATGGGGCTGCTGTACGGGGTTCTGGCAACGTACATGATTCCCCCAGTAGCACTGGTGCTGCCGCTGTACGGGATTTTGGCCGCGCTAGGTCTGCTGAACAAAGTCTGGGGGCTGGCACTGGTGTACTGCACAATTCTGGCCCCCTTCATCACCTGGCTGTTGAAAACCAACTTTGATGCCGTGCCGGTGGACCTCGAGGAAGCCGCCGCGATAGACGGTTTGAACCGCTGGGGCACACTCTTACGCATCACCTTGCCGCTGGCTCTGCCTGCGCTCAGCACGGCGACGATTTGGGCGATTTTGCTCTCGTGGGATGAGTTTTTCTACGCCCTGCTCTTCACCGCAAATCAAAACGCTAAGACTTTGCCTGTCACCATCGCCGATTTTGCCGCTGGACGCGCGGTAGACTATGGTTTGATTTGCGCGGCGGGCGTGTTGGCGGCGCTCCCACCCATTCTCATCGGGTTCTTGCTGCAACGCGGCTTGCTGTCGGGGCTCACTGCTGGAAGTGTCAAAGGATAGCTCACGTCTGGCACGGCGAAATCATAGGTTGAGAAAGGTAGTGTAGGACGCGAATCGTTTTTGGGGCGCGTAGGGGCGGGTCTGAGACTCGCCCCTGCAATCCCCGCAGGCATATGGGTGGTCGTGAGAGACGGTGTTTCCTCAGCCCATCATTCAAGTTGCGACGCGCGGCGGGTGCAAACTACGAAAAATCGGTTTTTGGTGTTTTGTGTCTAGCGTTTAGCATTCGGCGTTAGTCGTTCGGCGCGCTTTTGCCCTACTGACACCCGACACCCGTTCCTTATAATCTTCGCATGGAAAAACAAGAAGCCATCGGCCTTTTAGGGCTGCTCGGCTATGGAGGCGCGCCTGAAGGGCTGGCGAGCTGGGCGCTGGCGATTTTCGTGGGGACGTATGTATTGATTTTCCTCGAGCACTACATCCACCGCACCATGGCGGCGTTGCTCGGGGCCTCGGCAGTGCTGGTGATCGGCATTCTCACGCCCCAAGAGGCCTGGCGCTCAATTGACTACGGCACCATGTTTCTGCTTTTTGGGATGATGATGATCGTCGCCATCATGGCGAAAAGCGGCTTCTTCGCGCTGATGGCCGACCGCGCCCTGCATTACACCGGCGGCAGCCCGGTGCGCATCCTGTGGGTGTTTTCGCTGCTTACGGCGTTCTTCTCAGCCTTTCTCGATAACGTCACCACCGTACTTTTCATGGCTCCCGTAGTTTTGCATTTGTGCCTGCGCCTGAAACTACCGCCCGTGCCCTTTCTCGTCGCCGTGGTGCTGGCCTCGAATGTGGGCGGCACGACCACGCTGATTGGCGACCCACCCAACATCATCATCGGCTCGATTGGCGGGAAAAGCTTCAACGATTTTCTCGTCAACGTCGCGCCTTACGTCACCGTGGCGTTTCTTGCGGGGGTTTGGACGATGCAATTGCTTCTGGCGCGGCAGGGCTTGTTGCGGACGACAGCCTCGAGACAGGAAGTCCAGGCGCTGCTCGAGGAGAGCGACCGCGCCGAGATTGACTGGCGCTTGCTGTGGCAGTCGGTGGGGGTTTTTTCCCTAACCGTCGTGCTATTTATCCTCTCGCATAGCGTTTTGCGGCTCGAGTCCGGGGTCATCGCCCTGTTCATGGCCTCGCTCCTGGCGCTGATTTCCCGCACTTCGCCGGTATGGTTTTTAGAACGCGTGGAGTGGGTAACGCTGGTCTTCTTCGCCGGGCTTTTTATCGTGGTGGGCGGCTTGGAGCACACCGGCGTATTCCACGCCGTGGCGGTCTGGCTTAAGAACCTAATGGGCGAGAACATCAAGCTGGGTGTGCTGGTGGTGGGTTTCGGCTCGGCGGTGATTTCGGGCTTCGTGGACAACATCCCTTACACCATTTCGATGAGCTACGTGCTGCGCGACCTGCGCGAAACAATTGGCTTTCAAATGGACCCGCTGTGGTGGGCGCTTTCGATTGGGGCTTGCTTAGGCGGGAACCTCACGCTGGTCGGCGCTTCAGCAAACGTAGTGACAGCGGATATTGCCGCTAGGGCGGGTCATCCGATCAGCTTCGTCACCTTTCTGAAGTACGGCACGCCGGTCTCGGCGGTGACGGTAACGCTGGCGCTGCTGCTGTTTTACTTTCTTCATCCCTGACAGCCAAGATGTCAACCCTGCAGATTATTGCCATGGGCGGCGGGTTCGGTATGGAACCTGAAAATCCAATGCTCGTTTTATATGTGCTGAACGCGGCGGGTAAGCCGAGGCCGAAAGCGTGCTTTCTGGCACAGGCGAGCGGAGAGTCTCAAGATTACATTTTGCGCTTCTACGCAGCGTTTTCTCAGCACAACCGCCAACCTTCGCACCTGTCTTTGTTCAGACCGCCGACGGCGGACCTCGAGGGATTTCTGCTCGAGAAAGACGTTATTTACGTCGGCGGAGGCAACAGCAAAAGCATGTTGGCCTTGTGGAGAGAGTGGGGCCTGGACGGGATTCTTCGCAAAGCTTGGGAATGTGGGGTGGTGCTCGCCGGACTGAGCGCAGGGGCCATTTGCTGGTTCGAGCAAGGCCACACCGATTCCGTGCCAGGGCTGAGTCGCCCTAGCGACCGGGCATTGCCCATGCCGGGGCTGCTTTCTCCTCTACCCTGCTTAGGGTTTCTCGAGGGAAGTTGCTCACCGCACTATGACGGGGAAGCCGCGCGGAGGCCGAGTTTTCAGCACTTCGTCGGAGCGGGTCAACTGAAAGATGGATACGGCGTGGAAGACGGTGTAGCACTGCATTTCATCGGCTCTGAGATAAAAAATGTGGTAAGTTCACGCCCGAATTCTAGGGCGTATCGTGTCCAGCGCAGCGCAGGTGGAGCTATAGAAAACCCCATTCCGACCTCATATTTGGGCTAGTGCAACTTGTTCAAAGTGGGTTGGACTTTTGCCAAAGCGTGTGCTATAACTGACAGGTATGTCCTTTGAAGGTCAGTAGAGACTTCCAAGAAAAGAGGACGACCCGTCGCGCAGACAACGACCCCCAAGCCTGGCACGCCCAGGCCGGATTGTCACCGCGACAAAACAAGGGCTAAACAGGCCCCGGAGTGGAGGAAAGAGGCGGATGGAAGACCAAGCAACCCAGACCCCGGTAGAAACCGGAAAGCAAGACGCTCCTGACACCAACAGCGAGCAGAGCGCCCGCACTAACGTCACCGAGCAGGCCCAGGATCAGGCGAGTCAGGGAGCCTCGAGCAACGTCGTAGCGGGAACCTCTCAGGACGAGCAGCCCACCGAAGCTGCGCCGCAAGTGCAAGCCTCGAGCGAAGCCCAGGCACCCGCACCTCAAGCTCAGCCCGCTCCGCAGAGCCAGCCCGTAGCACCGGCCCAAAGCCAGCAGAGCGGCAACTTCAGCATGGAGCAAGCCCTTCAGGATGCTGAGGCAAGGCTCGAGAAGACCGTCCAGCGCGGCCAGATCGTGCAGGGCACGGTGGTACTCGTCACCCACGACGGGGTGATGGTGGACATCGGCGCCCGCACCGAGGGGCTCATCCCCTTCAACCAGCTCACCGAGGATAACCTTTCCGAAGACGAGCTCAAGAACCTGCTCAAGCCCGGCGATCCGGTCACCGCCTACGTGGTGCGGGCCGATTTGGAGAACGGCCAGATCGTGCTCTCCAAAAAGCGGGCCGAGAGCGACCAGTCTTGGGTGAAGATTCAAAACCTCTTCGACAAGGGCGAAGCGGTGATGGTCACGGTGAAGGAGAAGGTCAAGGGTGGCTTGGTTGCCAACGTCGAAGGCGTTCGGGCCTTCCTCCCCGCCTCTCAGGTAGACCTCAAGCGCACCCCCGAGTTGGATGAGTACGTGGGCCAGAGCTTCCCGGTCAAGATCATCGAGCTGAACCGCAAAAAAGGCCGGGTAATCCTCTCGCGCCGGACGGTGCTCGAGGTCGAGCAGAAGGAAGCTCGTAGCAGCGTGCTCTCCCAGCTCAAAGAGGGCGATATTGTCGAAGGCCAGGTGGTCGAAGTCACCGAGTTCGGCGTGTTTGTGGCACTCGGCGGTGTGGACGGCTTGGTCCACCGCAGCGAGATCACCTGGGGTCGGTTCAACCATCCCCGCGATGTGATCCAGAAGGGCCAGACCGTGCGGGCTAAGGTGCTCTCGGTAGACACCGAGCGCGAGCGGGTCAACCTCTCGATGAAGGCCCTGGTCACCGATCCCTGGCTCACGGTGAGCGAGAAATACCCCATCGGCAGCCGGGTGAACGGGAAGGTGGTGGGCCTAACCCAGTTCGGGGCCTTTGTAGAGGTGGAGCCAGGGCTCGAGGGTCTGATCCACATCAGCGAGCTGTCCTGGACCAAGCGCCCCAAGCACCCCTCCGAGATCGTCAAGGAGGGCCAGGAGGTCGAGGCGCAGGTTCTGCGGATTGACCCCGCCGAGCGCCGCCTCAGCTTAGGTCTCAAGCAGACCACCCCCGACCCCTGGAAGTCGCTCCCTGACCGCTTCCCGCCCGGAACCCCGGTCAAGGGCAAGGTCACTGGTCTTACCGACTTCGGCGTGTTTGTTGAGATCGAGCCGGGTATTGAGGGTCTGATTCACGTCAGCGAGCTGGATTACAACCGCGTAGAGAAGCCCAGCGACCTGTTCAAGAAGGGCGACGAGGTAGAAGCCGCTATCCTGAACATTGACCCGGTGGAGCAGCGTATCTCGCTGTCGCGCAAGCGCCTCCTGACCCCGCCCCGGCAAGCCGCCGTCACCACGCCCGCAGGCGAGGAGGGCAGCGATGACCGCCGTGGCCCGCGCCGCGACGGACCCGGCGGTGGACGCGACAACCGGCCTAAGCGCCCCGGCAGGGGCAAGGGTGGCCCCCGCGAAGGACGTAGCGGACGCGAGCGCGACTTCGACTATGGCGGAAGCGGAACGGCAGCTTACAACAACTATGACCCCACCATTGCTGCCGCCTCGACCACCAACGTCAAGCTGGGCGATGTCTTCGGCGACCTCTTGAGCCAGTTGAGCCTCGAGGAAGAGGAAGGCAAACAGGCCGAAAAGCAGAGCTAGACCATCTGAGCCAATGAAACCCCTGTGTGCAACAGGGGTTTTCCTATTGGGATTGGCGCTACTGTGACCGTTTATTTTGAATTGAGCGTGGCTTGGTATGCAGGGTATCCGAGTTCGTTGGCTACGCTCGAACTGGCTTTTGAACCTAATACCTGTGCCACGTAGCAGGTGAAGCTTAAGTCCGCTTCCTTGAACCTTCTAAAAAGCCTATCTCGTACACCATTGGGTCATACAGGCGGTATCCTCCTGCAACACCTCTCTATCCACCCATCCTGTTACGGCGTAGTAGAAGGATTGTTCTTTCTCAGGTCGCACTCGGCTTGCGTCCGAAGGCGAAATTAGCGGATACGTCCACCCAGATTCCGTTGGGGGTGACGAACTGGTGAAGTTCCTCGAGGTGTTCCGCCTTCACCCTTTCGCGCTCATCGGGGCTCAAGCGGCCTAGCAACTGCCCTTCCAGCCCCGCCATCATCTCGGCCCAGCGTGCGTTCACGTCGGGGAGATAGTAACCGCACTGCTCGGCGTGAGCTTCGACCTCTTCAAAACCAGCCTGGGACAGCAAATCTCGGCAAGTATTGGGGTCAACCAGGCGCATCGTCGGGAGCGGGCCACGAGCCACCCCGTACTTTTCCAGTCGCGCCGCCCAAAGGTCATTCAAAGGTTGCAGAAAGCTCGCCCCAAAGCTGGAAAATCCCACTTGTCCGCCGTTTTTCAGCACCCGCTTGCATTCGCGTAAAACACCGAGCATGTCGGGGATGAAAAACAGCGACGAGGCGCATAGCACCACGTCAAAGCAATCGTCGGGAAACTCCAGCCGCTCGGCATCGCCCTGGTGGAACTCTAAGTTTCTCGCGCCGCCGAACTTGGCCTGGGCTCTAGCCAGCATCTCCGGCGAAAGGTCCACCCCCACCACCGTGCCGTGTGGCCCCACGATTTGAGCCGCGACCCCGGCCACTAAACCCGTACCAGTGGCGACATCCAGAACGCTTTGGCCTTCGCTCAAATCGGCCAGCTCGAGCAGCCGACGGGCACAAACCTGGGTGAAGTGCAGGCCGTCATAGTGGACCGCCATGCGGTCAAAGCTGTCCTGAACCCGCCGTTTTTGTTCGTCTGGAGGCGGGTTGGGAGCACCTGAGTTCCTCCTTTTTGGGCAATACCAGCCTACACCTGCGAACTGGGCAGTGAGAAGTAAACTACCGTCATGCCCCCCTGTTCAAAAAGCTTAACTTCAAGACCAGACCGAGTTGGTGGTCCTGAACGCCCCCGAGAGCTTCGAGGCCGAGCTGAAGGGCCTCGAGAATGTCAAAATCTTGCGCGACCCAAAATCCGCACGAAAAGTTCAGTTCATCCTAAGCTTCGTCACCCAGCAGAGCGAGGTGGACGGCACCGCCAAGGCGCTGAAGTCGAAACTCGAGGGTGACGCGCTCGTCTGGTTCGTCTACCCCAAAGGCAGCTCGAAAAGATACAAGTGCGAGTTCAACCGCTACACCGGTTGGGCAGCGGTGGGCGAGCAGGGCCTCGAGCCCGTACGCCAAGTGGCGATTGACGAGGACTGGTCGGCCCTGCGCTTCCGGCACGCGGAGTTTATCAAGAACCTGACTCGAGGCTCGGCCCTCACCGCCGAGGGTAAGGAGTGGATCGGGAAGAAGTAGCAAGCGGCACTTAAGCCAACTTGAACTCTCCGTCCTCTTGCAACACCTCGTCGTCGGCCCAAATCCGCCCGCCCTGACGCAAATCCAGCACCAAGTCCCAGTGAACCGCCGATTGGTTCGTCCCACCGGTTTCGGGATAGCTCTGCCCGATCGCCAGATGCACACTTCCGCCGATTTTCTCGTCGTAGAGGATGATGCCGCTAGACCGGGCGATGCCATAGTTGGTCCCGATGCCGAGTTCGCCGAGGAAGCGTGCGCCGGGGTCGGTCTCTAACATCCTCTGCAAATACCCTTCCCCACGCTGGGCTCTCCCTTCCACGACTTTCCCGCGCTGGAAGCGCAAATAAACACCCTCGACCCGCTGCCCCGATACGACGGCGGGTAGGTTGAAGGTCACTTCGCCCTCGGCGGAGTCCTGGTATGGGCCGGTGAACACCTCGCCCGAGGGCATGTTCCGCTTGCCGTCGGAGTTGATCCAGGTGCGACCGGCGACGTTCAGCCGCAGGTCGGTCCCGGGGGCCTCGAGCCTGATCTCCTTAACCTTCGATAACCGACGAATCAAAGCCGCTTGGAACGCCGACAACTCCCGCCAGGCCGCAACGGGGTCGGGCTTATCCAGGTATAAGGCCCGCTCCACGAAGCTGCGAAACTCCGCGGTGCTCATCCCCGCCTGCTGGGCGTAACCGGGGGTGGGATAGAGCGTCAGACACCAGCGTTTCCTTAAACGCAAGCTGCTCAAGGGGCGCCAGGCTTTCTGGTAGGCCGAGAGCGTGGCAGGGTCTACGTCGGCGGTCTCGAGCGGGTTTGCCTCACTCTGAATCCGCAAGCTCGCATCGGCCTTCTCCAGCAGGGCCATCCGCGCGGCGGGAACCTGTTTTAGCCACTCCCCGCCATAGCGGTAGAAGTCTCGAGCCTGCCCCGGATACTCCAGCAACACCAACGGATAAGCGCCGCGCTCGAGGGCGGCAGGCACCAGCGCTTCTATCAGAGGAAGGGCCGGGGATTGCGCTTCGATAATAACGGTCTGACCGGGTTTGAGGTCCAGGCAATACTCGCTAAGTAGGGCTGCAAAACGGGTTTCCACCGGTACAGGATACTGAAGCGCGGGGCTATGAGCGATGAGCTAAAAGCAACCTCCCAAAGTTTTGTATGTAACGAGCTTTGCACCGTGCCCCCGCTTGCAGGGGCGCTAAAAGCAGCAGGGCCTTCACTAAATCACTGATAAGGTCGGCAATCGTGGGGGGTCGCCCTTAATCGCTCGTGGCTCATTACTAACCACTACATAACGCTCAGTAACGCTGTTTTACCCGACCCTTGGGGCCATTGTTCAGATGCACCGACCGACCGTTACGCCTGCGCTATGATGGTGAGCAGCATGAGTGAAGTCAAAGTCACCCCACTGGCTCGTCGTCTTGCCGAAGAAAACGGCATTGACTGGCGCAGGCTCAACGGCACCGGACCCGAAAATACCGTGGTGGAGCGGGACATTTTGGGGTTTTTGGCTAAAGTAATGGCGGGAGAGGTCAGCCT
>PSMF01000079.1:12889-16296 GCA_040290005.1 Meiothermus sp.
CCCGCCGTAGAAGAGGCTGCCCCCACCCCCGACCACATCCCCAACATGGCCCAGGCCCAGGCACTGCTGCAAAAGGAGGGCGTACAGCTCAACGATCTGATGCCTGCCGGCCCGGCCATGATCTCCGAACCACCGGTGGGCGCTAACCGCTCTACCCTGGACGATCTGGACCTGGACTTCGACTTTGACCTCGAGGCCGAGCCTGAAATGGCCCCCCCGGTGGCACCGGCCCCTTCCAAATCTCCGACCCTGCTCGAGCTGGCCCCCGAGCCGCAGTTGGCCGACGCCCCCGCCGCGCCGGTGGTCGAAGCGCACTTGCCGAGCTTCGAGGGAATGCCCTCCAAGGCCACCGATCGGCAAGGTTTCCGCCCCGAGCTGGAGGGGCTGCCCGCGCTGCCCGAGCTCGAGGCATCGCCGCCCGCCGCTCCTGAATCGCCCAAGCTGGTCTGGGAGACACAAGAGGTCCTGCCCAAGCACCCTGCTCCCGAGCCCGAGCCGCTGCACAGCGGGATGACCTTCTCCTCCGAGCCGGTCGAATCCGAGCCTGCTTACCCACAGCCAGCAGAGTCTTACCAGCCACAAAGCGAGGCCGCCCCCGATGTGCCTCACCTGGCCGAAGAGCTGCCCCCGCTGCCTCCGCTGAGCGCCGAGCCGCTGCCCGACCTTCCCTCACAAGCTGCTTCTGCTCCGGTATACGAGGACCACGCTCCGGAGGGCGAAACAGAGGTTTCGGTACACGAAGAGATACTCCCCGCCCCGGCAGTTTCCGCCCCGGTTAGCGAAGCGCCTCAGTTCACGGCCAGCCCCGCGGAAGCTGAGCACCCGGCTCCCCAGGCCGTTCTTAGTGCTCCCAAGGCGATGCGTCTTCAGGCTTGGCAGCGGATGGTGGAGCTGCGTCCGGCCCTCGAGGCCACCCAGACCCTCTCCGAAGCCTGGCGCACCGAGGTCCCCCTATACGCCCTGCTCTACCGCGCGGTGGATAAGGCCCTCTCCGACACCCAACTGCCGATGCGGGCCACCAAGGGCAGCCTGGACGGCGAGGAGCTCAAGAGCCACCGGGTCATGCCTACCCAGACCCTGCGCGGCACCCTGGACTCTCTCAATGACGCCAGCGAGCCCGGTGAAGGTCTCGCGGTGCTCTCGCTGGTAGATAGCCCCTTCGACCAGGTGGTGTTCCCTGGCGCGACCCTGCTCACCTTAGGGCGGGCCAGTGGCGAGCACGCCCTACTCACCCTCTCGGCAGAGGTCAGCCACCAGGAGGCCGGGGCCTTGCTCGAGCGGATTGGATACTACCTCGAGCGCCCCATCCTCCTGGCGTAGTTCATCCACATAAACAATCCCCCGCGACGGCGGGGGATTTTGATGTAGACAGACCTCAGAACACGCAGCCCGACCGCACCTGCTGCCCCCCCACGAACAGGCTGCCCCGTCCACCCCGGTTCAACTGCCAGGTGTAGGTCCCATTGCTATAGACCCGGTCCGGACTGGTGCGCGACAGTCCAAGGGTTTGGAAGGCGTCGTTATAGAACACCTGGACGGTGTTTGAGTCGAGGTATTTAACCACTAGCCGTCCACCACCACAGGTGTAGGTGTAGGTGCTGGGCGCGGGCGGCTCAATCACCACCGTAGAGGTTGAAGGGGTAGTGTCGTCGGGCGTGATCAGCAAGCACGAGGAGAGCCCAAGGGCCAACAAAGCGAACAAAACGAGTCTGTACATAGATTCCTCTGCACGGCCCTGGCTTACGGGCAGTTGTCCACGACCCGGAACGGACCGATAGCAAACTCCTTGTTGCCCACTGCCGACCGCGCCCTGACCACCACATAGGTCCTACCAACGACAGAGGGGTTGGGTACGACCACAATGGCCTGGGGTCTAGACATAGGTCTCCCTAGAGGAACGGCACCCGGCTGCACGATATAATCCACCGCTACGGTATTGGTCGCCTGGTTGTTGCCAGGGTCGCCCGCATTGAAGGA
Organism: Meiothermus sp.; assembly: GCA_040290005.1. Lineage (GTDB taxonomy): Bacteria > Deinococcota > Deinococci > Deinococcales > Thermaceae > Meiothermus. Next base: position 14,867 of record PSMF01000079.1, read on the forward strand.
GACAAACCCTTTGACATCCCCCGAGGCAACTCCCCTCAAGAAGGAATCCCAGCCCAAGAAGGTACTGTCGTTGCTGTAGGTAAAGGTGTAGGAGATAACGGTTTGTTTGTTGTCACAAACAAAGTTCTCGCCCGAACTGCTCTGAAAGTTGGTCGTGGCGCTAGCGCTGATAATGCGGAAGCCGCCACTGACCACGACACACCCCGTCAAGGCTACGATTAGACCAACCAGCAGTAGAGGCACAGTTCTTTTTTTCATAGCACGCTCACCATACTACGGAGACCCCAGGAAATTTAAGAGGTAGCCCACTTAACTAAGCCCTCTGTTAACAAAGCTTTGGCTAATTCTAACAGTTTTATCCGGAGGTGTGAGCGGAGCCAGAAGTTCGTAAACCAACCTTCAGAACCGATAGCTCAAGCTCGACGCCAGGGTTGGAGTCAGCCCGGTTGCGCTCACGTCGCCGAAGTCGGCGGTGGCGACGAACCCCCCGCCCTCGAGCCCCAAATCGAAATTCCGGTCCAGCACAAAGCGGTAGCCGCCGATCAGGGCGTGCGTTCCCACGAAAACGCCCATGTTGTTCTGCCGCGCACCACTCCGAAAAGACCGCGCCAGTCGGGCTCGAGATACACCATTCCCCCTACCTGGAGGTCGAACCCCCGAAAGGGCGGGGATACAGTCCCCTGACCCCGGAAGGTATAGGCCAGGCTGCCGAACTGGGCAAAGGTCGGGGCCAGGGTGAACCGGACCAGCAGCGCGATCAGAGGCCGCTTCATAGCGGCTATCTCAACCTGTGGCTCTGGAGCCTGGGTTGAAGTTGGAGTCGTCGGAAGGGGTATGGTTAAGACTGAAAGGAAGGTGCATATGAAGACGGTGTTGTCGGTGCTAACCCTGGCTCTGTTGTTGGGCTCGGCGTTCGCCAAAGACGCAATGGTACGGGTAGCTCACCTTTCCCCCGACGCCCCGGCGGTGGACGTGTGGATCAACGGTCACAAAAGCCTCAGTATGGTCGAGTTCAAGGCAGTCTCGCAGTACCTTCCGGTGCCCTCAGGAACGGTGAGCGTCTGGGTCACGCCCAGCGGCAAGGCCAGTCCCAAGGTGATCAACACCCGGGTGACGATCCGAGCAGGCAGTTACTACACTATCGCCGCCATGGGTAACCTCAAACGCATCCGGGCGCGGCTCTACCTCGACGAGTTGCGCAAGCCCGGCCCCAACAGCGCCAGAGTACGGGTGGTGCATGCCGCGCCGGGGGCTCCGGAAGTGAATATCTACGCGGTGAAGCCGGCCAGGGTGCTCGTGGCCTCGAGGCTGGCCTTCGGGGTAGCCTCACCCTACGTTTCTACCAAGGCCGAGACCTACAGTTTTCAGGCCCAGCCGGTGGGCTCAAGCAAAGTGGCTTTGAGCTTGGAGGGAGTGAAGCTCGAGGGAGG
>PSMF01000080.1:0-6004 GCA_040290005.1 Meiothermus sp.
GGGTGGTGCATCACTTCGACGCTCGAGCCTGGACGCAAGTGTATTGCTGGTAGATGTAATAACAGGCTTGACTCATTGTTTTTAGCAACTTATGGGGATAAGAAGTCAACAAATGCCTCAATCAATTCTCGTGCAATCTTCCGTGCTATGGAGTGCTTCGCTAAAACGAGACCACCTAGAGTGGAGAAGCCGAGGTGAAGCATGGGAAAACTCAAGGCCAAGGAGCGCAGCGTGGAGGGTATGCGAGCCTCGCGCCATAGCGCTTCTGCTGGCGTAGCGCACGCGGCTGGGCCGCGCCTGGAACCAGGCTAAGCGGGTGCTACGCAAGTACAATGGCATTCCCAAAGCCAACTTCGAGCTGTTCCTCAAGGAGTGCGAGTTCCGCTTCAACGGGAGTAGTCGCGTCAGCGACCGGGCTACGCCCGTCCACTATGGCACACCTAGTCAGAAGCTTAGAACCCTCAAACGTTGGCTCAGAAAGGAGGGGGTAATCTAGTCATTATCTAGGACAGCCCCTACAAGAATGTTGAGCCTGGTACGGGTCGTCGCTTTCCGTACGGCGACTTAACAGGGCCAGGCGGAGCGGCTAAAGGAAACCCCTTCTACGAATTCTTAGGCGTTGAGCACTACTGGCGTTATAGCCGAGCAAAGATGGAGCAGCTTTACAAAGATGGGCGAATCGAGTTTCGCCCAATGGCGTTGTGCCGCGCTTGAAGCGTTATCTTGACGAAGCCCCAGGAATACCACTCCAAGACGTTTGGAACGACATACGACCACTCACAAACTTTAGTACAGAACGCCTCGGATACCCGACACAGAAGCCCCTAGCGCTCCTGGAGCGCATCATCTCGGCCTCGTCGAATCCTGGCGACCTTGTGCTCGACCCGTTCTGCGGCTGTGGCACGGCGGTAGTGGCCGCCGAGAAGCTGGGGCGGCGTTGGGTGGGCATAGACACTACCCACCTTTCGATTGCGCTGATGCAGAACCGGCTCGAGCGCGACTTCGGCCTCAAACCGCGCAAAGATTACGTGGTGGAGGGGACATCTAAGGACGCGGCCTCGGCGCAGAAGCTATTCAAGGATGACCCGTTTCAGTTTCAGTTTTGGGCGGTTTCGCTGGTGGGGGCACAGCCGTATCAGGGGGGCAAAAAGGGCGGAGATACCGGCATAGACGGCCTTCTCTACTTCCGCACGCCGGGCGGGGAGAAGGTTGAGCGGGTGATCGTGAGCGTGAAGGGCGGTAGGAGCCTCAACCCGGCCATGCTGCGCGAACTGAAGGGCGTGGTGGAGCGGGAAAAGGCGGCGATGGGTATCCTTCACCTTAGCTGAGCCCACGCGGGGTATCCGCGAGGAGGAAGCTAGGTCAGGGACGTATAAATATGGCAACAGGCACTTCCCCAAACTCCAGGTGTTTACCGTGGAGGAGCGGCTGGCGGGGAAGCGCCCGGACATGCCGCTAGGCTCGCGAAATGTCAGTCTGGAGAATAAACAAGTAAAGAGTGGAGGTCTGGGGCCGCTGTAGGAAGGGGGCGAGTAATCTAGGGCTGGCGCAGGGTTTCCGCGAGCATATAGGAATTGCCGTCGGGGTCGTAAAACGTCGCCAGCTTGACCATCTCCGAGACGGTCTGGGTGGGGCCAGCAAAACGTACCCCGTAGGCCTCGAGGTGGGTTCTGGCCCGCTCGATGTCGGCGACGCCAAAGGTCGGGGTGGTGTCGCCCGCCTTGACCGCCTCGACCTGAGAGAGGCCGATGGTGGTTCCAGGAACGGCGGTTTTCAGCTCGCACCAGCCGATTTCTTCCATCACGTAATCCAGCTCTAAGCCCAGTACCTCCTGATACCAAGCCATAGACTTGTGCAAGTCGCTGACCCCAATTGAAAACACGATATTGCCCTGGTAGCCCATCGCTGCCGCAGCCTTTGTGCCCTGCGTCTCGGTCATAGCTGTCTCCTTTCAGGTACTACTTTTATACAGGACCTACTTTTATGTCAATAGCGAAATCCCCCTTCTCGATCAGGCCATGATAGAAACCGCCTCCACCGCCCCGCTCGTCCGACTGTGCCACCACCGCTGGGCCATCCCCATCCTCGCCGAGCTGCACCGCACCGACGGAGCGAAGTTTGTGACCCTGGTCAACCGCTTAGGTCTCAGCCGCGATGCCCTCAGCCGCACCTTGGAAACCCTGATGGTTCAGGGCTGGGTGGTCAAGAATCCTGGCTACGGCCATCCCTTGCGCCCGGAGTACGTTCTGACCCCAGCGGGGATGTTGCTGGGGGACGGGGCACTGGGCGTTTTCCGGGTGTTGCAGGAGTCGGGCCTCGAGGAGCCTGGTTTACGCAAGTGGACCCTACCGGTGATCTACGCGCTGGCCTGCGGGGCCGAGCGGTTTTCCGAGCTGCTCAGCTTGGAGGGGATCACCGGACGCGCCCTGACCCTGACGCTAAAAGACCTCGAGGATTCCGGCCTGGTTTTGCGCGAAGTGCGACCCACCCGCCCCCCGACCAGTGTTTACCGGCTGAGGGGGGAGGCCAAACCGCTCGCCGGTTGGGGGGCTGAGCTGGTACGGGGCCTCGAGGCGGCCCTAAAAAGCTAAACGGCGCACCGCTTGTGGCGCTCAAGCCGACTGCAAAATCGGAATCTCGGCCAAACAGGTGACGGGCAGCTTGTTGTTGCCCTGGTGGAAGGCGGCGAGACGGGCGACCACGGTTGCACCGGCCTTTTTGGCGACTTTTTCTAGGGCAAACATGGTTCCCCCCGAGGAGACCACGTCGAAGACCAGCGCCACTTTTTGCCCTAACAGCTTTTCGGCCTGGCGGCTGTCGAGCCAAAGCGTCTCGGAGACGCCCAGGGTCAGCGATTCGACCTCCTGGATGACAGGGTCTTGCATGTAGGGACGACGTTTGCGGCGCACCACGATGTAGGGCTTGCCGGAGAGGGCGCTCAAGACGTGGGCCAGCACGATGGGGGAGGTCTCGAGGGTCAGAATGGTGTCGGTCTCGGGGGGTAAGTGCTTGACCAAGGCTTCGGCGCTGGCTTGGACCAGTTCCACGTCGCCCATCAGCTCGATCAGGGGGATGTGAACGCCAGGCAGGGTTTCGACGACGGGCACGTGGCGGGTGATTTTGCCGACGGTGATCGGGTAGGTTTCCATCTGTTCAGCTCCTCATTCCGTTGCTACGGCTTATAGCTTACCTCAGAGGGTAGCGATGAGCGGTGAGCCATGAGTGACGAGATCGAGGCAAAGCGACCGCCCACAAGTTGCGGGGCCGTTACCAATTTGGTGGGTGCTCTTGTACCGCTAGCGCCCGTTTGCGAGCCAAGGTGCTTCCCCTAAGCACCCCCGCTCGCACGGGCAAAGCCCGGCCCTAGTGAAGGGCCGCCAGGCCCCCGAGGGGGTCGCCGTAGGCGATACCGGCTTGGCCGGTAACCTGGGCGATGCCGGTACTCAGCGGGCCTAGTGCTCGCACGGGCGCTGGCGCAGGGCGGCACCGCGAACAGGTCAGGGCGGGTGAAATTACGAGATGGTCATCAACTTCGGGGGGTCGCCTTTAGCTCACCGCTGTTCACACCAGTGACAAAACGTGATTCCCCGTCGCAGGTAGCTCCGACAGCCTTTGCAGCGCGATTTCGCCGTGTTTGAGCAGATACATCAAGAAGGGATAGGCCCGCTCCTGGGGGCCGTTGGGGGCTAAGTGGCGTTGCAGGCGGGCGAACTGGGCTCCGGTGGTGTTTTCCTGGCGCAGGGCGTGATCTAAGAGTTTGCGCTCGAGGCGCTCCAGCTCGTGCCGCACCCGTACCTGCGCCCGGTGGCGGGGGCGCGATAGGGTGGGGTCGGCGAGGAGGGTTTGCAGCCCCTCGAACTCAGCCTCGATTCGGGCCAGGTAGCCCCGCAACTGCTGAACCCGCTCGTCCTGACCCGCCAGCACCTGCTTGAACTCCCCTTCGGGGTCGGCTTGGAAAGCCCAGGGGTCAAGCCCGTACTTGTTCAGGATGCGCTCTACCGGGGCTTCCAAAACTGTCACGCCCATCCGCCGAACGGTCGCAGGAGGTGTGAGCCCATGCAGTTGGTACACCCCGCCCAACTCGGCCACGTATTTGAGTTCGCCGGGCCCAACCACAAAACCGGCGGTGGGTAGCACGGTGTCTTGCAGCACGGGCCGCAGCCCCGCTGCTGGGGTCAGGCGCGAGGGGTCTGCGTGGAGGGTCTCGAGCAAATCTTCCTTTGTGTATGGCTTGTCCCCGTCGCTAAATTTGCCCTCTTGAAAACGCAGCAGACGGCGCACCCCGTCGGTGCCCTCGAGAAACAGGTTGGTGGCCCCTTCTCCCCGGCCCAGACCGGGTTCCAAACCCGCCTTTCGCATCTCCTGGGCGGTGCGATTGATGGCCTCGGAGGAGGCCAAGGGATCGGCGAGCTCGCATTCCAAGGCCGGTACAAACAGCGGGGCCAGCTCGGGGGCCATCGGGTCGAAGACCACCAATCCCTGCGGCCCCAAAAACTCCAGCAGCAGCCGGGCGAAGACCTCGCTATAGGACCAGTTTCCACCGATCATGGCCCGGCAAAGCCGCTCTTGAACTGCCGGAAGCCCACCGAACTGCCCGATCAGGGTGCAGACCGACTCGAAATAGGGAGCAAAAGGGATGCGCCCGGCAGGGTGGGCCGGGGGAAGCTCTAAGCTGAGCGAGTGGGGGCGTTCCTCGAAGTCCAGCAACTCTACGCTACGAATCTCGTGGGTGTCGGCATCCTGTGAAGCCACCCAGAACACCGGCACCACTGGGCGCTCCTCGGTGCTGTACTCGTGGGCCAGCTTGAGCGCGGAATGGGCTTTGTAGAAGGTAAAGGCTGGGCCGGTCAGCAGCCCCGCCTGCTGCCCGGTGACGATGGCCCGGCTGTTCGGCTGGGTGAGGCGGTGGGCGGCCTCGAGGCTCTCTTTGGAAGCCCCCAGACGCTTCAGATAGGAGACCAGACCAGCACTCAAAGCCTCGCTGGGAGCCGACTTGGGCGAAGCTAAAACCGCAGGTAGGTCCTCCAGGCCAAAGGGCAGGAACTGGCGCAACGCGTCGGGCATGACCTAGGGATTGTATCGGGAAATGCTCTGGTATGCAGTAGGGAAGAGTACAAGAAGGGTTCCGGGGTCGGGGAGGGGCGGGTTGTTGGTTGTGGTGAAGGGCCTTTCTTACAGTCTACTTCCTACCCCCTTCTTTACCCGTAGCCCTTGTTAGTATTGCTTTATGATTCTGCTCGTCCCCGAGGGAACCACTCCCCAGTACCTGCGCGATTTGCCTGATGCAGTCGAAATTGTCTATCTTCCCAAGGGCACCCCGCTCCCGGAAAGGGCCTTGCAGGCGGAGTTTGCAGTGGCTCCCTATGGGGGGGCCAAGCACTTTTTCGCGGTGTTGCCCGAGCTTAGGTCGCTCAAAGTAGTGCAAACCTTGACCGCTGGGGTAGATTGGATTTTGCCCAAGATACCCGCCCACATCATCCTTTGCGACGCGGCAGGTGTCCACGACATACCGGTCTCGGAGTGGATTGTGGGAGCAATTCTCGGTGCGGTCAAGCGCTTCCCTGAGTTCCGCGACGCCCAGCGCGAAGGAAGGTGGGCCTATGGGTGGGTGGGGGATTTAGAGGGCTCCACCATCCTCTTTCTCGGCTACGGTTCGATTGCCAAGGCCACCGAGAAGCGGCTCGAGCCTTTCGGCGTGCACTTCCTCAAAGTCGCCCGCACTGCCAGGGAGGATATTCACGCCCTCACCGAGCTTCCCCAGCTTCTCCCCCAGGCTGATGTGGTGGTCAACCTGCTGCCCTATACGCCCCAGACCGACAAGCTGTTGGGCGCGGAGCATTTCGCCGCGATGAAGCCCGGCGCACTTTTTGTCAACGCTGGGCGCGGCAAAACCGTGGACCAGGACGCATTGGTCGATTCTATTAGGGCCCGGCGGGTGCGGTTTGTCAGCGATGTCACCGACCCCGAGCCGCTGCCCGAGGGGCACCCGCTGTGGTCGCTGCCG
>PSMF01000080.1:6023-16101 GCA_040290005.1 Meiothermus sp.
CCCCCCACATGGCGGGCTCGACCCACAAGCTCTTCGAGCGCGGATTCAAGCTGGTGCGGGAGCAGGTGGGGCGCTACGTGCGAGGTGAGCCCTTGATTAACGTGGTGGGCCTCGAGCAGGGTTATTGAGTTCACGGCTTAGGCGGGTGTTGATTAGGCCGCTTTGCAGGCCCACGCGCTGACCAAATCCGGCAGCTTGATCGTCGCGTCACTGACCTGGGTCGCCTCGCGTAGCCGTTCGGCAAGCGTATCAATGTCTACCTCCGCCGTGGCTACACTGGTCTTCACGATCAGCGGTAGGAAGCTGGAGGCCAGCCCGGCCTGGCGTGGGTCACTCGTGGTAGCCGCTACGACATCGTTTACCTTGGGGTTGGAGAACCCCGCCGCCGAGAGCAGCGTGCCCAGCGAGTTCCCGAGGCCCGTTAGGAGCTGTGCTACCGTGGGGCTGGCTGCCGAGGCGGTGAGAAGGGTGAAATCGCTCGGGGTGGCCGGGTTGATCAGCACTGTGCCGTAGACCTCACGCCGCTGAATGGCTGTGCGCGCGTCGGCCTCGCTTGGGTAGAAGTGGGGTTCAAAGCCGTTCTCCTGGATCTGGTTCAGCAGGCGTGGTAGGCGGTGTTCGAGCGTCGGGGTGGTCACGAACCCCAGCGGCAGGTGGTGCGGCTTGGTGTTGACGGCGGGCCAGGCGAAGATGTAAAGCAGCGTCGAGGTCAGCAAGGGGATGAGCAGGCTCGAGCCGAGAATGACTTGGGCGGGGGGTCGCTGCATGGGGCCTCCTGTAAAGCGAATGTTCATTCACTTAATCTGAGTCTATCTTGGCCAAGGCCGTAAGTCAAGAGTGAATGTTCATTTTTTATCGGAGAGGTGATACCTTGGGGGCATGCCCAAGGTTTCCGAGGATCGTCTGATGGAACGCAGAGACCAGATCCTGCAGGCTGCGGCGCGGTGCTTTGCCCAAGAGGGATTTCATGCCACCAGCATGGCCGAGATCATCGCCGAGAGTGGCCTCTCCGCAGGGAGCGTGTACCGCTACTACAAGAGCAAAGACGAGTTAATTGCGGCCATCGTGGAGCGCTACATGTCTTCCCTTATCGCCGACTTCATGCACAGCAACCAAAACTCCGCCGACCCAGCCGAGGCCATAGCCTCCGCGATCAAATTGCTCTCAGAACGTATAGACGACGGAACCGAACCCTTCTCCAGGATGTTGCCGCAGATTTTGTCAGAGGTCATGCGCAACCCCACCGCGCGCGAGCAGGCCCAAAAGGTCTATGGAGCCTTGCTGGACTTCTTCGCGGAGATCGTCCGGCGAGCACAGGCCAGGGGCAATCTACGGGCCGATCTGGATCCGGTGGGAGCCTCGAGGGTGATGCTGAGCCTGGGCCAGGGCTTCATCCTGCAAAAGATGATCCTGCAAGAGCAGGTCCAGCCCGAGGTCTACGCCCATACTGTGCGACGTCTGTTCTCCTCTCCCGACATGTACCACTACAAACACCCCGTTTAGAAGAGGTTGTGAGCAAGGAAGGTGAGGGCGACTCTGGCCTCCAGGGCGATGAAAGTAGCGACCTGGCTGGCACAGATGTGGGCTTGGGTGAGTTGAGCGAACACGGTCTCGACACGCTTGCACAGGTGGTAGTATTCCGGCCTCCACTAAACGGCGTTGGAGTGCATCCGGTGAAGTACTGCGCCTTGAGGCCCAAGTGAATCCAAACACTTCATCTAAGCGTATCCTTGATTGGAGGAAATCATTTATGAGGAGAAGAGATGTTCTTAAGATGGCAGGAAGCGTGGTTCTGGCGGGAACTTTAGGTCGGGCTTTGGCTTTAGTGCCAGCTACCGGTGAGGGCTTTTTCCGTCGCTATCCTGAGGGGTATGGAAATCTGGTAGTTCCCCAGGACCGGCCCTTTGCTGCTGCGGGGGTGGGTGAGACCCCCCTGGGTACTTCGGTGCTGATCCGTACCCGTACTGAGCAGCCTCTCCACTACCACCGGGAGCACCTAGAGGTAGCCTTGATATTGAAGGGCCAGGGTCGCTTTGTGGCCAGTGGCAAGGAAACCCCTTTAGCTCCCGGCCAGATCGTGGTTATCCCGGCTATGACTGCTCACGCCTTTATGGGCGAGTTAGATATCCTCTCCCGCTTTAGCCCCAGGCTCATGGGTGACGTGGTCTTTGTCCAGGAGGGCTTTGGACCCAACGAGGGTACTCCCCTCCTCCTGAGCCATAATGCTCCGCAGGTCCCGCAAGACCGGCCCTTTGCCGCTTCTGCCCTGGCCAACGCCCCCCTGGGCACTGTGGTGGCTGTGGCTACCCGTACCGGCCAGCCCTGGCACTACCATAAGTCCAAAGACGAGCAGATATATATTTTGGCAGGGGATGGGATAGCTCAGGTAGAGCTCAAACGAGAAAAGGTGGGACCGGGGAGCGTGGTTATCGTCCCAAGTGGGGACATTCACCAGTTCCAGGGTAGCCTCCAGTTCCTCTCAGTCTTCGGACCGGCGCTCATGGGGGATGTGGTCTTCTTATGAGGGGACTGGGATTTTTAGCCCTTTTCCTGGCGGCCTGTGCCCCTATGACTGCTGCCTCACCACCCACGACTGCCTCACCCGTAGCCCAGGTGCAGGTGTCCCTAGTAGACTTCGAGTTTAAGCCCCAGGCCTTCCAGATAGCTCCAGGCACTAGCGTGGTTTTTAAGAACCAAGGCCAGGCCCCCCATACTGTGACCGATAGCGCCGGGCGCTTTGATAGCGGTACCCTGGCTCCAGGGGCAGAGTTTCGCTATACCTTCCAGACGCCGGGGACCTATCAGATCTACTGTAAAATTCATCCCTACATGACTCTGACTCTTAGGGTGGGGTAGCTATTGTGGGGACTTCTACTGCAAGACCTCAAATTCCTGATAGACGCACACCAACCCTCCGCGCTACAATGGCGGTTCGTGAACACGGAAATTCTCGACCAGATTTCCCACCAAGCCCTTGAGCACGCCCAAGCCGCGGTCGCCGCCTACCCGTATCCGAGGCTCGAGACATATTACACCTTCGCCGACAAGAGCATCATCCCCACCTTCCTCACCAAGCCCCTCTCACGCAGCCAGGCGAACACCCGCCAGCTTTTCCGCACCCTGCGCGGTCAGGAGGAAATCTTTCCGGCCTTCGGAGCCTCGATGAGCATGATGCGCTCGCGCTTCGCGAGAGACGTATGGGACGGGGGAAGGGGAGGGGTGCATATTCTGCCCAGGGTCGGGCTCTCCGACGAAGAGCGCATCGCCGATGTGCGGGCCAGTGCTCCGTCGCAGGTCGGGGTGGCGCTCGGGATTAGCGAGGACGAGGCTTTCCTCGAGGAACTTTTCCAGCAGCCCAACTTGGCCTTCGCCTCGATTGACATCGCCCACGGAGCCAACGCGGCGGTGCTCCCGGTCCTGGCGAAGATCCGCGAGCAGGGCATCGAGAGCGGGATTATCTTGGGGAACGTGGGGAGCATCGAGGGCTTCGCCTACGCCTACTGGCTGATGAAGCTCTCGGGGTTCAAACACTTCATCCTCAAGGTGGGCGTGGGGCCGGGTTCGGTTTGCACCACCCGCATCAACACCGGAGTGGGGGTCGGGCAACTTTCGCTCCTGGAGGAGATCTACCGTTTCCGAAACGGCGCGGGATACCCCGACGTCCAGATCATCAGCGATGGAGGAGTGAATAGTTCGGGCGACTTCGTGAAGGCCCTGGCCCGTGCTGAAGGGGTGATGATGGGCAAGTTCTTCGCCTCGGGTTCCTTCGAGGACGAGGTGCTGATCAAGAAAGACGGGCGGCTCGAGGGCATCCACCTCTACGGGATGGCCTCGAGCCTCGTCACCGAGAAGCGCAACTACATCGAGGGCTCCTCGCAAACCCTACGGGCCTTTCATCACACCGCACAGGAGGCGGTCTCCCGCTTGCGCGAGGGCTTGCAAAGTGCCATGACCTACGTTAACGCCACCAACCTCAACGAGTTCCGGGGCAACGTGCGCTTTGCGCTCAACTCGGCGGCGGCAATCACCGAGGCTGGGGTGCACTAACCCTAAGCGGTCAATGTTCTATACTGATCGCAAATGCCCACAACTCAAACCGTTTCTTTTCCCTCGGCTAGCGGGCAACTGTTCGGCTACTTCGCCCGCCCTGAGGGGGCGGGACCTTTCCCCGGCGTGGTGGTGATCCACGAGGCGTTCGGCCTCAACGACGACATCCGCGCGATCACCCGCCGGTTCACTGAGGTGGGATACGCGGCGCTGGCGGTAGATCTGTTCGGCGGACGCAACCGGGTGCTGTGCATGTTCCGGCTGCTCGGCGGGATGCTCTTCAACTCCTTGGAGCACGGAGGCATCCGCGATCTGCGGGCGGCGCTCGATTTCCTGGCAAACCAGCCGGGTCTGGACAACCACCGCCTGGGGGCCATCGGCTTCTGTATGGGCGGCGGGCTGGCGATCGCCTGGGCCTGCACCGACGACCGGTTGGCGGCCATCGCGCCCTTCTACGGCATGAACCCGCGCCCGCTCGAGGCCGTGAAGAGGGCCTGCCCAGTGGTGGGCTCCTACCCGGAGAAGGACTTCACCGCCGGGGCGGGGCGCAAGCTCGAGGAAAAACTCAGCGAGTATAAGATCCCTCACGACATTAAGATCTATCCGGGGGCGCACCACTCCTTCTTCACCGCTGGGCGTAGCCACGATGAGGCTGCTGCCCAAGATGCCTGGAATCGGGTGCTGAGTTTTTTCGCCCAGCATATTAAAAAAGAAACCGACCCCATTTAGAGGCGCGGTGAACGGGATTTGGGTGGTCAGGAAGACGGGGGCCGGTCCACCCGAGCATACCGATTAACCGGATGCAGATTGTAAGCAGAGCCAAAAAGATTGGCTCCAGCCTCTGCGTAGCGGAGCACTTGGGGCACGAAGCGGGCATGGAGCGTGCTCGATGCAGGGCTTTAGGAGTGGGTTGGGAGAGGCGACCAGGATGCTGGACGTCGGAAGGCTAAAGAGGGGGCTTGGTTACCTTTCCGGCTTGTTGAGGGGAGCCATCCAAGGTCGTCCAGGTACCTTGCCGTAGCGTTAACCGTGAAAGTAGATGATTGGTGCGTGTGGGGATGATCCGTGGACCATCCCCAACTATTATCGCGAATCCGGAGCTAGTCCGAGACCCCCTCGAGCCGCCCTGCAGGGAGGCCCAACAGTTGCTGCGCGGCCTCTTCGGGGGTGAGCTGGCCTGCCGCGACCCGCCCGATTAGCACGAGGCCCTCGCGGGTACGCCGTCGCCCCCACTCTTGGATCACGCTCTCGACTTCGAAGCGGGCCCGTTCCAGACGGTCGGACTCCAATAGCCCGCGCTCCTCGAGGTGGGCGGAGTGGGCGTCTAGGGCTTCGAGCAGCGCCTCTAGGCCTTCGCCTTTGGGAGCTACTGCGGTGAGCACCGAGGGCTTCCAACCGCTGGGATGGGCAGCAGCCAGCTCGAGGGTGGTCTTGAGTTCCTGCACCACCCGCTCCCCGCCCGGCAGGTCGAACTTGTTCACCACGAAGAGGTCAGCGATCTCCATCACTCCGGCCTTGAAGGCTTGCACCGCGTCCCCCGCCGCCGGGGTGAGGATTAGCACAGTGGTGTCGGCTACCCGGGCGATGTCCACTTCGCTCTGCCCGACTCCTACGGTCTCGACCAGAATGCGGTCGAAGCCGAAGGCCTCCAAGAGTGAGAGTGAGGCCACAGTCGCCCCCGCCAGCCCGCCCAAAGCGCCCCGGCTCGCTAGCGAGCGAATGTAGACGCCCGGGTCGCCGTGGTGGCGCATCATGCGGATGCGGTCGCCCAGGATAGCCCCTCCAGTGAAGGGGCTGCTGGGGTCTACCGCCAGCACCGCCACGGTCTCCCCCCGTTTGCGGAGCGCTTCGATCAATCGGTCGGATAAGGTGCTCTTGCCCGCGCCGGGGCTACCAGTCAGCCCGACCACCTTGGCGCTTAAGCGCCCGCGCAGGCGCTTAAGCAGTTCCTGACCTTCGGGGTAGCCCGACTCTACCAGGGTGATGGCCCTGGCGAGAGCCCTTTGATCTCCCTCTAAAAAACGGTGCTCGAGGGCGTCCGTATCCATGCCGGTATTGTATTCGAAATGAGTGGTGAGCAATGCGGGATGAGCTAAACGCATAGAACGATAAACATCCGACACCGAAAGCTTAAGGGCCAAAGACTACTTCGCGTCCAAAACGGGGATTCCTATACTCCGGTTTTGTTGTCCTGGACGAGGAAGCGCTTTTGGCCTTCAGCCTTTAGCCCTTTTCGCGTTCGACGATTCCTAATAAAAAATCGGTGGTCTGCTGCTCAACCACTCTTCGGGCAGCAGGCTATATATGTACACGTCCCAGGGCTCGCCCCCAATCCAGCGGTAGCGCCGGAGCAGGCCCTCGCGCTTGAACCCCAGCTTCTCCAGCGCCCGTTGCGAACGGGTGTTATCTATATGTGTCAAGGATTGGATGCGCTTGAGTTCGGGCGGGCCAAAGGCGAAGTCAAAGAGCACCACCTTGGCCTCGGTGTTGATTCCCGTACCCCAGTAGGGCCGCCCAATCCAGGTTTCGGTCTCGCCCAGGCGGTTTTCCCAGTCCACCGTCATCCCGGTGACCCCGGCGGCTTTGCCCTCGAACTCGATGACGAACATGGCTTCTTTGCTGGCTAGGTCTTCTAAGTAGGCGTGAGTGTCCTCGAGGCTGCTGTGGGCACTCCAGTACATGTAGTGGGCGGTTTCCGGGTCGGAGGCGAAGGGAAACAGGTCGGCGGCGTCTTCGGGCCGGGGCGGGCGAAGGGTGACTCGAGGGCCGCGCAGCTCCATAGGTTGAGCCTAGCTTATCGTCAAAGGTCAAAAAAGGACTCGGGACCGCTGGGTCCCGAGTCCTTGGCTTCAGGGCGGTTTAGGGCTGGACCAGCGAGATCCGGGTGCCCCAGTTGCCCAGGGTGGCCCGGGTTCCACCACAGCTCCCGAAGGGCGAGCTGACGTACTGGGCCAGGGTACAGGTCTGGCCAATGTACTCGCTGGCAATCCAGATATTCTGGGTGGCAGGATCCACTGCCGCCCCGCCGTAGTCGCCCCAGCGCGGGCGCGGCGGGTTGCCAAAAGCCTTGTAACCGCTAAACCCATCCTGTGGCCCCAGCCCCTCGGCGGCGACCTGGATCGGCCCCACCCCGTCCTCGCTGATGGTGGCGAAGCCCGCGCTGGGGTAGTGGTCGGCACCCACTAGGGTGAAGGCCATCACCCCCTTGCCCTGCTTGTTCACCGCGATCTCGGGGAAGATCAGGTTGTTGTTGAGGGTCAGCAGGTAGCCCTGCCGCTTGACCTCGCCGGTGATCCCGGCTTTGGTCAGCTTGGGCTTGAGGAGGTAGTAGGCCACACCGGCCTGCTCGCTGCCGCCGACGTTGATCGCAGTGGGGTTGGCGCCCCACAGCAGGTCGTCCTCAAAAGTGACCTGGTGCATCCTCGAGTCGTTGGCGGCAACCTGCGAGAGCACCTCGTTATGAGCGGGTTCCGCTGTGAACAGGAACCGCCAACAGCCGTTGCCCAAGGGGGTGGGCAGGGTGGTGTCGTTGATGCACTGTCCCAGCGGGAAATCCCCGGCCTTCTGCCGCACCGGGCTAGGGTCGCCGTAAGGGTTGACCTGCACCAGGCCATTGGTCAACTTAAGGTTGGGATTACGGCTGCTGAGCGAGCGGGTGTTGGTGAGCGCCCACAGCACCAGGTTGTTGTCGGTGCTGGAGAGCACCGTGTTGGTGCTCATAAAGTACTGCGTACCACCGAAACGGTTCACGAAGTTGGCGCCGTTGTGGTGGGCGCCCTGGATGGTGTAGCCGGTGACGCCAGCGGGGGTGCTCACGGTCTGGAAGTTCACCACCCGGATCAGCGCGGCGGGGGCAATCAGGTCCCGCTTAGAGATGGCGTAGATGTTGGCGCTCTTGAACTCCGGTCCGAAGAAGGAGAACTCGTTGGTGGTGATGTAGAGCCCTTCACCATCGGTGCTGATCTGCGGATAGTCGGCCAGACAGGGGCCATGACCAACTGGGTTGCCGCCAGAGTCTGCCCCGGCGCTACAGCCGTGGTCGGGGGTGCCGTCGGTGCCGTCGTTTTGCGAGGGCACCCGGTAGATCACCCAGGCCCCGGTGGGGTCTTTGCTCAGGCTCACCGCGATGTCCAGGCTGTTTTTACCAGTGAAGGCGCCGGTGGCGGGGTTGGTGCCCAGGGTTAGGGTGATGTGGAACCAGCGCCCGGTCTCTTGGTCGTAGATGCACACCGGGTCGGTCAGGAAGGGGCCGCGCACCCCGGTGGTACGATTGATCGCCGCCGGGTAGCCGTAGAAGGTGTTGAGGTCAATCACCCCGGTGGCCGGGGTACCATCGGTTTTGAAAATGCGCAGGGCGGTGTTGACTGACTCGAGCACATACCCGTTCCCTACGCACAGCCCCTGGTCGGGCGGCTCGACCGAGAACTGGTTGCCCCCGTTTGCCAGGCGCTGCTGGCGGAAGTTGATGCCGTCTAAACTCGCGAGGAGCGTGCCCGGGCGGGTCGCGGCGGCGGAAGGGGTGCTTTGCAGGCTAACCCCACCCGCCGAGGCTGCCCACCTGCTTGGCAGGGGTGCGGGTGTGGAAGCTGTTGTTGCCCGATCCCAAACCGCCCTTCAGGGCGAAGCTATGCAGGTTATCATTGGAGCTACCCTCGTCGCCGAGTGCGGGGGGAAACTCCGGCACCTGGATGCCCCCGTCTGCCCCGAGCGGATTGGCCCGCAGGTTGGCATTGCCCCCCGGCGCGACCGTCAAGACCTGACCGTCAATGGCCTGGGCTTGCAGCGTCTCGGTATCCGTCGTGCTGTTGCGGGTGCTCTGGGGCGAGCTGCACGCTGCCAGCACCGCCACCACCGCTGCTAAGCCGAACCGATGGATTGTTTTCATCGTTCACCACCATGACTACCCCGAAATCGAAAAGTCGAACCTCCGCCAGCTCGAGCAGTGCTTCCCCCTTTCCCAAGCATTAATATGCTTCTCAACTTTAGCCCTCGAGGTTTTACCGAGTCAAGAATTAGGCTTTGTTACTCCGAGCGTTGCGCAAGGGTTACACGGCCTTGCAATAGCCTCAAATCAGCGGAAGCAAGCCGGCCCGTAGGCTCTGTGGCCCCTCGAGCACCTCAAAGGATCGGCTCAACCCCATCCTCACGCGGCCCGGCGGTTGGGGAATGGGTGGCGGGTCCGTATGATGGTCGGGTATGGCGAAGGACAAAGGCATAACCCCGCAGTCCCAGGATTTCAACGAGTGGTACAACGAGGTGATCCAGAAAGCCGAACTGGTGGATTACGGCCCCGCCCGGGGCACGATGGTGATTCGTCCGTATGGTTTTGCCTTGTGGGAAGGCATCCAGCGAGCGCTCGACGACATGTTCAAGGCCACCGGGCACACCAATGCCTATTTCCCCCTGCTGATCCCGATGAGCTTCTTCCAGAAGGAAGCTGAGCACATCGAGGGGTTCGCGCCCGAGCTTGCAGTTGTGACCCACGCGGGCGGGGAGGACCTCGAGGAGCCTCTAGCGATCCGCCCTACCTCGGAGACCATCATCGGGCACATGTGGGCGAAGTGGATTCGTACCTACCGTGACCTGCCCCAGCTCCTCAACCAATGGGGCAACGTGGTGCGCTGGGAGCTGCGCACCAAGCCCTTTTTGCGCACCTCGGAGTTCTTGTGGCAGGAGGGGCACACCGCCCACGCCACGGCGGAAGAGGCCGAGACCGAGGTCCGGCAGATGCTCGGCATCTACGCCCGGATGAGCCGCGAGTGGGCCGCGGTGCCGGTGTGGGAAGGGGTGAAAACCGAGTCCGAAAAGTTCGCGGGTGCGGTGTACACCACCACCATCGAGGCCATGATGCGCGACGGC
This sequence comes from Meiothermus sp., assembly GCA_040290005.1. Taxonomy (GTDB): domain Bacteria; phylum Deinococcota; class Deinococci; order Deinococcales; family Thermaceae; genus Meiothermus. The sequence continues at coordinate 15,930 of PSMF01000080.1, forward strand.
AAGGCCCTGCAATCGGGCACCTCGCACTTCCTGGGGCAAAATTTCGCTAAGGCGTTCGACATCCAGTTTCAGGATAAAGACCAGCAGAACAAATACGTCCACACCACCTCCTGGGGTCTCTCCACCCGCATGGTGGGCGCGGTGATCATGACCCACGGCGACGACAAGGGCC
>PSMF01000081.1:0-15982 GCA_040290005.1 Meiothermus sp.
CAACTTCACATATCGCGCTGCTGGCATTTCGTAATACTACCATGGAGATACTTAGTGGCCCGCAACCGAGCCACCCACTTGGCGGGCTCCCAGTAGGCTACGCGGGGGTCGTTGAGGCCCGTGGTGACCAGCAGATGGGGGTATGCCCTTGCTTCTACATTGTCGTAGGGGCTATAACTGCGCATGTAGGCATAGTATTCGGGGTCTGTAGGGTTGCCCCACTCGTCCCATTCACCCGTGGTGAGCGGGATCGAGGTGTCGAGCATGGTGGTGATCACGTCCACGAAGGGCACCTGGGCCACCACCGCCCGGAACAAATCGGGCCGCAGGTTCAGCACCACCCCCATCAGCAGCCCGCCCGCACTCCCGCCCATCGCCGCGAGCTTCTCCGGCGCGGTGTAGCCGGCGGCAATTAGGGCTTCGGCGCAGGCGACGAAGTCGGTGAAGGTGTTTCGCTTGTGCAAGAGCTTGCCGTCCTCGTACCAGCCCCGGCCCAGCTCCGCCCCGCCGCGCACGTGGGCCAGGGCGAAAACCACGCCTCGGTCGAGCAGGGGCAGGCGGTTTGGGTTGAACCCCGGTTCCAGGGTGATGCCGTAGGAGCCATAGCCATAGAGCAGCAGCGGCGCGGGACCGCCCTCGAGCGCCTCTTTCCGCCGCACCAGCGATATGGGGACCCGCACCCCGTCCTCTGCGGTGGCCCACAACCGCTCCTGGACGTAGTGGGTGGGGTCAAAGCCGCCGGGCACCTCGTCCTGTTTGAGTACGGTCATAAAAAGGGTGTCCAGCTCCAGCTCGAGCACCTGCCTGGGAGTGACCATGGACTGGTAGGTGAGGAGGGCCGCGCTCGCCCGGTACTCGCGGTTCTCCCCGACTCCAACGGTGTAAATCGGCTCCGGCCAGGTCAGGCGGCGGGTCCTGCCGCTGGCCCTCTCGCGCACCCAAAGCTGGGTCAGGCCCTCCTGGCGGCCCTCGATCAGCAGATGGTTTTGAAAGGGACGCATGTGGGTGAGGTATACCGCCTCCTGGTGCGGCACCAGCTCCTGCCAATTCTCCCGCTCAGGCCGGGCCAGCGGGGCGCAGAGGAGCTTGAAGTTGAGGGCATTCTCGTTGGTGCGGATCAGGAAATCCTCGCCCCAGTGCTCTAGTTCGTACTTGACCCCGCGTACCCTGGGCGCGAACACCCGAAACTCCCCCTCGGGTGCATTCGTCTGGAGATAGCGCACCTCGTCGGTGAGGGTGCTGCTGCTGCGGGCGAAGAGAAACCGCCTGCTGCTGGAGGGATACACCTGCAGGCGAAAGGTCTCGTCGGTCTCCTCGTAGAGCAGCGGGTCCGGGCCGCCCTCGCCCAAACGGTGGCGGTAGAGCCGCCAGGGACGCTGGGTGGCGTCGGCGGTCACGTAAAACAGGTGTTCCCCGGTAGCGTCCCAGGCCACGCTGCCCCATAGGGCGACCCCCTCGGCATGGTCGGGGAGGGGTTCGCCGGTTTCCAAGTTTTTGACCCGCAGGGTGTACAGGTCGCTACCGGTTTCGTTTTGCAGATAGGCCAGCAGGCGACCATCGGGGCTGGGCTCGACGGTTGTCACGCTCAGGTATTCCTTGCCCTCAGCGAGCGTGTTTAGGTCGAGCAGGACTTCCTCGGGGGCCGCCCCTAGCTCGGCCCTCGAGCGCGCCCGCTTGCGGCAGTGGATGCGGTATCCTTTTCCCTCCTGGGTGCGGGTGTAGTAGAAGTACGCTCCGTCCTGGACGGGTACTTCTAAATCGGTCTGCTGGAGGTGGGAGAGCATCTCGGCATAGAGGCGCTCTCGCAGCCCCTTCAGGGGTGCGGTCTCGGCCTCGAGATAGGCATTCTCGGCCTCCAGATGGGCGATGACCTCGGGGTTTTCCCGCTCCCGCAACCAGTAGTAATCGTCGGGCCGGGTGTTGCCGTGCAGGCGGTGGGGGTGAGGGTGAAGGGGAGCGACGGGGGGTGTACTCATGAGGACTCCTGACAGCAGCTTAATCAATCGCGCTAAAGCGCGGTGGATGGTCATTTTTCATGACGGCTTCTGTACTGACATAGTACGCTAAATCTCGAACCAAGAAACGAGCCGTGAGGCCCGATTTCTCCCAAGAGTCTTGGCGAGGTAGAAATGTTTTGTTGTCTCAACCCAGGCAAAAAATACCGCATCCCCCTTGCCGGATTGCTGCTGGCAGCCGCACTGGGAACCCCTGCTCTCGCCGCTAAACCGCTCGGGGACGGCATCGTAAAGGTGCAGCGTGGCGACTCCCTGACCCTGATCGGCAAGAGCTACAGGGTGAGCGTGAGCCAGCTCGTACGCTGGAACAAGCTCAAAACCACCGTGCTGCAACCGGGCCAGTGGCTTCAGGTGGTGGCGCCCCTGAACTTCGCCGTGAAGCTCTCGGTGAAGCAGGTCTTGGGCGTGAAGGTGATGGCCGTCCACGTCAACCTGGCGCACCCCGAGGTGAGCGTGTGGCCCCTGCTACCCGCCGGTTTGGGTAAGGGAGAGGTTTTGGAGCGCCTTTCCTGGCGCAGCAAACTGGTCGCCGCCATCAACGGCGGCTATTTTCATCCCCGCACCTTCTGGCCCGCCGGAGACCTCGTGGTAGACGGCGAACAACTCACCCAGGGCCACATCCGCACCGCGCTCGCCATCACCCCCGACAAGCGGGCCAAGGTGCTCTCCGGGCGCGGGCCGCTGCCTTGGCAGGGCTACCAAACAGTAATCGCCAATGGTCCCTACATTTTGCGGGGGGGGCGCTTGGTGGTGGTGCCTCGTGCCGAGGGCTACAGCGACCCGGCGATCTGGGGCCGCGCCCGGCGCAGCGCGGTAGGGATCGTCAACCAGCGCTACTTGATTTTTGTCAGTACGCCCGAGTCGATCACCCTTTTTGAACTCGGCAAGATTATGACCAAGCTTGGGGCCAGGGAGGTCTTGGTGCTCGACGGAGGTTCCTCCACTGGTATGATTTGGCGCAATAAAACCCTGGTCCGCCCGGCTCGGCATTTGGCCTATGGCATCGGCATATTCCTCGGGGCCAAACCGCCGAAGGCAAAAGCGGATTTGTAGGTTCTCAAGGCTTCACTTTTAGCCCCTATCTTGTAAAGTGTTGTAGGGACGACAGTGAAGCCGCCCTGCGACCCGGCTCGTATTGCCATCGGCGACCGCTACATCGCGGCTAGAGCTGTGCCGGTACTCAGGGCCCCGCGTACCTGCGCGCGTCGCTCGTCAAATCGTGGCGATTGGCGCGACAGGAATCCCCCCATCCATCAAGGTAGATCGGTGCAGACCATGATCTATAGGCTACCTCGGAGGGCCCCTTTAGTAAGGGGATAGACCTCTTTCTTCTTTGGGGAGCTAATAGTCGGCATCTGTACCAAGCGCTATTTCTGTGAACTCGAGGAAAGGTGTTTGCTTTTAACCCTAAGGTATTTGACCTGTAATAGTTTACAACATTTGTAATTTGTGCTAACCTGCCGGGTATCGAGTTTGGTATACCCAGGCTCGAGGCCGAGATGAGCCGACCATCGTCTCGGCGGTTCCTATAGGGAGCAGTGGAGGGAATCGGCCCGGTGAAACTGCGGCAACCTGTCGGAAGAACCGCCTCATCTTCGGAACCTCCGACTCCGATGCCAAAACCGACCCAGACCCCGCTAGGCACAGCGAAAAGGGCGATGGGAACGATAAGGAAAGGCAAAGATATGACCCAGCTTTTGACCCGCAGTGCCCCCCCTTGTTTGTGTTGTAGGCCTCAATGACCTCAGCGGCATTTGGCCTCGTCAAACCCTTGGAGGGCACTTTGAACAACCTCAGAACTTTAGCGCGTAAACGCGATACCCAAGCTATAGTCGAACAGCCCCGTCCCCTCATCGCGGGCGAAGTACGGCGGCCTGGGATGAGCTACCGGGTGGCCCTGAGCTGGGAGGGTGGCAAGCTCTCCGGGCGGCTCGGGGGGACGGTTTTCGGGGAGAACGTACACCTCGAGGCTCACGGCGGCGAAATTCTCGGCACGGCGGCCAGCACCAGCCGTGTTCTGGCGTTGCACGGGCACCAGAACGGCGAGTGTCTGGAATACCGTTTGGTCGGAGGCACGGGCCAAACGGCCTACCTCGAGCCCCAGCAAGAGGGGCTGGGCGGCAGAATCTATAGCGAAGACCGCAGCCTGCCAATGTTCGTCTCGCTGAATTCGCCCACTACTACTACCGCTCGAGTCGGGCTCGGACCAGAAGTCCAGGAAATCGCGCTGGAGCACGGCGACTTGCCTCCTGTGGTGCTCGGGGCAGCGCTCCTGCTGGCCGATATCACCGCCCGCGAGGCTTGGCGAGCACTCCTCAGCAGCTACCAGGGCATCGCCGAGGGTTAGCGTGAGCGGCATCGTGGTGTGGTTTACCGGCCTTTCCGGCGCGGGCAAGAGCACTTTGGCTCGTGCACTCAAGGCACGTCTTGAAGCTTCAACCCAAAAGGTGGAACTACTTGACGGGGACGCGGTGCGCGAACACCTATCTAAAGGATTGGGGTTTAGCAAAGCGGACCGCGACACCAACATCCGCCGCATCGGCTTTGTGGCCAACCTGCTCGCCAAGCACGGCGTAACGGTGCTGGTGAGCGCTATTAGCCCGTATCGAGACACGCGGACCGAAGTCTTGAGCCAGGCTCCGAGGAAGCTCGAGGTCTTCGTGGACGCGCCCCTGGAAACCGTTGCCGGACGCGACGTGAAGGGGCTATATGCCAAGGCGCTGCGCGGCGAAATCCCGCACTTCACCGGGGTCAGTGACCCGTATGAGCCGCCCCTGTCGCCGGATCTGCACCTGCGCACCGACATTTTGAGCGTTGAGGAATGCGTGGAAAGGCTGCTCGGGGCGCTCGAGCGTGAGGTCATGGCATGAGTCCACAAGCAACGAGCAACAAGCACTTGGCAACAAGCCCCGACCTGTGGGACAGTGAAACCGATCCCATTATCGTCATCCGGTGGGCGCTGGAGGCCCATCCCGACCTCTTGATGACGAGCGCCTTCAACCTGAACGGAACCGTGCTGATTGACCTTGCCGCTAAAGCCGGATACCGGGGCCAGGTGGTGTTCGTGGACACGGGCTACCACTTCCCCGAGACGTTGCAGACGAGGGATGCGCTGGCAGAACGCTATCCGCAGCTCAGCTTCGTCACCCTGAGCGCAGGGCTGGAACCCGAGTTTGAAAACCCGCAGTACGCCTCCGACCCCGACGGTTGCTGTGCGGCCCGCAAGGTTGCGGCACTACAAAACTATCTGGCCGAGAAAAGGCCGTCAGCCCTGCTCAACGCCCGCAGCCGCGACCAAGCTGGGACGCGTGCTGAGGTGGGTTTCCTCGAGCCCAGCAAACGCCTGCGGGTCAACCCGCTCGCGTATTGGACACGGGAAAGCCTCGAGGCTTACGCCATCTCCGAAAACTTACCGGTGAATCCCCTGTACTGGTCGGGGTTCCTGAGCATCGGCTGTTGGCCTTGTACCCGCGCAGTACGCCCTGGTGAGGACACCCGTGCGGGACGCTGGGCAGGCAAAGGCAAAACCGAATGCGGGCTGTGGGTGGGCGAAAAGGCGATATAAGGGCGAACTCTTATGCAAAAGTTGACAAGTTTTGTCTACAAAATCGGGGTGCGCGGATGAGCGGCTGGCTTGACGGGCGCATCGCCCCGCACGGCGGAACGCTGGTTAACCGACTTGTGGAGGCCGACAAGTCCGAGTACGCCCATCTTCCTGCTTTGGAACTCAACGAGCGCAACGCCGCCGACCTCGAGCTGATCGCCACCGGGGTTTATTCACCGCTCGAGGGCTTCTTAGGCAGGTCTGATTATCACAGCGTGGTCGAACGGATGCGCCTAGCGAACGGCTTACCTTGGAGTATTCCGATCACCCTCGGCGTTTCAGCAGATGAAGCGAAGAACTATCGCGGCACGGTTCGGCTGACCCAAAACGGCGATACGGTAGGGATTCTCGAGGTCTCCGAACAGTACCGGTCCGACAAAACGAAGGAGGCGAAAGAGGTCTACCGCACGGGCGACCCGGCCCATCCGGGTGTGGCGGCTTTGCTGGCTCAGGGTGAGGTTAATCTCGCGGGCAAGGTCAGCCTGTTCAAGCTCGACAGGGGCGCGTTTCCCACGCACCATTACACGCCGCAGGAGACTCGAGCCCTGTTCGGAGACTGGAAAACGGTCGTGGCCTTCCAGACCCGTAACCCCGTCCACCGGGCGCACGAGTATCTGCATAAAGTCGCCCTGGAGCAGATTGACGGCCTGTTCCTCAACCCGCTCGTGGGCGCTACCAAGTCCGACGACGTGCCTGCCGATGTGCGGATGCGGGCGTATGAGGTGCTCCTCAGGGAATATTACCCCAAAGACCGGGTGCTGCTGGGCGTTTACCCCGCCGCGATGCGCTACGCCGGGCCGAGGGAGGCCATCCTCCACGCGATTTCCCGCAAGAACTACGGCTGCACCCACTTCATCGTGGGGCGCGACCACGCCGGGGTGGGAAGCTACTACGGAACTTACGATGCCCAGGAGATTTTCAGCGCGTTCAGCGCCGAGGAAATCGGCATTCAAATCGTCAAGTTCGAGCACACCTTCTACTGTAAACACTGCGGCTCTATAGTCAGCAGCCGCACCTGTCCGCACGACAGCGCTCAGCACTTGATTCTCTCGGGAACCAAGGTCCGCGAGCTGCTGCGCTCTGGTTCCAATCTGCCCGCCGAGTTCACCCGTCCCGAGGTGGCAGAAGTGCTGCGCCAGGCGTACCGGGAGCAGCCCGCGTGAAGGAGGTGGCGATGAGCGAATCCTGCCCTGACGACTGTACCGGCTGTTCCGTCCGCAACCTATGCATTCTAAGCTACCTTTCCCCGAAACCGAGGTAAACCATGCGCTCGATTTTGACCCTGCTCACCGCTCTAGTTGCTTCGCTGGCCTTCGCCCAAAACGTTACCCTGTTGAACGTCTCTTACGACCCCACCAGGGAGCTATACACCGACCTGAACGCGGCCTTCGCCAAATACTGGAAGGACAAAACCGGCCAGACCGTGAGCTTCAACCAGTCGCACGGCGGTTCGGGGGCACAGGCCAGGGCGGTGATTGACGGCCTCGAGGCCGATGTGGTCACGCTGGCCCTGGCCTACGATATTGACCAAATCGCCGATAAAGGGCTGCTGAGCACGGATTGGGTCAAGCGCCTGCCCTACAATAGCACGCCCTACACCTCGACCGTCGTTTTCCTCGTCCGCAAGGGAAATCCCAAGGCCGTCAAAGATTGGGACGACCTCATCAAGCCGGGAATTCAGGTCATCACCCCGAACCCGAAAACCTCGGGCGGGGCTAGATGGAACTTTCTCGCCGCCTGGGGCTACGCCAAGCGCAAGCTGGGAGGCGACGAAAAGGCCCAGGAGTACGTGCGGGCGCTGTACAAAAACGTCCCGGTGCTGGACTCGGGCGCAAGGGGAGCGACGACAACTTTCGTCGAGCGTGGCATCGGCGACGTGCTCTTGGCCTGGGAGAACGAGGCGTTCCTGGCTTTGAAGCAGTTCGGCTCTGACAAGTTCGAGATCGTGGTGCCCTCGGTGAGCATTCTGGCCGAGCCGCCGGTGGCCTGGGTGGACAAAAACGTCGCCAAGCACGGCACTTTGCCGGTTGCCCAGGCATACTTGAACTTCCTCTACAGCGCCCAGGCACAGGATTTGATCGGCAAAAACTACTACCGTCCACGTTTGCCCTCGGCGGCGCAGAAATACGCGGCGCAGTTCCCCAAAATCAACCTGTTCACCCTCAAGCAAGTCTTTGGCACCTGGCGCGAGACTCAGGCTAAATACTTCAACGACGGTGGAATCTTCGACAAGATTTACCAGCCCGGACAGTAGGAGCACGACTTGGTAACTGCACCCACCCGCACCCGAAAAATCGCCGCTCGAGGCTCCATCCTGCCCGGCTTTGGGCTGTCGTTGGGCTTTAGCCTGCTGTACCTGAGCCTGCTGGTGCTGATTCCGCTGGGTGCACTCGTGCTCAAGTCGGCGCATCTGTCACCGGGGGAGTTTTGGGCCGTGGTGAGCTCGCCCAGGGTCGTCGCCTCGCTGCAACTCTCCTTCGGCGCGGCAGCGATTGCCTCGCTGATTAATGTGCCGTTCGGGCTGCTTCTGGCCTGGGTGCTGGTGCGGTACGACTTTCCCGGCAAGCGGCTGGTGGACGCGCTCATAGACCTGCCCTTCGCACTGCCCACCGCCGTCGCGGGTATCACTTTGACGACACTGTTGGCGAAGAACGGGTGGATTGGGTCGCTGCTCGAGCCCATCGGCATCAAGGTCGCCTACACCCAGCTCGGCGTAGGCGTGGCCTTGGTGTTCATCGGGATTCCCTTCGTGGTGCGCACGGTGCAACCTGTTCTGGAAGAACTCGGCCACGAGGTCGAGGAGGCGGCGCTGACGCTGGGCGCGAGCGGTTGGCAGACCTTCCAGCGGGTAGTCTTCCCCCTGCTGATTCCCGCTCTAATCACGGGGTTCAGCCTGGCCTTCGCCCGCACCATCGGCGAGTACGGCTCGGTGGTGTTCATCTCGGGGAATCTGCCGTTCAAGACCGAGATCGCGCCCCTGCTCATCGTGACCAAGCTGCAACAGTTCGACTACGCCGGGGCCGCTGCCATCGGTGTGACCATGCTGGCGATTTCGCTCGTGTTGCTGCTGGCAATTAACTTGGTGCAGGCTCGAGTGGCTCGGAGGCTGGGCGAATGAGGCCGGCGCTCCCGCTGCCCCGGCAGGCCGTCCGGCGACGCGCCAAAGGGCAGTCCGCTTGGGTTCGCCTCACCTTGATCGGGTTGGCGCTGGCCTTCGCCGCCCTGCTCCTGGTCCTGCCGCTCGTTACGGTGTTCATCGAAGCATTCCGGGGTGGGCTGGGTAAATACATCAGCTCGCTATCCGAGCGTGATGCGCTTAGAGCAATCGGCTTGACGCTCACCGTGATTTCTATCGTCGTGCCGCTCAACACCCTCTTCGGTATCGCGGCAGCGTGGGCCATCGCTAAATACAAGTTTCCGGGTCGCAGCTTGCTAATCTCGTTGATTGAGCTTCCCTTAGCTGTCTCGCCGGTGATTTCCGGCTTGGTGTTCGTGCTCTTGTTCGGACGACAGGGCTTCCTTGGGCCTTGGCTGGCCGACCATGACCTCAAAATCATCTTCGCCCTGCCAGGGATCGTGCTGGCGACGGCGTTTGTGACCTTCTCGTATGTCGCCAGGGAACTCACTCCCGTGATGCAGGCCCAAGGCCAGGAAGAGGAAGAGGCAGCGCTGACGCTGGGCGCGAACGGGCTGCAAATCTTCTGGCGGGTTACGCTGCCCGGCATCAAGTGGGGCCTTCTGTACGGCATCATCATGTGTAACGCGCGGGCGATGGGCGAGTTCGGTGCGGTGGCGGTGGTCTCGGGCCATATCCGGGGCCTTACCACCACTGTCCCGCTCTACGTGGAGATGCTCTACAACGAATACAACACCGTCGCGGCCTTCGCGTCGTCGTCACTGCTAGCATTGCTCGCGCTGGTGACGCTGGTGCTGAAGAGCGTGTTGGGGCGGAAAAAAGGAGCCTTATGAACATCCGGGTTTCGGGGGTGACAAAGAAGTTCGGGAGTTTCAGCGCCCTCGAGAACATCTCGCTCGACATCAGCAGCGGCGAACTCATCGCCCTGTTGGGGCCGTCAGGGTCGGGCAAAACCACGCTGCTGCGGGTAATCGCGGGGCTCGAGCATCCCGATAGCGGCACGGTCTGGTTCAACGACGAGGACGCGACCCTCAAGGCTCCGGGGGAGCGACGGGTAGGGTTCGTGTTCCAGCACTACGCCCTGTTCAAGCACATGACGGTTTTCGAGAACGTGGCCTTCGGGCTGCGGGTGCGCCCGCGTGCGACTCGGCCCAGCAATGGCGAGATTGAACGGCGCGTCCACGAGTTGCTGCGCTTGGTGCAGCTCGACTGGTCGGCGGAGCGTTATCCCAACCAACTCTCCGGCGGGCAGCGGCAGAGAATCGCGCTTGCCAGGGCGCTCGCCGTAGAACCCGAAGTGCTGCTGCTGGACGAGCCTTTTGGCGCACTCGATGCCAAGGTGCGCGAGGAGCTGCGGCGCTGGCTGCGCAAACTGCACGACGAAATTGGCCTGACGAGCATCTTCGTCACCCACGACCAGGAGGAGGCTTTGGAAATCGCCAGCCGGGTGGTGGTGTTCAACCAAGGCCGCATCGAGCAGGCGGGCACGCCTGAGGAAGTCTACGACGCGCCCGCAACGCCCTTCGTGTATCACTTCCTGGGCCGCAGCAACTCCTACGGCGACGGCTTCGTGCGTCCGCACGAGTTCGAGGTGTTCACCCAGCCGGGCGGGGATCTGAGGCCTGGTGTGCTGAAACACCTACGGTTGGTGGGCGCGGTGGCACGCCTCGAGGTCGTATCCACCGAGTCCAAAGACTTGCTCGAGATCGAACTTCCCAAAGCCCAAGTCTCGGCTTTGGGTTTACGAGAAGGCTCCACGATTTACTACAAACCGCAAAGGCTCGAGCAGTTCGCGGGGGTGGGGATATGAGCTACTACCCGGCGATGCTCGACCTGCGCGGGAAAAAAGTGCTGTTTGTCGGCGGCGGGTGGGAGACCGAACATAAAGTTAGAGGGCTGTTGGAGGCAGGAGCCAAGCTCACGCTGATATCGCCGTTCGAGCATCCCGAACTCGAGGAAGCGACTTCTACAGGCCGAATAATCTGGCTGCGACGGGGCTTTCTGCCAGGGGATGTCGAGGGGTACGCGGTGGTGGTTTCGCATCCGGTGAATCGCTTCGTGAATCAGATGGTTGCGAAGGAATGCCGTGAGCGCGGAGCCTGGCTAAACGCCGTGGACGACCCGCAGTTCTGCGACTTCATCCTGCCCTCGGTGCACCGGCAGGGCGACCTGACCATCAGCATCTCTACGGGTGGCGCGGCTCCAGCGCTCGGCGTTCGCATCAAGCAGCGTCTGGCCGAGGAATACGGCCCGGAGTACGCCGAATATCTACGGTTGCTGCGCCTGTTCCGACCTATCGTGGCGCAGACCTATCCCGATGATTTCGAGGCGCGGAAAGCGGCCTGGTATCGGATGGTGGATTCGGCGGCGCTCGAGCTGATCCGCATCGGCGAACCGGAGGCGGCGCGGCAAATCCTGTCCGATGCGCTACATAACGTCGGCGACCCTGTAGGGACGCAAGGCCTTGCGTCCCTACAATCTCCGCAAATAAACGAGGTGGTTCGGTGAGAGGAAAGGTTTATCTCGTCGGGGCCGGGCCGGGCGACCCGGAGCTGCTGACCCTGAAGGCGGTGCGGGTGTTGGAAAAGGCCGATGTCGTCCTTTACGACCGGTTAATCAGCCCGGAAATCTTGAGCTTGGTTAACCCGTTCGCAGAAACGGTTTATGTGGGCAAAGAACCTGGTGAGCAGGAGAGAGTTCAAGGCGAGATTTTCGATCTGATGTTGGCTCGAGCTCGCTCAGAACGCACCGTTGTTCGTTTGAAGTCGGGTGACCCGATGGTCTACGGGCGTGGCGGCGAAGAGTGGGTTTTCCTCGCTGATCACGGGATTGAGGTCGAGATTGTCCCCGGTATCAGCTCGGCCTTGGCGGTTCCCGGATTGGCCGGAATTCCCCTAACCCTGCGCGGCGTCGCGAACGGTTTTACCGTGCTGAGCGGTCAGGGCAAAAACGGGATCATGCCTGATTTCAAACCCTATGCTCACAGCGATACGCTCGTAATTTTGATGGGCGTGAAGAAACGCGCCGAAATCGCCTGCCAGCTCATCGCTGCAGGGCGTCCGACTAGTGAACCTGCCGCCTTTATCGAAAACGGGAGCACGCCCAAAGAGCACGTCGTCACCGCAACTCTGGGGGATGTGGCCGAGGGCAAAACTCAAGTTTCCTCGCCTGCTGTATGGGTCGTCGGGGGTGTCGTCAAGGTGCGGGGGCAGATTCATGCAGAGGACGCGGCGGAAATCGCTGCCTAGACGGGAGAATTCGTATGCAGACAAAAACCGATGGCAATCAGCTTCGCTTCAACCAAGTTTTGCTCGTGGGCTTCATCCCACTGGCCCTGCTCACTGCTCAGCCGTGGATCGTGGGCGTGCTGTTCGTGCTGATGCTCTCACAACATTTGGGCTTCGACGGGCTGGTCTGGCTCAAGCAGAGTTTCCGAGTTCCCAAGCAAATCTCTGATGAAGACCCTCGTCCGCATCGCTTCGCCCGCACGGTGGGGGCCGTTTTTCTTGGCTTGGCAAGCCTCTCTTTCCTGTTGGGCGCGGCCCCGCTCGGCTGGGCGCTGGCAATCATTGTCGCGCTGCTGGCTCTGCTCAACCTTACGACCAACATCTGCGTCGGCTGCTTCTTGTACTTCCAGTTCAGAATGCTGCAACACCGCTTCAGCCGTTAGGAGACGCGAATGTCTGAACCCAACCCGACCAAACTATCCAAAGTCGAGCACCTCAAAATCGCCTCCAACCGCCTGCGCGGCCCGGTGGATACGGAGCTACACAACAGTTCCGACCACTTCAGCGAGGACGGTTACCAAATTCTGAAGTTCCATGGTATCTACCAGCAGGATGACCGTGACATCCGCAAAGCCCGTAAGGCACAAGGTGTGGGGCCGGATTACTCCTTTATGGTTCGCGTGGCGATTCCGGGCGGGGTTTTGTCACCTGAGCAATACCTAGCTTTAGACAGTCTCGCCGACGAGTTGGGCAACGCCACGCTGCGCATCACCACGCGCCAGGCCATCCAGTACCACGGTATCCGCAAAGGTGGACTGAAACCGCTGATGCAGGTGCTGAACAACAATCTGCTCACCACGCTCTCGGCCTGCGGCGATGTAGTGCGTAACATCGTGGCCTGTCCTGCACCATTCGTGGACCGCAGCCGCGCGGAGATCATGCGCTACGCCAAGCTGCTCTCCGACAACCTTAAGCCGAAGACGCACAGCTACTACGAGCTTTGGCTGGACGGGGAGAAGGCCGCATCAGTCGAGGAAAATGAGCCCTTATACGGCGACACCTACCTGCCCCGCAAGTTCAAAATCGCCTTCGCCTTCCCCGGCGATAACTGCGTGGATGCCTACACCCAGGACATCGGCATCGTGCCTGTCCTGGACGGGGATAATGATCTGCGCGGTTTTACCCTCCTGGTGGGCGGCGGGCTGGGGCAAAGCCACGGGGCCAAGGACACCCATCCGGTGCTGGCAAAACCGCTCGCCACGATAAAACCGGAGCAGTTGCTCGAGACCTGTGAAGCCATCGTCAAAGTCCAGCGCGACCACGGGCGGCGCGACGACCGCAAGTTCAGCCGCATGAAATACCTCGTCGAGGCCTGGGGCATCGAGAAATTCAAGGCCGAGGTCGAAAAATACCTGGGCTATGCGCTACCCGAAGCAGAGGGGCTTGAATGGCTCTCCGGTGACGACCACCTGGGCTGGCATGAACAGGGCGACGGCAAGCTGTTCCTCGGCCTGTTCGTGGAAAACGGTCGGGTCAAGGAGAACCTCCGCACCGGGATTCGGGAAGTGGTGGAGAAATTCCGGCCTGAAGTGCGGCTGACCCCGCAACAGAATTTGCTCTTCGTCAATGTTGACCCCGCCGATAAAGCCGCGATTGAAGCAGTGTTGAAGGCCCACAACATCGCCCTGCCCGAGACCATCCCACTGGTGGTGCAACAGGCCATGGCCTGCCCCGCGCTGCCGACCTGCGGCCTCGCCATTACCGAGGCCGAGCGGGTGATGCCGGAGGTGATTCGGGAGTTTGGCGCCGCCCTCGCGCGGTTGGGCTTGAAGGATGGCCCCGTCCCCCACGTCCGTATGACCGGCTGTCCCAACGGCTGCGCCCGGCCTTACAGCGCGGAGATCGGGCTGGTGGGGCGTAGCCTCAATAGCTATACGGTTTACCTGGGCGGGAGCCCGCTCGGGACCCGGCTGGGACGGGTTTATCTCGACAACATCAAGCGTGAGGACATCGTGCCCCGCCTCGAGCCCGTCCTGGCCTACTACAAGGAAGCCCGTCACAAGGGCGAGAGCTTCGGAGATTTCTGCGACCGGGTGGGGACCGAAGGGCTGCTGGGGCGCAGCACCGTAACCGCCTAGCCCTTTAGTGTTCAACCGGGAGGGCTCCCGGAGCGGGCTCCCCAGCGAGGTTTTGCGCCAAGGCTAGGAGCGAAGGCTCCCGGAAGCCATAGGTGATAAAGGCCGGCTGGCGCAAGGTCATCACATGATAGGGGTTCCAAATCGCCAGGTGCAGGGCGGGTTTTCCGAGGGAAAAAAGGGATTGGGCGAAGCCTATCTCGGCCTCGGTCAAAGGCCGTCGGGCGGTGGTGGCTAAGAGTAAGAAATCGGCCTCAGCGACTTTCTTCTTGAGTTCGGGCAACTCGCTTTCCGGGTTTTCGCGGGCGTAGGCGGCCAGAAGGAGCTTGGGAAACCGCGCGGCCAGATGCCGGGCCAGGTTCTGCGTGGCGGGGACCGACTCGTAGACGTTCTCGCCGACGGTGGACTGCGGGGCCACCAGCAGCACCGAGTCGGTCGGGCGCGGCAATCTCACCGGCCCGTAGGTGGTGATGCTGCGCCGCGCGGCCTCCTCCATCAGCGCGAAATCCGCCCGTTCTGCCTCGGCAGGATAAACCCTTGGGGTTCCAGGAAAGCGCTGCACGAGGCGTTGTAGGCGGGCTAAGCTCTCTTCAACCCTGGGTCCGGAAAGCTCGCCGGTCTCTACGGCTTTGGCAACCGCCTCGGCTTGGCGCAGTTTGGTCTCCCAGCTTCCCAGCGCCAGCACGATGTCGGCCCCCGCCTGCACCGAGCGCACGGCGGCCTGCCCATCGGGGAAGTTGTCGGCGATGGCCTTCATGCCCATCGAGTCGGTGACGATTACGCCCCCGAAGCCCCACTCCTCGCGCAACAGGCCGGTGAGGATGGTCTTGGAGAGCGTCGCTGGGTTCAGGGGGTCGAGCTGCGAGTAGACGATGTGCGCGGTCATGATGGCGGGAATCCCCGCTTCAACGGCCTTGCGGAAGGGGTAAAGCTCTACGCGCTCGAGCATCGTCCTCGGCTTGTCCACTCGGGGCAAGGCCAGGTGCGAGTCGAGGTAAGTGTCGCCGTGACCGGGAAAATGCTTGGCGGTGGCTATTACCCCGGCCCTTTGCAGACCTCGAGCCCAGGCTAACCCCAATTCGGCGACGCGGTGGGGGTCGCCGCCAAAGCTGCGGTCGCCGATCACCGGGTTGCGCGGGTCAATGTTCACGTCCAGACAGGGCGCGTAGTCCCAGTTGACCCCCATGCTGACGAGCCCGCGCCCCACCGCATTCCCTACGGCCTCGGCCAAAGCCGGATCATCCACCGCGCCCAGCGCCATCGCCGAGGGGGCAGCGGGTAAGTCCTCGGTGCGCAGCACCGCGCCCCCCTCCTGGTCTATAGAAATCCAAGCCTGTGGCCCCAAAACTTCCCGGATATCCCGTACTAGCCGGGCTACTTGCTCCCGGCTCTGCACGTTCTTGCGAAACAGGCAGACCCCGCCGAAGCGGTAGCGCTCGAGGTAGCTTCTGGTTTCATCGTCTAAATGGGGGCCAGGGATATCTATGCCGAGGAACTGCCCGGCGGGATGTTGAGGGGTGGTCATGAGGCTAGGCTACACCGGGGAACGAAACGCGAAAAGCGATGAGCGACGAGCAAAGTCAAGGGCAAGCCCTCCACCCTTCGCGCTACCCCCCTGATGTCTGCGGATAATACCTAATACCGTCTAGGACAGACACAGATAATGACGTTTCCAAAGGAGAGGCAATGAGTTGTTTCCACCCTTTCTGAAGGGGGGCCGTCCGAGGGCGTCAAGGTATGGTGCAGCACACGCCCACTTTGACCGATGGGGGATTCTGCCGCGTCAATCCCCATGATTTGATGACCGACCCGCGTAGGGACGACCGGCCCTGAGTACCGGCACAGGCCGCTTCTCCTGGCCGGGG
>PSMF01000082.1:0-15883 GCA_040290005.1 Meiothermus sp.
CGGTCGTACCTACATCCCCGCAGGTTGAGGGGCCGGAGGTGAATAACACCTTGGTGTCCCCAGGATCTGACGCGCTGTGGCACTAAGTCCAACCGACACAGCTCACAAGCGCGCTGCCATCGGCGATTTGCCGTTAGCATCTTACTTCACTTTACCCTCTCATCCGAAAGTGATAAGCTTTTCTTTGGTAAGTTCTCCCTGAACAGGGGGTGGGTGGAAACCCACCCTCTTTTTATCGGGAGCGGCAAGGGGGTGAGGGTGGAACTGGATAAGATTGCAGCAGGGGTGCTGTCGCCGCTCGGGTACGACGTGCTCGAGGCTTCCATCAAGTCCTCAGGTCGCCAAAGACGGGTGCTGGTGCGCATCGAGCGCAAGGACGAGACCCCGGTGACCGTCGCCGACCTCCAGCGGGCCAGCCACGCCCTGGGGCACGAGCTCGAGCGCCTCGACCCTATCGAAGACCGCTACCTGCTCGAGGTCGAGTCCCCCGGCGCCGAGCGCCCCCTCTTCACCGCACGTCACTTCGAGCGCTTTATGGGGTTGAAGGTCAAGGTCAGGAGCCCTGAGGGCAATTTCACCGGGCGGGTGCAGATGGTCCGCGAGGGCGAGGTGGATTTCCTGCTGGAGAACGATGAAACCCGCATCCTGAGGTTGGGCACGTTCAAAGCAAATTTAGCCGAGTGGCCGGAGACACCGAGGTAAACATGCCAAACGCTAAACGCCAAACGCAAAATGCCAAAACCGAGCTTTTCATCGGCGTTTTGCGCTTAACGTCTTGCGTCTTGCGTCCGACAAAGGAGGACAAACAGTGAACAAAGATTTCGTAGATGCCCTGCAACAGGTTGCCGTCGAGCGCGGGGTGAGTGCTGAGGAGCTGATTTCCAACTTCGAGGAGGCTTTGCGGCTGTCGTATCTGCGGCAGAAGGGCTTCCGCCAGAAAGAGGTGGAAGAGGAAAACAAAGGCCCCATCATCGAGGTGCATCTAGACCCCCAGGAGGGCACCTTAGAGGTGCTCGAGATCAAAAAGGTGGTCGAGAGTGTCGAGGACACGGACAAGGAGATCACCCTCGAGGCCGCCCAAAAGTACGATCCCGAGGTGGCCCTTGGCGAGGAGATGGAGTTCCCGGTGGACCCCGAGGAGTTCAGCCGGATCGCCGTGCAGATCGCCAAACAAGTGCTCACCCAGCGCCTCAAAGAGGCCGAGCGCACCCGTGTCCACAACGAATACAAGGACCGTGAGGGCGAGGTCGTCACCGGCAATGTAGCGCGGGTGGATAACCGCGGCAACGTCTACGTCGAGCTGGGACGCGGCGAGGCGCTGATGCCGCAGAAAGAGCAGATTCCCACCGAGCGCTACCACCCCGGCCAGCGCGTCAAGGTGTACCTCAAGCAAGTCCAGCGCAGCTCCAAGGGTCCTAGCCTGGTGGTCAGCCGGGCCAGCGAAGAGCTGCTGCGCTACCTGCTCCGCCAGGAAATTCCCGAAATCGCCGAGGGGATCGTGGAGGTGAAGGCCGTGGCTCGTGAGCCCGGCAGCCGCAGCAAGGTCGCGGTGATGAGCCACAACCCCAACGTAGACCCCATCGGGGCTTGCATCGGGCACAAGGGCCAGCGCATCCAGTCGGTCTCGGCGGAGCTGGGGCGCGAACGGGTGGACATCATCCAGTGGAGCGCCAACCCCAAGGAGTTCATCCGCAACGCGCTCTCTCCCGCGACGGTGGGGGAAATCACCACCGAGACCGCCGACGACGGCAAGAACCGCGCGCAGGTGGTGGTCAACAAGGACCAGCACTCCCTCGCCATCGGCAAGGCCGGGCAGAACGTCCGCCTCGCCAGCCGCCTGACCGGCTACGAGATCGACTTCCAGGAGGCCGAAGAGGTCACCGATCTCGATGTCGCCATGCTCCGCGCTGCCGAGCGCGAGGAAGGCGTGCGGGTCTCGAGCGACGCCAAGGACCGCTTCGAGAGCTTGTTCAAGGAAGGCGAGTAAGGGATGCTAGACGCTAAACACAAAACGCTAAACGCAAACGGCTCGAGTAAGGTCTTGGCGTTTTGCGTCTTGCGTCTGGCGTATTGCGGGAGGCGCAATGCCGACCGCTAAACACGTCCCCATCCGCCAGTGTGTGGCCTGTCGCGAACGCAGGCCCAAAGGGGAATTGTTGCGGGTGGTGCTGGGTAAGGGCGGCCCGACCAACAGCGAGCAGAGCAGGCGGACCAACAGCGAGCAGAGCGGCCCGACCATTGATCCCACCGGGAGAAAACCGGGGCGGGGAGCTTATATCTGTCCGGACAAGCCCGAGTGCTGGAACGAGAAAAAACTGCGCCGCTTCGCCGGGGCAAAGGCTTCCGAGCTGGCGCAGGCGCTGCACACCCTTTTGGGCAAAATCCCTGAGCCGGGCGATACGCAATCATCGCCGAATACTAAAATATAAGTCTGGCGAGGTTTATTTAGGAGGTAACAATGGCGAAAATCAGAATCTACCAGCTCGCTAAAGAGCTGGAAATGCACAACGACGAGTTGCTCAAAATTCTCGACGAGATGGGGGTGGAGTACAAGTCGCACGCCAGTACGCTCGAGGACTCCACCGCCGAAGCCGTCAAGGAGCTTATCGGCGAGCAAAAAGTCCAGGAAGCCGCACGGAAGGCGGAGGCCGCGAGACAAGCCCTGCCGCTACGCCCGCCGGTGGTCGTCATCATGGGGCACGTGGACCACGGCAAAACCAGCCTGCTGGACTACCTGCGCAAGAGCCGCATCGCCGAGAAGGAAGCCGGGGGAATCACCCAGCACGTCGGGGCGTTCGAGGTGAAGACCAAGGGCGGGACGGTGGTGTTTATCGACACACCGGGCCACGAAGCCTTCACCACCATTCGCCAACGCGGGGCCAAGGTCGCCGACATTGCCGTGATCGTTATCGCGGCGAGCGAAGGGGTGATGCCCCAGACCAGGGAAGCCATCGCTCACGCCCAGGCCGCAGGCGCGAAAATCATCTTCGCGGCGAACAAGATTGACCTGCCCAACGCCGACATCAACAAGGTCTACACCGACCTGATGCAGCAGAGCATCGTCCCGGTGGCTTACGGCGGAGAGTACGAAGTAATTCCCATCTCGGCCCGTACGGGCGAGGGGATTGATACCTTGCTCGAGACCATCCTCCTCACCGCCGAACTCGAAGACCTCCGCGCCGACCCCAACGCCGAGGCGCAGGGCGTGATCATCGAAGCTCGAGTGGATAAGCAGGCGGGTGTACTTGCAAGCCTTCTCGTCCAGAAGGGCACTTTGCACGTGGGCGATTATGTCGTGGCAGGCGAGCACTGGGGCAAGCTCAAGGCCATGACGGACTCCGAGGGCGCACGCCGGGGTGAGGCCGGGCCGGGAAGCGCCGTGCAGGTGCTGGGTTTCTCCGACCTACCCGTGGCGGGCGACACCTTCACCTGGGTTCCCGACCAAGTAGCCGCCAAGGAGATCACCGAGGAGCGCGTGAACGAGCGCAAAAACCAGGCGGGCAGTGGCCCTACCGACGCGGGCCGTGCTCGCAACCTCGCTGACTTGATGCGCGGGATGAAGGAAGCCGAGCAGAAGGAAATCAACCTCGTGCTGCGGACGGATACTCAAGGGTCGCTCGAGGCCATCCAGCAGATATTGGCACGGGAATCCACCGACGAGGTGCGAATTAACCTGCTGCTGGCTGCGGTCGGCGCACCCTCCGAGTCCGACGTGCTGCTGGCCTCCACCGCCAACGGAGCGATCCTCTCCTTCAGCGTAGTCCCGTCTGGGTCGGTGAAAAAGCTCGCCGAGGGGAAGGGCGTACCGCTCCAGAGCTTCCGCATCATCTACGAGCTGATTGACGAGATTCGCAAGATGGTCAAGGGTCAGAAGGAGCCGGTGTTCAAGGAAGAAATCCTGGGCCAGGCCGAGGTGCGCGCCGTATTCAAGCTCAGCCGGGGGACCATCGCCGGTTGCATGGTCACCAGCGGCAAAATCACCCGCAACGCCGAGATGCGCGTGATGCGCAAGGGCCAGGAAATCTGGCGTGGCGGCATCGCAGGCCTCAAGCGCGTCAAGGACGACGTACGCGAGGTGTCGCAGGGCGTGGAATGCGGCATTCTCCTGGACGGGTTCACCGATTTCCAAGAGGGGGACGTGCTCGAGGCCACCCAGCAGGTCGAGGTGGCGACAGATTAAAGTTTAGGAAGGGCGGACCCATTGGCCCGCCCTTTATAATAGGCCGACTTCAATGTTTAGCCGCTGGCTCGGATTGCTCACCCTGGGGCTCTTATCCCTGGGGCCGGGGCTATTCTGGTCGCCCTCGGCCAAACACGTCGGGCACAGCGCGGGTTGGTCAGCGGTTCCGCTGCCAGGACAAATTCTCGAGGCTAAAAGCAAGCTGGTCAGCAGCGGCGAGGCTTTCACTGCTGTCACATTTAGCGATTTCAGCAGAACCCGCGTAGTCCCGGTCTGGGACAACACCCAAACCTATCAAACTCCCCATCTAGCACAGCGTTTGTACCTCTTCTACTCCCGCCTCCAAACCGACGGGGGCTAGCAACGTTCACCGTTGACGGCTAACCGTTCACCGCAACTGCTTTTTCGGTCAACGGTTGACGTTTCTGACCTTCGACTCTAGACTTTCGACATCTCCAAGAGGTACACATGAGTCAATCCCGTCTGTGGACAGGAATCCTGCTGCTAGCGCTGCTCCTCGGCTCGCTGGTAGCGATTTGGAAACCCTGGGCTCCGGCTGAGCCCAAAATCAAACTCGGTCTGGACTTGCAGGGCGGCCTGCGCGTGGTGCTCAAGGTAGATAACCCCAACCCCGACCGCACCAAGGCCAAGGACGACCTGGGCAAAGCCCGTACCGTGATCGAAAACCGCATCAACGCCATCGGCGTGGCCGAGCCACTGGTGCAAATCCAGGGCAACGACCGCATCGTGGTGGAGTTGCCGGGCCTCAAGCAGGACCAGCAGGACCGTGCCCTCAAGCTGATCGGGCAGACCGCGGTCCTGGAGTTCCGCATCCTCAACCAAGGGGCGCAGGGAACCACCGTGGCCCAAATTAACAACGAGCTGCGCGACTCTAACCTGACCGGCGAGGCGCTGAATAAACGTAGGGCGGAGCTCGAGAAAAACCTGATCAAACCTAGCGATTTAGGCCCGGCCCTGCTCACCGGCTCCGATCTGCAAACTGCCGCCGCGGTCTTCGACCAGTTCGGGCGCAGCCAGGTCAGCATGACCTTCACCAGCGCGGGGGCCAAAAAGTTCGAGGACGTGACACGGGCCAACGTGAACCGCCAGCTCGCCGTCGTGCTGGACGGCAAGGTCTACACCGCCCCCAACATCAAACAGGCCATCGGCGGCGGGCAGGCCGTGATCGAAGGGCTCTCCGGCATCCAGGAAGCCTCAGACATCGCCCTGGTGCTGCGCTCGGGCTCGCTCCCGGTCAAGCTCAGCACCGGCGAGCTTCGTGCGATTGGTCCGACCCTGGGCCAGGACGCGATTCACTCCGGGATTATCGCCGGTATCGTGGGTGCGGCGCTGGTCTTCGCGCTGATTTTCGGCTACTACGGCTTCTGGATGGGTCTAGTCGCGGCGCTGGGCCTGGTATATACCGCCATTCTGCTGATGGCCTCGATTTCCCTGCTGGGTGCCACTTTGACCCTACCGGGCATCGCCGGTCTAATCCTCACGCTGGGCGCGGCGGTGGACGGCAACGTGTTGTCCTTCGAGCGCATCAAGGAGGAACTCAAAAACGGCAAGCGCTTCCGCCAGGCCATTCCGGGCGGCTTCTCGCACTCGGTGATCACCATCCTGGACGTAAACTTCTGCCACTTGCTGGCAGCGGCGGCCCTCTACCAGTACTCTACCGGCCCGGTACGCGGCTTCGCGGTGATGCTCGCGCTGGGCGTGGTGGTTTCGGTGTTCTCCAACCTGATTTTCAGCCGCTGGGCTTTGGAATTCCTGGCCGACCGGCGCGAGGTGCGCCCACCCTACTGGCTGTGGGGCACCAAGATTGACTTCCTCCGCCCGGCCCGCTATGTGACCATCGTGAGCATCATCCTGGCGCTAATTGGCGGCACGATTGCGCTCACCAAGGGCTTTAACTTCGGCATTGACTTCACCGGCGGCACCTCCTTCACCGTGCGGGTTCCCGAAAACGTGGGGGCCGAACAGATTCGCAACTTCCTCGACACCGCCGGCGTGGAGGGCGCGGCGGGCGCGGATGCGGCGATTACCCCTCTCTCCAGCGTCACCGGCAAGGAATTCTCGGTGCGCACCCGCCAGCTCACCGATACCAACCGTCTCGCCCTCGAGCAGAAATTCCAAAGCACCCTCAAATCTAACGTGCTGCAATCGGAAACCGTGGGCCCGGCGATCGGCGGCGATCTGCGCAAGAACACCATCTTCGCGGTGCTGGTCGGCCTCGCCTTAATTCTGATTTACGTGGCCTTCCGCTTCGACTGGACCTTCGGGGCCGCCAGCGTAATTGCCGTGGGGCACAACATTGCGATCGTGGCGGGGGTGTATAGCCTGCTGGGCTTAGAGTTCACCGTGCCCACCGTGGCGGCCCTCCTCACCATCATCGGTTTCTCGCTCAACGACTCGGTAATTATCTCCGACCGTATCCGCGAAAACCTCAAAACCATGCGCGGGCACAGCTATTACGAGATTGTAGACACGAGCATCAACCAAACCCTTTCCCGAACCATCATGACTGCACTCACCATCATGCTTCCCATCTTCGCCCTGCTATTTTTGGGCGGGCCGGTGCTGCGCGACTTCTCGCTGGCGATTTTGGTGGGCTTTATCGTCGGGACGTACTCCTCGATTTATGTGGTATCGGCGCTGGTGGTGTGGTACAAGACCAGGGAGGCCGCTCGCAAACAGCCTCGCCGGGCCAAATCGGCGTAATCCACAGCATTATCCACAAGCCCCTCCCACACGGGAGGGGCACTACTTTGGTTCGAGGCAATCCTCGAGGGGAAGGGCTACCATGAGGGCGGGAGGGGATTATGAACACTGACCCCGACAATCACTCCAGAAACCAGATTATCGGCATCATTTTGGTCGTGCTGGGCGGGCTATTCCTGCTCGGGCAGGTGGTGGACTTGGGCGAATCCATCGGTCACTGGGGCTGGCCGTTTTTCGTGATGCTGCCGGGCATCCTGCTGCTGGTTTTGGCTTTCGTGGGCGGGAAGACCTCGGCAGGGCTCGCCGTCCCCGGCAGCATCGTCACCACGGTTGGCCTGATTCTGTTCGTCCAGAACGTCACCGACCACTTCGAGAGCTGGGCTTATGCCTAGGGATTGCTAGTAGCGGCGGCAGGGGTCGGGCGGTTCTTGCAGGGAACGCTCGAGCCCAACCTGAAAACCCGTCAGCAGGGCCTACAGCTCGCCTCCGCCGGGGTCATCCTGTTCGTAGCCTTTGCCGCGTTCTTCGAGCTGTTTATCTTCAACCAGAGCCAGTTGGCCCGCTATCTCGTCCCCATCGCCCTGATCGCCGTGGGGGCTTATCTGTTGATGCGGAGAAACGCGAGTGAAAGAGGATCGGAACCCCCTCGAGGCCCAAGTAACCCCTCGAGGCCCGAGTAACCCTGGCTCAGGCAGCGGTCAGGCCACCATCCACGGTATAAAACCCCACGTTCATGTAGCTGGCCGCATCCGAGAGCAAAAAAGCCACCAAATTGGCGACCTCCTGGGTGGTACCGTAGCGTTTCATAGGAATACTCGCTAGGTACGGGTCGCGTCCGGGCTTCCCTGCGGCCCCTACCTCGATGCTCTCCATCATCCGCCCCTCGATGGGGCCGGGGTTCACCGCGTTAACCCCAATCCCCATCGGTGCCGCCTCCATCGCCGCGGTGCGGGTGATGCCGATGACCGCATGTTTTGAGGCCACATACGCCACCAGGCCAGGGCTTCCGCCCAACCCTACCACCGCAGAGGTGTTGACCACCGCCCCGCCCTTACGCATCTTGGGCAGCAGGTGCTTCAGGCCCAGAAATACCCCTTTGACGTTTACCGCCAGCACCTTATCAAAAACCTCTTCGGGGGTATTCGACGATGGGCTTCACCGCGCCCTCGATGCCCGCATTGTTGAAGAACAGGTCCACCCCGCCCCACAAATCGGCGGCCCGCTCGGCGTAGGCCTGCACCTGACCCGAGTCACTGACATCGGCGGCAAAAGTGTGGGCCTTGCCCCCGGCTTCCCCGATCTTCTCTGCGGCCTGCCCCAGCTTTTCCCCGTCCGGGTCTACCAGCAACACTTCAGCTCCCCGACTGGCGAGCAGTTTGGGGGTCTCGAGGCCAATCTCCCCCGCCGCCCCCGTCACAACCCTCGCTTTGCCTTTGAAGTCGTCCATAACCCTAACCTCGGACCTCGAGGGTAGGTCGCTCTAAGGCGTGGAAGCTAACAAAAAACGTAGATAGCTAATAGCTGATAGGCAAAAACAAACTCCCGTCTGGGACGACAAAATTTAAAGTCGAGAGTTCCCGTTCCGGACTCGAGGTTTTAGCTACCGGCTATCAGCCTTGTCCTTAGTCATCGCTTCACACCCGCCCATTGGCCTTCGCCAACGCCTTCAAACTCCCGGCCAGGTCGGGGCTCAGAGTGTCCTCGAGGTAACGCCAGGCCCAGTTGCCCCCGAGCTTGCCAGGGTAGTTCATCCGGGCCTCGGTGCCCAGACCGAGCACGTCCTGGAGCGGGGCCACCGCTAAGTTGGCCGGACTTCTAAAGGCCAGCTCGATGAGCGCTCCAGCGGCTTCATACTCGGACAAAATCCGAATCTTCTGCTTCGCCAAGTACCCGCGCATAAACTGGATTTCCTCCTCGGGCGCGGTGCGGTACCAGCCCAGCGTGGTGTCGTTGTCGTGGGTGCCGCTGTATACGATTACGTTGCCCGACTCAGGGTAGTTGTGCGGCAGAAACGGGTTGGTCTCATCGGAGAAGGCGAACTGCAAGATTTTCATTCCGGGAAACCCGAACCCGTCGCGCAAAGCCTCCACCTCGGGGGTGATGACCCCCAAATCCTCGGCGATGATCGGCGCGTCGCCCAGGGCCTTCCGCACGGCCTCGAAGAGTTTCTGGCCCGGCGCTTTGACCCACTGTCCCTGGATGGCGTTGGGCCTCCCGAAGGGGATTTCCCAATAGGCCTCGAAGCCCCGGAAGTGGTCAATCCGCACCAGATGGCACTGTTTGAGCGACTGCTGGATGCGGGAAATCCACCACTCGAAGCCCTCCCTCTCCATCACGTCCCAGCGGTACAGCGGGTTCCCCCAGAGTTGCCCGGTCTCGGAGAAGTAATCGGGTGGAACCCCTGCGACCACGGTGGGATTGCCCTCGGGGTCGAGATAGAAATACTGCGGGTTGGCCCACACGTCGGAGGAGTCGAAGGCCACGAAGATGGGCATGTCGCCGATGATGTGGATGCCCTTGCTCTCGGCATAGGCCTTGGTCTGGCTCCACTCCTGGTAAAACAGCCACTGGAGCCACTTGTGCAGGGCGATTTCCCCCTCCAGCTCGAGCCTCGCTTCTTGCAAAGCTTCGGGGTCGCGCGAGCGCAGCTCCGGGGTCCAAAGGTTCCAGGGCTTGCCGCCGAACTTGTTCTTTAGAGCCATGAACAGGGCGAAATCCTCGAGCCAAAACTTCTCGGCCTCGATGAATCCCTGCAAGACGCCCTTTTCAGCCTTAGAAGCCCTAGCCCCGAACCCTTCAAAGGCCCGGCGCAAGAGCGGCCAGCGTTCGTAGTAAATCCAGCCATAATCCACTTCGCCCCTAGGAAAAGCCGGGGGCTCTTCCCCCTCCAGCCAGCCTTTTTCGACCAGCAGCTCGGGGTCTATCAGGTAGGGGTTGCCAGCAAAGGCCGAGAACGACTGGTAGGGGGAGTCGCCGTAGCTGGTGGGGCCTAAGGGTAGCACCTGCCACCAGTGGGCTCCGGTGGAAGCCAGCCAGTCCAAGAATCTTCTGGCCTCGCTCCCAAGACCACCGATGCCCCAGCGCCCGGGAAAGCTGGTGGGGTGTAGAAGAACTCCGAACGACCTTTGGATTTGCATGAGGGTAGCTTATAGCAACGGTGGAAGGGTTTCCACAAGCGAAGAGCCGAGAGTAAGGGGCTAAACTGTCAAAGGCACTCGGCTCTCTGCCCTCAGGTTTGTACGCTTTTTTCCGGAGCCCAGCCCCTGACCTAGAATCCCTTCATCCTGCTGTAGCCACCACCACCCGGTTCCCACCCGCCTGTTTCGACCTATACATCGCGCGGTCGGCCCGGCTGACCAGGGAGTCTGCGGTGTCCTCGGGGAAAGCCGTCGCCACGCCGAAGCTCGCGGAGACCGGGTAGCGGCCCTCGAGCAGATTGGCGTTCAAAATCCCTTGCAACCGCTCGACCAGTTCTTGGGCTTCGCGCAAGAGGGTATTGGGCAGCAGCAACACGAACTCTTCCCCACCCCAGCGCCCTACCTGATCCCCTTTGCGCGAATGGCTATGCAGCAACTCCGCCACGTGAACCAGCACCCGGCCGCCGACCTCGTGGCCGTGCGTATCGTTGATGGCCTTGAAGCGGTCTAAGTCGAGCAGGAGCAACGAGACCGGCTCGGCGGCGGGGTGACGCTCCGGTTCAGCTTTGATTGCGTTTCTCGAAGAGCGGCGGTTGGCGAGGTGGGTGAGCGGGTCGGTGTGGGCCAACTCGTGCAGGGCCAGGGTCTCCAGGCACAACCGCCCGGCCTGCTCACGGTAGGCTACCAGGAGCCGGGTGGGCAGCAGATAAATCAATTGGGAGCCGTAAAGCTGCACCACCACGTTAGCATCGAACCACGTCCCGGCCAGTATCTGCGGCAGCAATGCCGCCCAGCCCGAGGCCAGTAGCCCCACATACAGCCCCGCCGAAACCCGTAGCGCCGCCCCCATCCACAGGGCGGTGAGCCAGACCCCTTCCTTCGCCACCACTAATGAGGTTGAAGTAGAGGTTGAACACCACCAGCAGCGATGTGCTCCAGAACACGCTCAGTTCAGCCAGCCGCAGCCCCACCCTGCCACCGAAGACCAAGGCCAGGAAGTACACCGCTAGGCTCAGCGCGAACAGCGGCGGCGAGACCCGGCTGTAGAGGTCGCCGTCAGCCCCAAAATCGGTGGCGACCCAGCCCACCACAGCGGCCACGAAACCCAGTGGCAACCCTACCCACAGCACCCGCCGCTTGAGATGGTACGCCTCGTCTTGCAGGTTGAGCTTGGGGGACACCGGGGCGACCATTGTGCCAAGGGCCGGGTTCCCTTGCAAGCTGGAATAAACCTCGGTTTTCAGCCCGAGGATGCTCCTTCAAGCTCCGGTCAGAAGCGGTCGTAGAGCATAGCCCGCTTGACCTCCTCGATGGCCTGGGTTACGGGAATCCCTCTAGGGCAAGCCTCGGTGCAGTTGTAGGCGGTGCGGCAGCGCCACACGCCGGTCGAGGCGTTCAGCGCCTGCATTCGCTCGCGCAAGCCTTTGTCGCGGCTGTCGTAGATAAAGCGGTGGGCCTGGACGATGGCGGCGGGGCCGATGTAGCTGCCGTTCACCCAGAACACCGGGCAGCTCGTGGTGCAGGCCGCGCATAGGATGCACTTGGTCGAGGAGTCGAAGACCGCGCGGTCCTCGGGGCTTTGCAGACGCTCGCGCTCGGGGGGCTGCTCGTCGTTGATGAGGTAGGGTTTCACCGCGCGGTAGGCGGCGAAGAAGCCTTCCATGTTGACGATCAGGTCCTTCTCCACCGGAAGCCCGCGCAGGGGCTCGACCTGGATGGTGGTTCCCAGGTTCTTGACCAGGGCTTTGCAGGCGAGCTGATTCACCCCGTTGATGACCATCGCATCCGAGCCGCAGACCCCGTGCCCGCAGCTCCGCCGGAAGGCCAGCGTGGAGTCTTGATGCCACTTGACCTTGTGCAGCAAGTCCAGCACCCGGTCCATCGGCTCGGCCTCGAGGCTATAGATTTGCCAGCCCGGCTTGGCGTTTTTGGCCGGGTCGTGGCGTAGGATTTTCAGGGTTACTTGCATGAGAAGCTCCATCGAAGGTCGAAGGACAAAGGTCCAAGGCCGTTGACGTTCGACTTTAGACCTTCGACCTTCGACATCAATACGTCCTCGCCTTCGGCTCGAACTTGCCCAGCACCACCGGCTTGTAGGCGAACTTGACCTTGTTGCCGGGGCACTTGTAAACCAGGGTGTGTTTGAGCCATTCCTTGTCGTTGCGCTCGGGGTAGTCTTCCCTAGCGTGTGCCCCACGGCTCTCGCGGCGGTTGAGGCAGGAGTGGACGGTGGCCTCAGCCACCTCGAGCAGATACCCCAGCTCTATGGCCTCCACCAGTTCGGTGTTGTACTTGCTGCCCCGGTCCTGAACGACGACTTTCTCGTATTTGTCAAAGAGCTCTTTGAGCACTTCGGTCTGCTCTTGCAACAAGCTCTCGGTGCGGAACACCGAGGCCCGGTCTTGCATAGATTGCTGAAGCTCGGCCCGCAGGTCGGCGACGGAAGGGCCATTGCCCGTGCCGAGGATTTTCTCGATGCGCTCCCTGGTTGGCCCCAAAACTTCTGAGGTGAAGTCGTAGAACTCGGCTTCCTTGGCGTATTTCGCGGCGGCGATCCCGGCACGTCTTCCGAAGACAACCAAATCACCCAGAGAGTTCGTCCCCAGGCGGTTCGCCCCGTGCAGGCTCACGCAGGCGACCTCTCCCGCCGCGTACAAACCTTTGACGACGGTGTTATTTCCGTCGATGACGACCTCACCGTTCAAGGTTGTCGGGATACCGCCCATCGCGTAGTGGGCCGTGGGCATCACCGGGACGGGCTGCTTAGTGGGGTCTACGCCTAGGTAAATCTGGGCGAACTCGGAGATGTCGGGGAGCTTCTTGTGGATGGTTTCTGCGGGTAAGTGGGTGAGGTCGAGCAGAACGTGGTCTTTGCGGGTTCCTACGCCCCGTCCCTCACGGACTTCCATGTACATCGCCCTGGCAACCATGTCCCTGGGCGCTAAATCCTTGATGGTGGGTGCGTACCGCTCCATGAACCGCTCGCCCGAGTCGTTGCGGAGGATGCCGCCCTCGCCCCTGGCCCCTTCGGTGAGCAAAATCCCCAAAGGAAATAGCCCCGTTGGATGGAACTGGTAGAACTCCATGTCCTCCATCGGGATACCCTTGCGGTAGAGAATCGCCTGCATGTCCCCAGTGAGGGTGTAGGCGTTGGAAGTCGTCTTCCAGGCCCGCCCGTAGCCGCCCGAAGCGATCACGATAGCCTTGGCCTTACAGGTGTGCAGCTCGCCCGAGGCCAACTCGTAGGCCACTAAGCCCTGCGCCACACCCCCTTCGATAATCACGTCGGTAACGTGGTATTCGTTATAGAAAGTGATGCCCTCCTTGACGCACTGCTGGTACAGCGTCTGGAGGATCATGTGCCCGGTGCGGTCGGCGGCGTGGGCGGCGCGGTGGACGGCGGCCTTGCCGTAGTCCTTGGTGTGCCCGCCGAAGCGCCGCTGCGAGATTTTGCCGCTGGGGAGCCGGTCGAAGGGCAGGCCCATGTGCTCGAGTTCGATCACCGCATCAATCACTTCTTTGCAGAACAGCTCGGCAGCATCCTGGTCGGTGAGGTAGTCCCCGCCCTTGATGGTGTCGAACATGTGCCACTCCCAGTGGTCTTCCTCCACGTTCCCGAGCGCCGCGCCGATGCCGCCCTGTGCCGCCCCGGTGTGGCTGCGGGTCGGATAAAGCTTCGAGACCACCGCCACGTCCACGCCCTGCTTGGCGGCATACAGGGCCGAAGTCAGCCCCGAGCCGCCCGCCCCGACTACGATTACGTCGTGTTCATGTGCCATTCAATGCACCTCTGTTAGCTGCGCGTTCACCATTGACCGCAAAGGCAAGAGAAAAAAGCGGCGGACTCGAGGTTTTTGCCTTTCGCCTTTGCGGTCAACGATAAACCGTAAACCGTCAACGTTTTTCATGGCTTCGTTACCGTCTCCTGCGTTTGATTGCTCTGCTCGAGGCCCTTCGAGAAGTCGTGGTTGAACAAGGAGAAAGTCCCCACGATGAATACCAGCACTGCCAGGCTGTAGGTCACGGCTTTGGTAGCAAAGCGCCGGGCCGGGTCCCTGATCCAGTCGTCCATCACGTAGCGCAGGCCGTTCATGCCGTGGAGCATGGCGAGCGCCAAAATCAGCCAGTCGTAGATTTTCCAGGTGGTGTTGGAGAGCCGCCCGGCCACATACTGATAGTTGATGGTGTTGACATCAATCAGCACGAAGTTCAT
The DNA here is from genome assembly GCA_040290005.1 of Meiothermus sp. Taxonomy (GTDB): domain Bacteria; phylum Deinococcota; class Deinococci; order Deinococcales; family Thermaceae; genus Meiothermus. Next base: position 14,255 of record PSMF01000082.1, read on the forward strand.
GAGGATGTGGCCCAGCACCAGGAAAATCATCACCAGGCCGGAGACCCGCATGAACACCCACCACAAAAGCTCGGTATTGGTGCTGGCCTGGGCCTTGGCATCCGCGTAGCGACGCGCACGAATCGCCATTGCTATGCCCCCCCATGCGTCGCAGCGTGGATGATGCGCGGGACGGTGATAATCAAGCCGGGGATGGCAACCAGCACGCACAGCACCATCACCCCGTACCACAGTTGACGCTGATACTTCACGCCCCAGGTGGTGAAGTCCATAATAATGATCCGCAAGCCGTTAAAACTGTGATACAAGGCCGCCGCCGTCACCAGCAGCAGGCCGACCTGAAAAATCGGCACGTGAAAAAACGCCATCAGCCGGTCCGAAACCGCAGGCCCCCACATCGCCGAGGCGATGTTGAGGGTGTGAATCAATAGCCACAGCAACAGCGCAACGCCCGAAATCCGGTGCAGAAAAAAAGCCCATTGACCCTCTCTACCACGGTACATTCAGCCCTCCTACCGCAGGCCATCATAGCACCCGAAGTGAGAGCAATCTCAAATGAGGGACACACTTGTGTAAGCACACCACATCGGCTCAGGGTCGCCGAATCAAGGGCTCGAGCCAAGCATATCCTGGAATGAGTTCCAACCAGGCTTTGAATCTACGAAACCACAAAAAGTGTCATTCTGAGCGCGCCTTTAGCCCTGAGCTTTGCCGAAGGGAAGAATCTCAAACGCGCACCAAAACATGAGTTCTTGGGTAGAAAAGAACGTATTTGTGTACCCGAGCGCTTAATATCAGACGCGCGTGGGGGATGTTTCGACTGCGCTTCGCTCCGCGGGGCATGACAGCGGTTTTACTGATGGCGCGGGCGGCGGACGCGCGCCGGGCGACGAGCAATAAAGTCCCTACAAAGGAACCATCAGTCGGTGCAGTTGGCCCCGCTCAGGTAGAGGTTCCAGGCCAGCTCGAGGTGCTCCAGGAGGAGCTTGGAATCCTGGAGTTCGGCGGGGGGGACTAGCCCCACCGGGATGCACTCGGAGTCTATGAGCACCCCGTAGCCCTGGGTGTTGGCATCGAGCACGATTTGCTCGACCTCGTGCGCCTCCATCCAGCGCAACACCTCGGCGTAGACCGCCGCCGGGACTTCCTTAGGGGCTGAAGCTCTCGTCAGGTACAGGTCTTGCATAACCTACCTCCTGAAAAGCGAACCGCTTACGATGTTCTGGGCGTTGTTCTTTGGATTGTATCAGCTCGAGCCCACTCAGGTGGCAGCCATCGCCTCGACCTCCAGCTTTCACTTGGGGTCGAGCAGCTGGCAGCAGATTACAGGTGAGTGCCCAGATACTTCACCCGCATCTGCACGTTGGCCTCGTCGTATTTAGGGTCAGCCAAATAGGTCCGTAGGGAGACCAAGTTATGCAGTTCCATCCCTGCGGATTGCAGAATGGTCTGGATATGTCCCCAAATAATCTCGGCCTGCGCCTCGAATGACTCGGGCATGGTTTGTCCGTCAGGCAAATAGCCGTTCAAACCACTGATGATGAGCAGCCTCGAGTCTCCCCGAACCTCAGTGGCTGGAAGCCCATTCTAATGCGTGTACGGTACACCGCGTAATTCCAGAAATTATAT
>PSMF01000083.1:0-12851 GCA_040290005.1 Meiothermus sp.
CCGTAGATTTGTCGAGCACCTAACCTTTAGCGACCTCGGACGGCCCCCCTTACTAAGGGGGGAAAGTCAAAAGCCCCTCTTGGGAACACGATCATCTGTTCCTGTCCTACACGTATTTATCTGCAAACATCAGGAGAGGTGTCCGTAGGGCGGAGATGCCGGTTTCGCCGCAAAGCGGGGTGGGATTGCTCTTGACTCTCCGGCACCCGACCCCCAACCCCCGACACCCCTCTTCACATCCAGCCCTCGAGCCAGCGTATCCAGTTCCCGCCCAGCACGCCCTTCCTAGCCTTCTCCGGCACCAGATCGCCGAGTTTGGCTAAATCGCCGGGAGCGTCGAGGCCCACCGGGTTTTCGTTCATTCCAAACCCGCCGTCGAAGTCGCTGCCGATGCCCACCTTGTCCCAGCCGATCAAGGCGGCAGTGTGCTCGAGGTGACGCCGGACGACCTCGAGCCCGGTCCGCTCCATCCCGCGATCCCAGGTGTGATCGAGGAAAAAGTTGAACAGCACCGTGCCCACCACCCCGCCCCGCCCGCCGATGCCCCGAATCATCGCGTCCGAGAGATGGCGGTTGCTGAAAGGGTTCTCGCCCTCGCCCAGCAGCGCCCTGGGGTTGGCGTGGGTGGCGCACACCGGTCCTTTGAAAGCCTCTAGCGCCTGCCAGAAGGCCTCCTCGTCCATGTGGGCGAAGTCCAACGCCAGACCCGCCTCGTCTATCGCCTGGACGAGCTCCACCCCGAGCGGGGTCAGGGGGCCGGGCTCGCGGGTCCCGCCGGTGTAGCGGTTGCTGTTCCAGGCGGGGCCGATCAGCCGCACCCCCTGGGCTTTCCAGAACCCCACCTCGCCAGGCTCGCGGATGGAGTTGGCCCCCTCGATCAGCACCACGATTCCTAGCACTCCGTCGCTCGGCCAGCGCTTCAGATGAGCTTGTAAATCCTCTTTATTGCGGATGATTCGGGCCCGGCCTTGCTCTTCCCACCGTTGATAAACCGCGAGTTGCTCGAGCGCCGCCGGATGTGCGGTTTCGGGTTCTAAATATTTCTTGGGGTCCACAAACAGCGTGGCGAAGCATAACCCCACCCCACCCGCCCGCAACGCGGGCAGCGTGACCACCGGGATATCGCGGTGGGTATCGCGATTCCTGAGTTCGGGGAGCTCGAGGGTGAGGTCGCGGTGAAGCTCTAAAACGTTATGGGCCAAGTCTAAATGGGCGTCTACGATCATCGGCCTGAGCTTATTGGCATCGGGGAGGGCAGCGCAAGGCTCGAAGAGGGCGGGAAGCTATAAGCGGGAAGCAAAAAGCAAAGGCGAGAAAAGAGCAAGGAGGAAAGCCGAAAGCTAAACCACCTCGCGTCCCGAACAGTGATTCGGGGCTCGAGATTTCCCCGTACTAGACTGAACTGCCTCTAACCTAGCGTTCCTCTTTCCTCGCCTTTCGGCCCTCACTCCCCGCTTTTACCCTTCGACCTTCACCAACTCCGGGGCTTCGCTGCCGCGACCCTCCATCAGCGGGTGGGTCTGCCGGATCACCTTGAGAAACGCCGCCACCACCTTGGGGTCAAACTGCTCCCCGGCCTGGTTGGCGATCTCGGCGATGGCCTCAGTAAGGCTCCAGGCGGGCTTATAGGGGCGCTTGGAGACCAGAGCGTCGAAAACGTCGCACACCGAGAAGATACGGGCTAACAGCGGGATGTTCTCGCCGTGGAGGCCGCTCGGGTAGCCCCGCCCGTTCCAGCGCTCGTGGTGGTACAGAACCACCTCCCTGGCCCCTTCGGGCAGAAAAGGGAGGTTTTTGGTTAAACGGTAGCCTTTCAGGCAGTGGGCGTGGATGACCTCGAACTCCTCCGGGGTGAGCTTCGCCGGTTTGAGCAGGATGCTGTCGGGAACGGCCAGCTTGCCGATGTCGTGGAGATAGGAGCCCCAACGCAACAGCCGTAGGTCGTTGCCGTCTAACCCCAGCTTGGTGCCCACCTGCAAGGCCAGCGCGGCCACCCGGTCGGTGTGGCCGGCGGTCTCTAAGTCTCTGGCTTCTAGCGCCACCCCGATGGTCCGGAGGCTGCCCTCATAGGCCTCTTCCCGCTCGGAGCGGGCCCGCTGCGCCGCCAGCAGTGCCGCCACCTGTAGGGCGAAACTGTGCGCGGCCTCCACCGAGGCTTGGCCCAAGGCTCGCTTGTCACAGAAGTTGTCGAGGTCTAAGTAGGCCACGATCTGCCCGTTCATCACGATGGGCTGGCAGAGGGTGCAGGCGATTTCGCCGGTGCGTCCGGCGGTCTCGAACAGCCGGAACTCCTCGGCGCTGATATGGGCCTGGTTTTGCCGCATGGCCTGGTCGATGAAAGCCTGGTCGCCGATGCGCGGCAGCCCCTTCTGCCACAACTCGGCCTTGCCGAACCAGTAGGTCAGAATCTCCGGTCCTATCCAGGTGCCCACAAGCTCGTCGCTGTAACCCTGCTGGGCCACCATGCGGTAGCCGGGGTTATCGGGGTCTTTGACCCACAGGCTTCCGGCCTGGGCTCCGGGCACCAGTTCCACAGCGGTGGTCAGCAACTCCCGCCAGATCGGCTCGAAGTGCTCTAAGCCGAGCACCTCCACCGTGCGCAACAGGGTCCGGCTCTGGCAGAGCTGGCGCTCAAGCCGGGCCACCGCCCCCACCCGCTCTAAGGCCGCCGAGGCCACGTTGCTCATGATCTTGAGCAGATGAATCTCTCGAGGGGAAAAGGTGCTGGGCAGGTCGCGGGCGGCATGGATCACACCTAAAGGGGCTCCCGCAGAGTCGTACATGGGAGCGGAAATCTGCGCGTGCGACGGAGTTCTAAACCCCTCGGGCAAGTAGGCACGGGCGTCGGTTCCCACATCCTGGATATACAGCACCTCTTCACCTTGTAGGCTGGCCCAGCTCAAGCCTTTTCCCTTGGGCACCGGGTTGTCCTTGTACTGCTGGAAGACCCCCAGTGAGGCTTTGGGCTGCAAAAACTGTCCGCTCTCATCCAGCAGCAATATATCCACGTGGGGCGACTCGAGGTAATCGGCGATCTTTTGGGCCAGACGGTTGACGATACCCCCCTCGTCGGTGGCTGACTGGAGCACCTTGGAGAGGGTCTCGATCACCTCGAACTCGCGTATCCTGCCCTTGAGTTCTTCCCGCTCGCGCTGGGCCGCCAGCAACGCGGTGGCCTGTAGGGCGTAGAGCTGGGCGGCCTCGATGGAAGCTTCGCCCAACGCCGATTCGGAGGAATAGTTATCGAGGTTGATGCAGGCCGCGACTTCCCCACCCAGCACGATGGGCAGGCAAAGGGTGGCCTGGCCGCTTTGCAGTTGGTGCTCCAGCGACCGGCGGCTGAGGAGTGAGTTCGGCTGTGCCAAAGCGTTCTCGAGCAAGCGCTGGATTTCTCCACCGGTGGCGATGCGCGGCTGACCGCCCTGCCAGGCCGCCCGCCCGGCCCCGTACCAGGCCAGCACCGAGGCTTCGCTGAACTCTATCCCCAGGCCGCTCTCGGGAAACCCCGAAAGGGCTACCACCCGGTAAACCTCGCCAAACCGCAATAAGAGGGTGCCACCCTGTGCCCCCGGCACCACCTCCACCGCCCAAGTGAGCAGCGATTGCCAGAGTTCATTCTGGTCACGTCCAGCCAGGGCCTGAACCGTGCTCAGCACGGTGGCGTAGGCCCGCTCGACATTCACATTCAAAAGTATAGAGCCCGCCGCCGGAGGCGAGGGGGTCATTTTCACGCATTCGTAACGAGTATACGTAACGCCCCACCCAGAGCAAACAGACCCAGCAAGGGTAAGGCGGGAAACTTGCGCAGCAGCAACCCCAGCGCTATCCCGGCAAACAACAGTTCGGGAATCCCGCGCAAGCTCTCTCGGCCCAGCAGCCACAAAGCCCAGGCAATCAGGCCCAGCGCAGCCCCCGAGGCTCCCTGCAAGAACGCCTCGAGCTGAGCGTTACCCTGCGAACGCCGCCAGACCCCCGCCACCAGTGCGGTGAAGACGAACGAAGGCAGAAAAATGCCGACGGTGGCGAGGATTGCCCCAGGGACGCCTGCGGCTAGATAGCCCGCCGCGGTCGCAGTGGTCAAAAAGGGTCCAGGGGTGATTTGCCCCAGCGAGACGGCGTTTAGAAGCTGGTCGGAGGTCAGCCAGCCCCGGCTCACAGTATCTCCCAAAAGCCCCACCAGCACGTAGCCCGAGCCAAACAGGGTAGAACCCACCGTCAGGAAGAAGGTCAGCAGGCTTAGCGGGTCAACGGCTAAAACACGGGTTTGTCGGCCCAGCATGAATAGCAGTCCCGCCGCTATCACCACCGACCATTCGGGTAGCCCAGCGGCGGCGAGGGCAAAGCCGAGGGCGGCCAAGCCCCAGGTCAACGGTGCTTTTCGGGGGTTGGGCAGCAGCTCGGTCAGGGCCTGCGCGACGAGGGCGATGACGGCGATCCGCAGCCCCAGAAAAGCGCCTTGTACGACGGGCAAATCTGCAACCTCGCGGTATAGCCCCACCAGCAGCAGCGTGACCAGCGCCGCGGGGACGATGAACCCTAGACCGGCAATGACCAAGCCCCGCATCCCGCCTCTGGCGTGGCCCAAGAGCATCGCGGTTTCGGTGGAGTTGGGGCCGGGGATGAGGTTGACCAACGCCAGCATCCCGGTGAACTGCTCCCGGCTTACCCATTTGCCCTCGCCCACCAGAAATTTTTGGAACAGCGCGATATGTGCGGCAGGTCCGCCCAACGCGGTAAGGCCGAAGAAAACGAAGGTGCGGAGAATCTCGAGCATTAACAACCTCTAAGTAGTTTTGCTTGCGCCTTCGGTCTCCCCGCTTCGCGCGAAGAAAGCGCCTCCAGCGAAGACGAGACGGCTTTACTTGGCATATCAATCTCTGGGATTGCTCATACCCGCATCTCGGGCCAAAGAGCGAACGGCGCTCTTTAAGTAGGTTTCTCGAGCGACCCAGCTCATTCTTACCCAGCCTCCATCATCGCACGAACATCAGGGCCGTGTGGGGACGAGAGGCCTCTCGTCCCTACGCGCGCTGGTCGTCCAATCATCGGGCTTGGTGCGGCAAGAATCCCCCCATCCATCAGGGTCTATGCGTTCAGGACCGGACCTCTGGCGACCTCGGACGGCCCCCCTTCATAAGGAAAAGACAACACCGCCTCCCCTTGGGTACGCCATTATCTACACCTGTGCTGGACGCTATTCTCTGGGATCATAAGCGGAGGTGCCCACAGGGCGAAGGGGTTTGCCGTTGGCTTTGGCTTCAGCCTTCAGCTTTAGGCTTTCGGCGTTTTGCGTTCTATGTTCGGCGGTTCATGTTCGACCCTTTCTGTCCGGTGCGGGTCATCCGTCAGTGTGGATGTCTTGACCCCCTAAGGCGCAAACGGTAGCCTATGACGCATCAAAGGAGGGCTCATGAAGCTCATTAAACTGTTGAGTGTTTCACTAGCACTGAGTGCGGGCTTGGTAGTAGCGCAAGACCGCACGAGCACGCTGATTTACGGCGGGGACTGGACCGACTTAATCACTGCCGACCCCGGTGTGTCGTATGAGTTCACCGGCGGCCTGGTCACCGACAACCTCTACGAGACCCTGGTAAAGTTCGAGGGCACCGACCTCTCCACCCTCAAACCCGGCCTGGCCGAGAAGTGGGACGTCAAAAACACCGGCCAGGGGTGGCTCGTGACCTTCAACCTGCGCAAGGGCTCGAAGTTTTCCACCGGGCGCGAAGTCACCGCCAAGGACGTGGTGTACAGCTTCGAGCGGGTCTTAGCCATCAAAGGCCCCAGCAGCTTCCTCTTCACCGATGTCGCCAACATCAAGCCGGGCTCGGCCAAGGCCGTGGACAACTACACCGTCCAGGTCACGCTGCCCAAAACCGCCTCGCCGCAGGCTTTCCTCAACCTCCTGACCTTCAACATCGGCGGGATCGTGGACTCCGAAGAGGTCAAGTCCCACGAGCAGGGCGGGGACTCGGGCAAAGCCTGGCTCACCGACCACTCGGCGGGGTCGGGGCCCTTCGTGCTCAACCGCTGGGATCGCAACTCGCAGGTGGTGCTCACCGCCAACCCCAACGCGCGCTTACAGCCCAAGCTCAAGCAGGTGATTTTGCGCTACCTGCCGGAGCCGCAGGCCCAGCGGGTGGCACTAGAATCCGGGGAGATTGACATCGCCGAGAACCTCACCCCGGAGATGTTGCGGGCTTTCGCCAGCAACAATAAGTTCAAGGTCTACAAGTCGGATAACCTCCGGCTGCGCTACATCGGGATGAACTCCAAGGAAGGTAGCCCCTTTGCCAATCCCAAGGTGCGCGAGGCGGTGCGCTACGCCATCAACCAGGACGAGATCATCAACGACCTGCTTTTGGGCAACGCCACCAAGACCCAGACCATCATCCCCAAGGGGCTGCTCGGCTACAACGCCAACATTTACTACCCCTATGATCCTGCACGGGCCAAAAAGCTCCTGGCCGAAGCGGGTGTACCGAACGGGTTCGAGTTCGAGCTGTTGACCGCCACCGCCTCCTGCGACTTCGTGCCCTGCGGCGACCTGGCCGCAAAAATCCAGGCCGACCTGGCAAAAATCGGGCTCAAGGCTAACATCAAGCAGATTCAAAACTCCGAGGTCTTGAAGGCGTACCGCGCCCAGCAGGCTCAGATGGTGCTGGTGGCTTGGTCGCCGGATTTCCCCGACCCCGACGGCAACGCCACCCCGATGTCGGATTACAACGCCAAGAGCCTGGCCTACCGCAACGTCTGGAACAACCCCACGGCGGCTAAACTCGCGCAACAGGCTGCGCTCGAGGCCACCCCCGCCAAACGCGCCGCGCTCTACAAGCTCCTCACCGAACTGGTGCTCAAAGAAGGCCCCTACGCCATCCTCTACCAGCCCGCCCAAAACACCACCTTCTCGGTCAAGGTCGAGGGGTACGTGCGCAACGGGCAAAACCAGGTGCGCTTCGAGAACATCAGCAAACAACCCTAGCACTTTTTCCTCCCCCCTTGCCCATACCCGCACAGCGGGGGACGGTAGGGTGGGGGGTGAGCGAAGCGAATGCCTTTGACTTTTGCAGTCGTCACGAAACCTGCGGTTTCGACCCCCCTCCCAGCCTCCCCCGCAAGGGGGGAGGGGCTTAGTTAGCATGTTCGCTTATCTTGTACGCCGATTGTTTTTCGTGGTGTTCGTGGTCTGGGGCGTGACCTTTGCGACCTTCTTCATCTCGCAGGTGGTCCCGGCTGACCCCGCCTTGGCCGCACTCGGCGACAACGCGAGAGAAGATCAGATCAAGGAATTCCGCGAGCGCAACGGGCTCAATAAGCCGGCCTACGTGCAGTATGCCGTGTACATGGGCAAGCTGCTGCGCGGCGACTTGGGGCAGAGCCTGCGCACGAGCCGCCCCGTGGCCGACGACCTGCGCGAGTTTTTCCCCGCCACCGTCGAGCTTTCGCTGGCCGCTTTTCTGATCGCCATTTTGATTGGCGTGCCTTTCGGGGTGGTGGCAGCACTCAACCAGAACCGCCCGCCAGACGTGACGGTGCGGATTCTGGCCCTGCTGGGCGGGGCCGTGCCGGTGTTTTTCCTGGGGATTTTGCTCTTAGAGGTTTTCCACCGCCAGCTTGGTTGGTTCCCCGGTCCAGGCCGCCTCGATCCGTACGCGCTGACCCCGCCCCGTGTCACCGGTTTTATGGCGGTAGATACGCTGCTGGCCCGTGACCCGCGTACCTTCCTGGACAGCCTTTATCATCTGGTCCTGCCCGCGGTGGTGCTGGGCTCGGCCTCGGCGGCCCTGCTGGCGCGGATGACGCGGGGGGCGATGCTCGAGGTGCTCTCGCAGGACTATATCCGCACCGCCAGGGCCAAAGGAGCGGCGAACAACGCGGTGATCCGCCGCCACGCCGCCAAGAACGCGGCCCTGCCCGTCCTGACCGTGCTGGGCGGGTTATTGGGCGGGCTACTCTCTGGGGCCGTGCTCACCGAGACCATCTTTAGCTGGCCGGGCATCGGGCGCTACGTGACCACCTCGGCGAGCAGCCTGGATTTCCCGGCGGTGATGGGGGTGACGCTCCTGGCGGGGCTTACCTACGCGCTAATTAACCTTGCGGTGGACCTGCTCTATGCCTACATAGACCCGAGGATCAAGTATGGCTAGCGTCCCTACCACCGGGCCTGCCGCACGTCCCGGCTCGCGCACGGTGCGCCGCTTCCGCCGCAACTTCTCGGCCATGCTGGGTCTAGGACTGTTCATCTTGCTCGTGGTGCTGGCCCTGCTCGGGCCGTTTTTTACCGCCGACCCACTGGCCCAGCAACTCGCCAACAAGCTCAAACCGCCTTCCCCGCAGCACTTTTTAGGCACCGACCAACTGGGCCGCGACGTGTGGTCGCGGGTGGTCCACGGGGCGGCGATCAGCTTGCGGGTGGGGTTTTTGGTGGTGCTGCTCTCGGCAGCGGTGGGCATCGTGGTGGGGCTGGTGGCGGGCAGCTTGGGCGGGACCGCGGACAACGTGCTGATGCGCGTCACCGACATCTTCTTCGCCTTCCCCTCGCTGATCTTGGCGATGGCGATTGCGGCAGCACTCGGGCCAAACCTCAACAACACCATCCTGGCGGTGGCGGCGGTGAGCTGGCCGGTGTACGCACGGCTGGTGCGGGCGCAGGCGCTGGCCCTGCGCGAGCGGGAGTTTGTGGAGGCGGCGCGGGCGCTGGGGGCGAGGACGCCCAGGGTCCTCTGGCGGCACATCCTGCCCAACTCGCTCACCCCCGTCATGGTGCAGGCTAGCTTCGACGTGGGGGGCGCGATTCTCACCGCTGCTGGGCTCTCCTTCGTGGGCTTCGGGGCGCAGCCGCCCACGCCGGAGTGGGGGGCGATGGTCTCGGAGGCGCGCAACTACATTGATGTGGCCTTCTGGGCCTCGGTGGCCCCTGCGGTCGCCATCATGCTCACCGTCCTGGCCTTTAACCTTCTGGGGGACGCGCTGCGGGATGTGCTCGACCCCAGGGGGCGGGATTAGGTTTTTCAATGCTTAGGTCCAGAACGGCAATATGGGTATATCAGAAAGTGCCGTCCAGGACGCAGCATTATAATGGGCCGAGCTTTGGTGCGGCGTGGGCGAACACCAGGTTCGCCCCTACGGTAAAACGGGGAGAATAAAATGTCAGGTGAAAAATGGGCTGAGGTTGACCACTACTTTACCAACCTGCTCGTGCACTCAGACCCCGTGCTGGACGCGGCCTTGGCGGCCAACGCCAAAGCCGGTCTGCCGCCGATTGACGTGGCCCCGAATCAGGGGAAGCTGTTGCACTTGCTGGCCCGGCTGATGGGAGCGCGAAACATCCTCGAGATCGGCACCTTAGGTGGCTACAGCACGATTTGGCTGGCTCGAGCCCTGCCTCAAGATGGGCGGCTCATTACGCTCGAGTTCAACCCCAAACACGCCGAGGTGGCGCTAGAAAACTTGGCTCGAGCCGGGCTTTCAGAAATCGTGGAGGTGCGTCAGGGCGCGGCTTTAGATACATTACCCACGTTGACTGGCCCCTTCGACCTGATCTTTATTGATGCCGACAAGCCAAATAACCCGAACTACCTCGAGTGGGCACTCAAGCTCTCGCGTCCGGGAACCTTGATCGTCGCGGATAACGTCGTGCGAGACGGGGAAGTCGTAAACCCGAATAGCAGCAACGTCGGCGTTCAGGGAACGCAGAAATTTCTCGAGCGGCTGGCCGCCGAACCCCGCTTGAGCGCAACCGCCATTCAAACTGTTGGCAGCAAGGGCTACGAAGGCTTTGCGATGGCACTGGTCACTTCTTGAAGCGGTCATCGGAGCGGGTGGTCTCGAGCTTTCCCAACTGCCCGGCAAACCAGCCGATTTTTTCGCTCTCGCGGACATCGAAACGCGGCACGTAGGGCTTGATGTCCAGCACCGGGGTCCCGTCCAGCACGTCGAGTTCTGATATGTGCAAAACGGTGTCCTGGACACGGTGTAGCCGCACGATGGTCAGGCCGATGGGGTTCGGGCGTTTGGGCGAGCGGGTGGCGAAAACCCCGCGCTCCTGCGTATCGAGAAAGGGCTTTACTTTGAGTGCCGAGCCGCGTACTCGGTGCAGATGGCAGAGCAGGATGAGGTGGGAGAAGCCCCCCAAATCCGCCAGACCCTCGGCGTACTCGGGAAAAACCTCCACCTGGCCTTCGATTCCCTCCGCCGTGACCGACTGGATGGGCATCCCGGCCTCGTCGGTGAAGGGCGAGCGCACGACGGCGATGGGCCTGTAGCAGGCGGTTTCCATGTAGGTACAGTGTAACCAAACCATCTCCCCGTACAATCAAGCCGTGGCAAGCAAGCCCCTTTCCACCAGCGACTGGGCGGTGCTGGCCTTTCTCGCCGAAGGCGAGGCGCACGGTTTCCGGCTGGCCTCGGTGTTCGGGCCGGAGGGCGAGCTGGGTCAGATTTGGAAGATTCAGCGCCCGCAGGTCTACCGGGCCTTAGAGTATCTCGTCGCAGAGGACTTAATCCGCTCCACCCGCCAAGAAGAGGGGGATGCCGGACCGCCGCGAACCGTTTACGAGGTGACCCACGAAGGGCAGGCGGCGGTGAAGGAGTGGTTACGGACTCCGGTCGCGCACTTACGCGAGGGACGCTCGGATTTGCTGCTCAAACTAGCGTTCCTGACGCGCTCCGGCGCGAACTCGCGGCCTTTGCTCAAAGCGCAGAAGAAGGTGTTCGCACAGGTCTTGAAAAGTCTGGAAGCGAGGCTCGAGACCGCCGAAGGGGTTGACCGCATAGTGCTTCTGTGGCGCGTGGAAAACGCCCGCTCAGCACTCAACTTTATCGAGCAATTGCTGTAATCCCGCGTTGCACCTCATCTTCCCAACTGATATAGTTACGTCGTTACTACTGTTAGTCACAGCGAAACTATTTTGGAGGAAGCATGGAACTGAGCGCACGTAATCAACTTCCGGGCAAGGTCAAGAGCGTCAAGCTGGGCGAGGTGATGGCCGAAGTTATCGTGGACGTAGCGGGTCACGAGGTGGTCTCTGCGATTACCAGGGGGTCTGCGGAGGGTTTGGGCCTGCAAGAAGGAATGACCGTGCTGGTGGTGATTAAGTCCACCGAAGTGATGATTGCCAAGCCATGAGACTCCTTGCGCACCTCGTCCTCCTGTTTAGCTTGGTGCTCGCTCAAGGCGAGACGGTTGAACTCACAGGCCTGCTCAACACGACCGCTAGGCTGAGCCTTGCTGACATGCAGAAACTGCCTGCACAAACGCTCGAGGTCACTTTCCAATCCGGCCAGAACACCGAGAAGCATACCTACAAGGGTGTTCGCCTAGCCGCGCTGATTACGCAAGCGGGCCTCAAGCTCGACGACAAGCGCAAAAACGACAAGCTGCGAAAATATGTTGTGGTCACCGCGAAAGATGGCTACGAGGCGGTGGTGGCCTGGGGCGAACTCGACCCGGAGTTCGGCAACGCGCCGGTTCTGCTGGCCTGGGAAGAAGACGGGAAGGCGCTCGAGGGCAAAAACGGCCCCTTCCGGCTTGTCGTGCCCACCGACAAACGCGGCGGGCGCTATGTGAGTGGGGTCGTCAAAATCGAGGTGCGGGACGTGGATAGCGCCCCGCGTCAGTAGCGAGGAAACCATGAAGAAGCTTTTATTTGCAGCAGTTGCCCTTCTCGGGCTGGCCCAAGCGCAACAAACCGAGGTGCGGGTGGCGGTGGCCGCCAACTTACAACCCACCTTCAACGACCTCATCCGCCTCTTCAGCGCCACCAACCCCGAGATCAAAATCACGCCCAGCTTCGGCTCGTCGGGGGCCTTCACCCAGCAGATTGCTCAAGGAGCGCCCTTCGACATCTTCATGTCGGCGGACGTGTCGTTCCCGCAGGAGCTGCAAAAGCGCGAGCTGGTCGAGCCGGGAAGCCTCAAAATCTATGCCATCGGAAAGCTCGTGCTCTACGTCCCCAACCGCGTGGGCCTCAAGCCGAGCGGGCTCAGTATCCTCAGTGATTCCAAGATTGGCAGAATCATCATCGCTAACCCGGAGACCGCCCCTTACGGGCGGGCCGCTGTGCAAGCCATGACCAAAACAGGCATTTACGATGCGGTGAAGGGCAAAATCGCCCAGGGGCAGAACATCTCGCAGGCCGCCCAGCTCACCCTGGCGAGCGGGGATGCCGGGTTCATCGCCTACTCGGCGGTGTTCACCCCGGAGTTCAAAGCACAGGGCTCGTATTTCATCGTCCCGCAGCGCTTGTACGATAGGCTCGAGCAAGCCTACGTCATCGTCAAAGGCAAGGCGCGATCTGAGGTCAGAGCCTTCTACGACTTCCTCAGCAGCCCGCAGGCGCAGAACGTGTACAGGGCTTGGGGATATGAGCTGCCGACAGGTTAACCGTTGACCGTTCACCGCGAGGGATATTGCAAGTCTCGGGTCGCATGTCGAAAACCTTGTTTTGTCCTGAGACCAACAGCGAGCAGAGCCCGCTGACCAACAGCGAGCAGAGCCCGCTGACCAACAGCGAGCAGAGCTTCCTGACCTGCGACAATGTCTTTGCAGTCAACGGTCTACCATAAACGGTAAACGTCCCTATGCTGGAGTCCCTCCTCCTCACCTTGCGCCTAGCGTTGTTCGTGTCCCTGACGCTGTTGCTGATTGCCGCGCCGCTGGCCTGGGTGCTGGCGCGGCGCGAGTTCCGGGGCAGGGGGGCGGTTGAAACCATTCTGCTGCTGCCTTTAGTCCTGCCGCCGACCGTGCTGGGCTTTTATTTGTTGCTCCTGTTGGGGAAAAACGGCCCTTTGAGCACTTGGTTCAACCTGAGTTTGGCCTTCACCTTTACCGGTATCCTGATCGGCTCGGTGAT
>PSMF01000083.1:12861-15835 GCA_040290005.1 Meiothermus sp.
CACCCTGCCGCTGGCCCTCTCCAACTACCGTGAAGCCTTCCGGGGCATTGACCCAGACTTGATTTCTACCGCCCGCACCTTGGGTGCCAATCGCTGGCGAGTTCTGCGCGAGGTCATCTTACCTTTGGCGGCTCCGGGTCTGCTTTCGGGCACGCTGTTGGTGTTCGCGCACGTGCTGGGCGAGTTCGGGGTGGTGCTGATGATCGGCGGGAACATTCCGGGCCAGACCCAGGTGATCTCGATATACATTTACCAGCTTACCGAGGCCCTGCGGCTGCAAGAGGCTAATCAGGTGGCCTTGATTGTCGTGGCCTTGGCGTTCGGGCTGTTATTCTTGATTCGCCGCCTGGAGGCCCGTTGGAAATCCCATCAGACCGCAAGCTGAAACCTCTTGCCCTCCCACCCCGCCTAGGCGGGGCGGGGGCGAGGGTGGCCCGAAGGGACGGGTGAGGGGTTCGTGACTCGCCGCGACATGCCCGCCCTCGAGATTGCCTACCGCATCCGTCACCCCATCCAGCTCGAGCTAACCCTGCACGTTCAGGGTTTTACGGTCTTGCTGGGAGAAAGCGGGGTGGGGAAGACCACGCTGCTCAAAGCCTTGGCAGGGCTGGTGCCCGCCGAGGGCCAACCGTTTGCCGGAATGCCCCCCGAAGCCCGTCCGGCGGGGTATCTGCCGCAACACTTCGCCCTGTTTCCCCACCTGACTGCGCTCGGCAACGTGGAATTCCCGCTCGCACATCTGCCGCGCCGGGAGCGCAAAAGTAAAGCCTTGGAATTCCTCGAGCTGATGGGCATTCCCGAACTAGCGGGGCGATACCCGCGAGAACTTTCGGGTGGGCAGGGGCAGCGGGTGGCGCTGGCTCGAGCCCTGGCTCGGGAGCCCAAACTCCTGCTCCTGGACGAGCCGACCAGCGCTTTGGATGTGGCAACGCGGGAAGAAGTGTTTGGCGAGGTGCTTGGGCGCCTCCGGCACCTGAATATCCCCACGCTGGCGGCCTCGCATGATGCTTGGTTGGCCCAGCGGGCTGACTGGATCGGGGTTTTGAGCAGGTCCGGTTTGGTTCAACAGGGCAGCCCACCCGAGGTCTTCGCCCACCCAGCGACGCTCGAGACCGCCCGCTTGGTGGGGTTTCGCAACCTACTTGAGGCTAAGGTAGTGCGGCAGGCGGGGGAGTTTGCTTATTGTGAAACCCCGGCGGGGACGCTAAAAGCGCTTGGACGAAATATGAGGGTAGGACAGGGGGTGGTTTTGGCTATCCGCTCGGAGGACGTGAGCTTCGGGGGGGGAGAGAATGAAGTTGCTGGCGTCCTCACATCGCTCACAGCCGAAGGGGTGAGCTTTCGCGGGCGGCTTTCTGGAGCGATAGAACTTGATTTTGTGGTCTCGCGCCAGGCTCAAGACCGCCTGCGGCTGCAAGAAGGACAGGGGCTCGAGGTGTGGCTCGAGCCCTGTTATCTGCACGTGATTCCGGGTTGAGCGCTAGGCCTTGGGCTCGCTCTTGGTCTCCTCGGGCTTTTTGTCGGCCTCGTCCATACCCTTGCGGAACTCCCGCGCCGACTGGCCCAAGCCCCTCGCCAGCTCCGGCAGTTTTCTCGCCCCGAACAGCAGCACCACGATTAGCAGGATAATGATTAACTCCATCGGTCCCAGGCCCATATTTGCCTCCTTACCCCCGAGTATACGCGCCTACTTGAAGCCAGACTGTAGGCAGCCTCGAGCCTCGCCCTACCGTACGCGCCCTTGCCCGGTTATGGATGCCTAAACCTCGCGGTAGCGGTCACGGTGCAAGAGCATCACCAACCCTATACCGGCGTAGACCATCAGCAGGCTGCTCCCCCCCTTGGAGACCAGCGGCAGGGTCAGCCCGGTCACCGGGGCCAAACCCAGCGTGACCGCGATATTCACCATCACCTGGAAGGCCAGCATCGAGAGAATCCCCGCGATCACCAGGCGGTCTTCCAGCCGCACGCACTCTGAAATCATCCGGCCCATGCGAAAGAAGAGTAGCGCGTAGAGCGAAAGCAACGCGACCGCGCCGACAAAACCCCATTCCTCGGAGAGCACCGAGAAGATGAAGTCGGTCTGCCGCTCGGGGACGAAACCGAGCTGGGTTTGGGTCCCCTCGCCGTAGCCCTTGCCGAAGAGCCCGCCGCTGCCGATGGCGATGGTGGACTGAATCTGCTGGAAGCCCTTGCCCTGCGGGTCTTTGGAGAGGTCAAAGAGGATCGTCACCCGGTCGCGCTGGTAGCCGCTCAGGTGCGGCCAGACCACGGTGGGAACGAGGATCACCGCTGCCACCAACCCGATGATGATGTGCCGGGTGGGCATCCCCCGCACGAACAGCATCCCCAGGAAGCCTGCGGCCAGCACTAAGGTGCCGCCCAGGTCGGGCTCGAGGAAGATCAGCCCCAGGATCGGCAGGGTCAGCAGGGTGGGCACCACGTAGTCTGTGGGGCGCTCCAAGGGCCGCAGGGTGAGGACGCGGGCCAAGGTAAGCACCAGCCCCAGCTTGGCGAGCTCACTCGGCTGAAAGCTCAGCGCCCCCACACCCAGCCAGGCTTTGGATCCGTTCACCTCGTGTCCCACCACCAAAACCACCGCCAGCAGGAAAATCGAGACGGCGTACAGCGGATAGGCCCAGGAGAATATTTGGCGGCGTGAGAAAAGCTGGATAACCACCGCCCCGACGATTGCTAGGATGGTCGCAACGATCTGCTGGACGAACACCCCTTGGCTGGGCGCCGCGCTGTACAGGGCAACCAGCCCGACAAAGTTGATACTCAAAACCAGACTGATGGTGGCCCAGTCGTAGGCGAACACCGGGATGCGGCGGGCGATCACCGGAATAGTGTAGCGCCTAGAAAGACAAAAAGGTGAAAAGTTGGCTGCATCGCCCCGCTCGAGCACGTCATTATCTGCTCCTGTCCAGGACATCATTTGTAACGGACATGAGGGGAGGTGCCCGTAGGGCGG
>PSMF01000084.1:0-15627 GCA_040290005.1 Meiothermus sp.
CGATTTCATCCACAAGCTCTCTTAGCCTATGGTCTCATTTCGGGGGCGCACTACAAGGGACCCCCGATTCCATTGGAATCGGGGGTCCTGAGTTAGAAGTTTTTCTTGTCGCTATAGTTTCGCTTACCCGCACTTGCTATAACCGCAGCTATAGCACTTTGTACATCCTTCCTCGCGCACTAGGTTTTCGTCCCCGCACTCGGGGCATTTGCCTAGGCCAGTTTTCCCTTTCACCGGCTGAATGTTCTGCACGATGGGCGCAGTCATGGCCCGCTGCATGGCCTGGGGAACCACTTCCTCGTGGGCCTGGGCGGGCCGCCCGCCCTCGCGCACCTCGAGCTTGCTCGTAGTCTCCAGGGCCACCGCGATCAGGTCGGCCTTGCTGGTGACAAACCGGCCCTGGTACGAGCCGTAGAGCCCGCCGTTGATGCCCCGCAGGGTCTTGACCATCGCCTCCACCGGCACGCCATATTGCAGGGCAATCGAAATGGTGCGTCCGAGTGCTTCGCTGTCGGCGTTGGCCTCGTCCCCGGCCTTACCCGAGGTCAGAATCACTTCCACCGGGTGGTCGCCCTGCATGTTCACCGTCACCAGGAAGCCGCGCCGGGTGCCGTCGGAGTTGGTCAGCTTTACCATGTCGGTGTAGCCCACCAGCCGCCCGGTGCGCTCGAACACGGGGGTCCCGACCCGCTCGGCGGGGGAGGTGGGAGCGGGGGGAACCTCGAGCAAACTGGGTTGCACGGCCACGGTCTCCTCGGACTTTTTCTCTTCCTTCTTCTCTTCCTTGGAAACGCTCAGCACCTGGAATTCGCGGCTGCCGTCGCGGTACACGGTGATGCCCTTGCAGCCCGTGCGGTACGCCTCGCTGTAGGCGGCCTCCACGTCCTCGACGGTGGCGTTGTTGGGCAGGTTGATGGTCTTGGAGAGCGAGTTGGCGGCGTAGCCCTCGGCATCGAAGGCCACCTGCACCGCCCCCTGCATCCGCACGTGGTCGAGCGGGGGGACATCGTGGGCGCCCTCGAAGACTTTAGCGATAGGCGCAGGAATCCCCTCCATCCCGACGACGGTTCCGTGGTTGGCCTGGATCGCCTCAATCAGCTTGTCCCAATCCCACTTCCCGTCCTTTTCGTAGGCTTCAGACGGGGGGAACTGCTCCATCAGTTCGAGGAACAGCGGGTGTAGCAGGGCCTTGTACTGCCCGCCGATGCGCCGCCACATGAAGGGGGAGAACATCGGCTCGATGCCGCTAGAAACCCCCATCAGCATCGAGGTCGTGCCCGTTGGGGCGACGGTCAGCACGGCGACGTTGCGGCGCGGGGCGATGCCGAGCTTCTCGAACGCCTTTTTGTTATCCGTGTAGACCTGGAAGATGCCGCGTTCCTGGCCTAAGTTTTCCGACTCGGAGACGGCCTCCTCGCGCATAGCGTTCATGATCTCGGAGACCACCTTGCGCCCGGCCTCGCTCGAGTAGGGCAGCCCGAGCTTGATCAGCGCGTCGGCGAGGCCCATCACGCCCAGCCCGAGGCGGCGCAGGGTTTGGCTGGCGACGCGGTTGTCCTCGAGGGCAAACACGTTTACGTCCAGCACGTTATCGAGGAAACGAATGCAGGTGCGCACGTCCTGGCGGAATTCCGCAAAGTTGAATGCGCCATTTTCCACGTAGGCGGCGAGGTTAATCGCACCCAGGTCGCAGGGCTCACCCACGGTGAGCGGAATCTCGCCACAGGGGTTCGTCGAGCGAATCTGATAGCGCGGGCCTAAGTCCTTGAGCGCGGAAAGCTCATTGATCCGGTCCACGAAGATCAGGCCGGGCTCGCCGGTGGCCCAGGCGTGCCAGGCCACCTCGTGCCACAGCCACTTGGCGGGCACCTTGCCGTCGTAGACCGGGATGGGCCGTGCGCCGTCCTGCTCACGCTCGGGCAGGTCGGGGAGTTGGCCGGTGTACTCGCCCCTGACCGCGACGGGGTAATACTTGCCGGGCACCTCGGAGGGCTCCATCGCCCACAGCCCGTCATTCTGAAGCACGTCCCAGAAGGCTTCTGTCGCCAGAATCGAGATGTTGAAGGTGCTGATGTCGCCCTCGGCGGCCTCGCGGTCTAAGTCCTTGGCGGTGAGGAAGTCGAGGAGGTCGGGGTGGTCAATGGCGATGGTCGCCATCCCCGCCCCGCGCCGGGTTCCGCCCTGCCGCACCACGCGCAGCACGGGCGCGTAGACGTAGCGCAGGGTGGCAATCGGCCCGGCCTTCTCGGCGCCGAGGTTAGCCCACTCCAAAAAGTTGTCGAAAATCTCGCCCAAAAAGCTCACCGGGCCGCTGGAAGTGCCGCCCGAGCCCTTGATGGGCGCGCCCTCGGGGCGCAGTTGGCTAAAGTCCACATGCGGTTCGGCATCCTTGACGGCCTGGACCAGCGCGGTTTTGGCCGCCTCGATGATCCCGCTCATATCGTCGGGCACATTGAGGGTGCCTTCGGGCTTCTCGCGCACCGTCATTACCCCGTTGCGCCGGGCCAGGGCGGCGAGTTCGGGCTTGAGCAGGCCGTAGACCACGCGGGTCCAGTTCCGCACGGTGATTGGCTCTTTGTCCCCGTCGGGGTTGATCGGCGGGCGCATCAAGCCCTTGATGAAATCCTCGACATCCTCGTGGTCGGCGCTCAAGTAGGCGAAGCCACGGACGGTGCCGCGCGGCCCGGCGTTCTTGCGAGAGACATAAGGGTCTAAGTTTACACCGTTCCCGCCGCCGACTTTGGTGACGAGTGCCAGCTTCTTGGCGACTTCTAAAACCCCGTCGAAGGAGGAGGGGTTATTTTCGGTAGCGCCCTGGACAAAGCAATTGAGCACGTTCCCGTGCTGGGTCCCTGCGCCTGCCAACACCCGCCCGCCGGGGCAAAACCGCTTGGAGGCCATTAGCCCGAAGAACTGCTCACCCCAATACTGCCGGTCCTGTTCGGATTTTTCTGGGCTCGCCACCCAGTTGGCTACCCGGCGGAACATTCCAAACACGTCCCCGTCCCCGGGTTGCATGTACTGGCGCTTGGCGATGGACTGGGCGTGGTCATCGAACTGTGCAGGCTTGAGACTACTCATTACACCCTCCAAAGGCGAGATTTTCCCCGAGCTACCTTAGCAGCCCTATATGTTGGGGTTTCTGGGGAAGATGCTACTACTAATAGTGTTTAGATTGCAAGAGGCTCGAGGTTGTCGCGGATAGAAGGTCACTATAGTTCTATGCGCTGTCCGCAACAACCCTATTCCTCACATTATCTGGGGCCGCGTGAGCCACCTAACCACTACAGCTTGTGGTTGACCGACGTGCCCTCAAGCGCAGGTTGAGCTTGGATTAGCCCATAAATGCCCCGAACTACCTCCCAATATCGCGTGGTGACCGGAACTTTGAGCTTGGCCTCGAGATAACTATTTGGCGCCGTAGCGTTCGGAGCCTGCTGAGAAATGCGCGAGAACACCTCTAGATCCGTGTGTAGCAGGATTTCGTGAGCCCTAGCTGGTGGCAATGTCGCCGGAGTCGGAGCGCGGAGAAAGCTTACGTAGTGTAAAAACGCAGGACTCTCGTCGGGGAAAGGCCTGAGCTTGACGATGCGCCCCAGTTCTGCCGCACTCCGTACCATCACCGCGACATTCGTGCAGCCCAGCTCAGGCATCAGCGCTTCGATCCGCCGGGCGATTTCTTCTTTGTCCGTGAGGTCGCTATCAAACAATACGTTACCGGTTTGCCGATACGTCGAGACCTGCTCGAGCCCTATAGCCCTCAGCGCCCCGCGCAGATCGGCCATCGGGAGGCGGTTGTGCTTGCCGAGGTTCACCCCGCGCAGGAAAGCTGCGTATCGCATGCGGAGCTAGGATACCAAAACCGTCCGGCGAGGCTAATAGTTCACGCGCCAAACGGCCAAACTGAAGGGGGGCAGGGGGGACTCAGCCTCGAGGTTGCCCTTGTAGCAGACCGCCCTCGAGCCGCGCAGCAGGTCGGTGGCGTGCTCCCCCCTCGACCACAGCCCGTGCAGCGGGAAGTGCAGCTTCCAGGGCTGCGCCGAGGCGTTCACCGTCACCAGCAGGGCTTCCTCGCCGTGGATGCGGGCAAAGGCTAAGTGACCGTCCAGGGCGTAGATGCGCTGGTATTTGCCGCTGTGCAACAGGTGCTGCTCCGCGCGCAGCCGGGCCATGTGGCGCACGCTGTCTTGCAGCGGCAGGTTCCACTTTTCTTTGTCCCACGGCATCCCCCGGCGGTTGTCGGGGTCGTGGCCGCCCTCTAAGCCGATCTCGTCGCCGTAGTAGACGGTGGGGGCTCCGGGCAGGGTATAGAGCATCTCCAGCGCCAGTTTGGTGCGGTTTAGATCGCCGCGCAGGATGTTAACCAGCCGTGGGGTGTCGTGCGAGGTGATGATGTTCATCTGGGCCGTCACGATGTCCCAGGAGTGGCGCCGGAACAGGTCTTCTAAGCGGTGGCTACAGCTGATGGCGCCGAGGGTCTCCAAACGCCCCAGCCCGCTCTTGGCGGCCAAGTCTTTGTCCAGTGTATCCCCACCGACGAAGCCCAGGATGGCCCGGCCCAGCGGGTAGTTCATCACCGCGTCAAACTGGTCGCCCCGCAGCCAGCGGCTGGCATCGTCCCAGATTTCGCCCACGATGTAGGCCTCGGGGTTGATACGCTTGACCCTGGCGCGAAACTCCTGCCAGAAGGAATCGTCGTTGATCTCGTTGGGTACGTCCAGGCGCCAGCCGTCTATGCCCTGGTGCAGCCAATGCTCGGCCACGCTCAGCAGATACTCCCTGGCCTCGGGGTTATCGGTGTTGAACTTGGGCAACTCGGGGTTGTTCCACCAGGCGGCGAAGTTGTGCTTGCCGCCGTAGGCGTTCAAGGGGAAGCCGTAGATGTGGAACCAGTCACGGTAGGGCGAGGCCGCGCCGTTTTCGACGATGTGCTGGAAGGCGAAGTGGGCCCGCCCGCAGTGGTTGAACACCCCGTCCAGGATCACCCGTAGGCCCTTGGCATGGGCTTCGTCAATCACCCGCTTCAGGGCTTCGTTGCCGCCCAGAATGGGGTCAACCTGGAAATAATCGCTGGTGTGGTAGCGGTGGTTGGCGGTGGAAGTGAAGACCGGGCAGAAGTAGAGGGTGTTGAAGCCCATCTCCTTGATGTACTCGAGCTTCTCTATTACGCCCCAGAGGTTGCCCCCTTTGAAACCGCGCAGCGTGGGCAACGCGTCCCAGGTCTCAAAGCCGCTGGGGACAGGGGCCGGGTTGGGAGTCGGCCCATCGCCACGGCGAAAACGGTCTGGAAAGATTTGGTAGAAAACGGCTTCTTTGACCCAACTCGGTGTCATTGCAAAGAACTCCTAAGGCGTTGGTACGTACAACAGGGCTTAGTGTACGCGCTGGGGCGGAAAACTCAAGTGAAACTGGCCTTAACTCTATGCATATACTCCAGATAATCAAGTTTCTGAGGTAGGGCAGGGAACGCTTGGCTTGGGGTTTGCTTTCTCGGTCTCAAGCGATGTTTTTGAGCAGGATGCGCACCCCATCGGCCACGTACTGTACCGCCAGAGCCGCCAGCAGGATGCCCAGCACCCGTGTCACCACGTTGATCCCGGTGCGCCCCAGCACCTTAGATAGGCGCATCGAGACGCGCAGCAGCAGATAGGTGAGAACCAACACCACCGCCGCGATAAGCAGCACCAACCAGAACCCCACCGCCCCCGCCGGAGCGGCCCCGGTGAGGATCAGGGTGCTCGCCAGGGTCCCCGGCCCGGCGATAAAGGGAATTGCCATCGGGAACACCGAGACATCCTCGCGCGCCCTGGCTTCGGCCTCCTCCTCCTTGGTTTCACGCTCGTGCTGGGCGAACACCATGTCCAGGGCGATCTTGAAGAGCAGCAGCCCCCCCGCGACCTTCAGCGCCTCGAGGCTGATCCCCATATATCCCAAAACCGCGCGGCCCAACAGTGCGAACACCAGGATCAAAATCCCCGCCACCACCACGGCTTTGCGGGCGATGCGCTTCTGCTCGTCGTAGGGCCTGCCCCCCGCCAGTGCCAGGAAAAAGGGCACCAGCCCGAAGGGTTCGATGACCACGAACAGGGTGATGAAGGCTTTGGCGGCGAATTCCAACATAAGTTAGTGTCTAGCGATGAGCTATGAGCCTAAAAGCAGAGCGCGAAGAGCAGAGGGTACAGGACAGCAAAGTCAAAGGCCCTCGGTTCTGCGCCCTTGCATAGCTGGTCGCTCACCACTGATACTTTACGTCAGCAAGCCCTCGAGCTCCTCCTGCAAGGCCTTGGCGTCGGCCACGGTACGCCCGATGACCATGATGGTGTCCTCCCCGGCCAGCGTGCCCACGATGTCGTCGCGGCGCAGTCGGTCCATCAGCAGGGCGATCCCGGTGGCGTGTCCGTCGGTGGTCTTTAGCACTACCACGTTCTCGCCTCGGTCCACATCGTGGACGAAGGTCTGGAAGATGCGCTTGAGCTCGTCCATCACGTTTTCGGCCAGCTCGAGCTGGGCCAGCGCATATTTGTGCTTGCCCCGCCCCAGCGGAACCCGAACCAGCCGCAGCTCGTTGATGTCGCGGCTCACGGTGGCCTGGGTCACGTCGTACCCCCGTGCCCGCAGCCGGTCCACCAGCTCGGCCTGGGTGGAGATGCTCTCGGCGCTAATGACCTCTTGAATCGCTCGGTGACGCTGTTCCTTGCTCGTCATGGTCTGGGTTCCTCTGAAGGCCCTAGTTGTCCCTGAATAGGGATTATACAAGGATGCATATTCGGTATATGCATTCTTAGCTGGGTTTGTCCGCTGAGTGACCAAAATCTGTTGTATGAAGATGCGACCCTACGCAAAAAGATGGAGGCTTATGCCCCCATCCGCAGAGTACTGGGTTGATCGCTATTCAGGCCTTTGAATCTCCGCCACCTCGCGGGGGTAGAGCTGGTCCAGAAGCTTGTTGAGGCGGTCCTCGAGGATCAGGCCCTCGCCGATCTCGAGCCGCCCGCTGCGCAGCTCCTGCATGGCCCAAGTCACTGGGTTGGGGTCGGCCTTCTCGCCCTCGATGGTGCGCATCTTGGGTAGCTCAGGTGTGTCCAGTACGGTATTCTTGAAGTCGTAGCGGAGCAACTGCTGGGCCCGCTTGGCGGTGACGACGGTGAGGCGGTACTTGGAGTCGGTGAGGCTCAAAAGTTTGTCAATTCCGGGTTCGGCCATAGGGTCTCCTTCGCAACAAGGTTTGATTGTACACGATAAAGGCGTAGAGGGCAGAGGGCTAAAGCGTCAAAGGCCCTCGGCTCTTTGCTTTCTGCAAGCCTTCACTCCCTCCGTCGCTGCTCGAGCTCGTCGCATTCGGCCTCTACGGCGGGGTCGCGCCGCAGCGAGCGCTCCACGGCCTCGCCCATCCGTTCGAATCTGAGCCGCTCGGCCTGGATGATCGAGGCGAAGTCGGCCACCGCCTTGTCGAGCTGGTCGTTGACCAGCACGTACTTAAACCTGTAGGCCAGGCGAATCTCTTCCTCAGCCCGTTTGAGTCGCTTGTGGATTTTCTCTAAGCTGTCGGTTCCGCGCACCAGCAGGCGGCGGCGCAGCTCGGAGAGCGAGGGCGGGATGATGAACACCAAAATCGCCTCAGGAGCCGCCTGGGCAACCTGGAGGGCACCTTGCACCTCGATTTCCAAGAGCACGTCCTGGCCTTTCGCCAGAGCGACCTCTACCGGCTCTTTGGGCGTTCCATAGTAGTCGTCCACGTACAGCGCGTGCTCGAGGAAGCCGTTCTGGGCGATCTTGGCCTCGAACTCGGGCTTGCTGACGAAGTAATAATCCACGCCGGTGCGCTCGCCCACCCTGGGGGAGCGGGTGGTCATGGAGATGGAGTAATACATCCGGTGGTACTCGAGCAGCCGCCCCCGGATGGTCCCCTTGCCCACCCCAGAAGCGCCGGTCATGACGAAGAGATTGCCCCTAGCCATAGTTTTGGCATGGTATCACGAGGAGAAAGTGATGAGTAATAAGCGATGTGTTGGGAACGCCCAAAGCCCAAAGCCTAAAGCCGAAGGCTAGAGCGCCTCGCGTCTAGGACAAGGATTCCTGGGGCTTGTCTTTGCCCTTTCAGACGGAGGTTATGGGTTTGGCCTGGCTCATTGCCTTTCATCTCTTCCATACACCTGCGCAGGCGGCGCGGTGGCCTCGAGCGCGGTGAAGGGCTCGAGAATCTCGTAGTGGTGAAGGGCGTGGGGTGGGATCAGCCAGGAGTCGCCAGGCTCTAAGAGGAGCATTTGCCCCTCGGAGTGGAGTTTGGCCCGCCCAGAGATCACGTAGCCCACCGTTTCATAGGTCCTCGAGCTGGGCTGCTCGTCGCTCCCGACTTCGCGCTCCCACAGCCGCATCGAGACCCGTTTACCCGAAGCCAGATAAATCTGGCCCATCTCACCCTTGGGCGAGAACTTGGAGTTCACCTTCATTAGGGTGGTGTCGTGCTTTTCCATAGCGACACCTTGGGCCAGAAGTTGGGTTCGGCTTGTGGGGTGCACAACACCCTTTCCTCGACACCGCAGGAGAGAGCCTACTCGCGGAAGCGGCGGCCCGCGATGAAGCGGTCAATCAGCCGGTCGGGTAACAGACGCACCAGGAATGCGGCGAGCTTGGCCTCCCGCCCGACCACGTAGCGCGTGCGCGGCCTCGCTGCGGTGAGGGCGTGCTCCACCACCTTCGCTACCTCGTCGGGGTGAAGGCCTTTGCCGTCGGAGTTTTGAACGTAGCGGATGAGACCGTCAATCGCCGCACCGTAGAGCTCCTTGCCCCCGTCGGGGAGGGCCTTTTTCAGCGCTTCGCCCCAGGCCACGCCCTTGCCCCAGATGGGGGTCCGGATATTGCCGGGTTCGACGACCGAGACCTCGAGCCCCCACCTGACGAGCTCGCGTCGCAGCGCGTCTGAGAGGGCTTCCAGCGCGAACTTGGAGGCGGAGTAGGGGCCAAAAAACGGGGCTGTCACCCGCCCACTGATCGAGCTCATCATCACGATGCGGCCTTTAGCCGGGCGCAGCAGGGGTAGAAAGGCTTGGGTGACGCCGATCTGCCCGATCACGTTAACCTCGAGCTGTCTTCTGAGTTCGCTGATCGGCAGAAACTCCAAGGGGCCAGCGACGGCAATCCCAGCGTTGTTGACGAGGCCCTCGAGTTTATCGGTCTGGGAAGCGATCAATTTATAGGCTTCAGCAACCGAGTTCTCCTCGGTCAACTCCAGCAGGACCGGTAGGATGTTTCCCGCTTGGGCCGCTAAGGTGTCCCCGTCGGCTTTTTTGCGAATCCCGGCGAACACCCTGAAGTCCCGCTTCGCCAGCCAGACCGCACAGGCCGCGCCGATCCCGCTGCTGGCGCCGGTGATGAGGACATTTTTCATGGCCTCAGGCGCTCGAGCACCACCACCGCCAGCGCGTGGGTTCGCTCGTGCGAGAGTGAGAGGTGGGCCCGCAGCCCGTCCAGGCGCATCGGGTGGGCGATGGCCTCGACAAAGTTCAGGTGTGGCCTGCGCCCATCGCTCTCGACCCACACGTCGCGCCAGCCGAAGTTCTCCGGCCAGACCTTTTGAAAAGCTTCCTTGGCGGCGAACCGCGCACCCAGCGAGGGCAGCGGATCGGCCTTGCTCATGCAGTATTCCAGCTCCTCCTGGGTGAAGTGGCGCTGCAAAAAGCGCTTGGGGTGGTGTTCCCAGACCAGGCGGAGGCGGTCCAGGGCCACAAAATCGGTTCCAATTGCGACGACGGGCATCAGGTACGATTGTACGCTGTGGATTTGCCCAAGCCCTTTCTGAGCCGGATGGCCGAGTTGCTGGGGGAAGAGTACGCTGCGTTCAAGGCTTCGCTCTCCTCTGAGGACCGCAGCTACGGCCTGCGGACCAACACGCTCAAACTGAGTCCTGAGGAGCTAAAACAGATCAGCCCGTGGGGCTTGGAGCCCATCCCTTGGTCTCCTGAAGGCTTTTATTACCCTCCCGAAGCCCGTCCCGGCCCGCATCCTTACTACTATGCTGGGCTTTACTACATCCAGGAGCCGTCGGCGCAAGCGGTCGGGATGTTAGCCGATCCGCAACCGGGTGAGCGAGTCCTGGACTTAGCGGCATCACCAGGCGGTAAAACCACGCATCTAGCAGCACAAATGAAAGGGCAAGGCCTGCTCGTCGCCAACGAGGTGGACGGCGGGCGCGTCCGGGGGCTGCTGGAGAACGTGGAGCGCTGGGGTGCACGTTTGGCGGTAGTTTCTGCACCGATAGAGAAGTTAGCAAGCCAGTGGGGAGGCTACTTTGACCGCGTGGTCCTGGACGCGCCCTGTTCGGGCGAGGGGATGTTCCGCAAGGACCCCGACGTGGTGCGCCACTGGGGGCCGGGGGCTCCGGCGCGTGCGGCCAGGGTCCAACGCACCCTGATCGAATCCGCCGGAGATTTAGCGCGTCCGGGCGGGGTTTTGCTCTACTCCACCTGCACCTTCGCGCCGGAGGAAAACGAGCAGATCATCTCGGCTTTTCTACGGAACAATCCCGGCTGGAAAGTGGAAGATGCCCGCATCAACCCCGCTTTTGCGCCCGGTGTTCCCGCCTGGGATGATGGCAACCCAGAGCTAGCAAAAACGGCCCGTCTATGGCCGCATAAACTGCGGGGCGAAGGGCATTTTCTGGCGAAGCTGCGAAAGCTAGACGGGGAAGAGGATAATCCCAGCCTCGAGCGCATCCCCCCGCTCCCCCGCGAGGTCAAAGCGCTCTGGCAGGCTTGGGCCGATGAGCATTTGAAAACGAGCCCTGAGGGCGAAATCCTCGAGCGATCCGGCCATCTTTACCTCGTCCCAGAAGGCTTGCCGAGTTTATCGAGCATCAAATCACCCGCTCCAGGACTATATCTCGGCGAGGTTCGCGTTGGGCAGCGCAAGGATTCGGGGCGGTTTCTGCCCGCCAAGTCACTGGCGCATTACTTAAGGCCAGATGCGGTGGGAAACGTAGTGAGGCTCGAGGTAGAAGACCCTCGAGCCCTGAAGTTTGCCCAAGGTGAACCCGTCCAGGCCGAGGGCGAGGAGGGTTGGGTCCTCACCACCGTAAAGACCAAAGTCGGCGGCTTCCCGCTGGGATGGGGAAAGCTCAAGGGCGGAATTCTCCGTCCAGGAAAGACGGGGCTGTAAAATGCGAAGGGCCGAGGGCAAAGAGCGGAGTGAAGGCCTATTTTTAGCTCTCGGCCCTGTGTCCTCTGCGCCTACTCCTCATCTTCGGACTCGAGCTCCTTGAGCAACTCCTTGAGCCGCTCCTTACGCCCCTCGGTTTCCTGGCTTCCGGACTCGATCAGGAGCCGGATCACCTCGGACTTGGAAACCAGTTGCTCGGGGCTGGAAAGCTCATAGGCCAGCTTGGTCAGGAGTGCGTCCTGCTCGTCGCTGATGACCACTTGAAGCCGCTTTTTCTCTTTTTTCGGCATAGTCTTATGGGCCGCCCCTGAGTACGGTGGCAGAGTAATACTCAAGTGCGCTTCTGGCTACACTTTAGCATGGTGCATTTTCGCTTGACAATGTGAAATATGCTGTTCATACTCATGGTGAGCAAGATGTGTAAAGCTTGCATCACAAGCTCTGCACACGCCTGCGGTACGCTGTACCCCTGGAGATGACTTCGAGCATGGACAAAACCCTGACCATCCGTGGTGGACAGCCCTTAGAGGGGGAGCTTCGGATTTTTCCTGCCAAGAACTCCGCCCTCAAGTTGATGGCCGCAAGCCTACTCACCGCCGAACCCGTCACCCTTGTGGAGGTCCCGCGGTTACGCGATATTGATGTATTGCTCGAGCTCCTGGGCCACCTGGGCACCCGCCACGCCTGGGAGGGCCGCACGCTTTACCTCCACACTCCCGAGATCATCCGTACCGACGCCCCCTTCGAGCTGGTGAGCAAGATGCGGGCCAGCTTCAACGTGCTGGGTGCCCTCGCCGCCCGCGCCGGAGAGGGCACCGTGCCGCTTCCCGGCGGCTGCAACTTCGCCGAGCGTCCGGTGGACCAGCACATCAAAGCCTTGCGGGCCCTGGGCTTTGAGGTCACCACCGAGATTACCGAGCAGGGCGTTGCGTACACCGCCCGCCGCCACAAACCCGCATCGGGCCGGGTGGTCTACGACCTGCCCACCCTGGGCGGTACCGAGCAAGCCTTGATGGCCGCCGCGCTGGGCGGGGAGGCCGTGCTGGTCAACACCCCCCAGGAGCCGGAGATCGTGGACCTGTGCCATTTCCTGATCCTCTTGGGTGCGGAGATCAAAGGTTGCGGCAGCAGCATCCTGCACGTCCGGGGCAAGGCTGAGTTGGGTGGAGCCACCTACCGCGTCATCCCTGACCGCATCGAGGCCGGGACGTATCTGTTCGCCGCCGCCGCCACCCGCGGTTCGATCACCCTCACCCAGGTCGAGCCCTTCCACATGGACTCGGTGCTTGACAAGCTCTCGCAGTCGGGGCACAAGATCACGATGGGTAAGGACTGGGTGCGGCTCGAGTCCACCCCCAACCCGCAGCCCTTCAACTTAGAGGCCAGGGAATACCCCGGTTTTGTCACCGACCTGCAACCGCCCGCTGCTGCCTATCTTGCAACCGTGCAGGGCACTTCGCTGGTTTCCGACCGCATCTACCCGGACCGCTTTACCCACGCCAGCGAACTCGCCCGCATGGGGGCTGACGTGACCCTCAAAGACCGCACCCTGATGATCCAAGGCCGCCAACTGACTGGGGCCGCCGTGGAAGCCCGTGATATCCGTGCAGGTGGCGGGTTGATTATCGCGGCGCTGGCGGCAGAAGGGGAGAGCCACATCGGTGGGATGAAGTTCATCGAACGCGGCTACGACGACATCGAGAACCGCTTGCGAAGCCTGGGCGCGAACGTGGGAACCCAACTGCCCGAACTGGCGCTGGCGGCGGACTAAAGCTCTGATTTCAAACTAGGCGGGCCTTCGAGTCCGCTTTTGGCGTATAACGGCGTTATACGTGAGGTTTTAGATGACCATCGAAATCAAGAAGTGAGGCAACAGTTTGGGCTTGGGGATTCCGAGGGATATTGCGCGAGAATTAGGGATTAAGGAAGGTACAGAAGTAGAAGTCGGGCTCGAGGGCAAGACCATGACGGTCAAAACCAGGTCGGGCTTAGAGATATCCGTTCCTAAACGCCCCTTCAAACTTCGTCCGAGAGAAGAACTTGTCGCCCTCGAAGCCGGTGGCAAAGGTGTAGTTCAGATCATCCGTGAGATGCGCGATTAGGGATGGTGGTTTTGTTTCTCGACACCAGCGCCCTGGTTTTGTAGATTCAGAGCGCGTTCTTCAATCAGACCAAACCCCTAGAGTGCGGAGTGCCGCCGAGTCGCTTGGGCGAGTGGCCGCTTCGACTCTGGCTTTGCCAGAGGACACTTCTGCCCTCATGCGTTTGGGGCAGGAGCGACGAATCTTTTCCGCAGAGGTCCAAACCGTATACAAGCAATTGCTCGAGGACTGGGAGGCGGTTTTCCAGATGCCCGCCGTGAGCGAAGTGGCCCTCGAGGCCAGTGCCCTAGCGCGGAGCCGAAACCTGCGCGGGGCTGATGCCGTGCATTTGGCGAGTGCTGCTCGGCTTTCCCGTGAGACTAAAGGGGTGCGTTTCCTGTCATTCGACGACCGGCTGAATGTGGCGGCTTCGGAGTTGGTGAAACTGTGGGAAGAATAAACTCAGTCCCAATCGCCTAAAATCCGCCGCAACATTATCAGCTCCCCGACGTGATAAGCGTTATGGTCGGCGACCAGTAGAAATTCCCGCAAATAGGTTTGCCCGCTCCCGTGCGGAATTTTTTCGTACAGTTTGGTTTCCGGGTTCTGGGCTAGGTCGCAAATCGCCTCGAGGTCATCCTCAAACGCCCGGACACTCTTACGCCATTTTTGCGGGCTACCTTCATCGGTGGGCCAATAGTCTTTGGGCCACTCGAGTTCCTGATACTCTGGGTTGACCATGAAGTCCAGAATGTCGTGCTGGGCGATGCGGAGGTGCTCGAGCAAATCCCAAGCCGAGTAGGGGAGGCCGCCGGGTTTCTCGTTGATTTTCTCGAGCCGGAAGTCCTCCACCGCCTGCTCGAAGGTAGCGTGGGCGTTTCCTCCGTGCAGTAGTTGTACGAGTTGTTCTCTTAGGGCTTGTTCGTCTGTCATAGGCTTATTGTGCGCCTGAACTGCCGGGGTCAAACCTGAGCGTGTGGGTTGAGTCTTCGTGTGGCAACGGCTATACTCAGACGTTATGGACTTAGCCACCTTAGAACACCGACTCGAGGCCCTACGGGGGTATCTTTGACATAGGCGGCAAAGAATCTCGCCTAAGAGAACTCGACTTCCAAATCAACGACCCTGGCTTGTGGAACGACCCGGCCAACGCCCGCAAAATCAGCCAGGAGGCGGGTCGTCTGCGCAAAACCGTGGATGGCTACCGGCGTTTGGAGTCCGATCTGCAAGGCTTGCTTGAGCTGTGGCCGGAGATGAGCGCCGAAGAACACGCCGAGATGCAGGGCGAACTAAACCGCGCTGAGCGCGAACTTGATGACCTCTATCACGACACCCTGCTTTCCTTCCCCTACGCCGAGAACGCCGCCATCCTCACCCTCAAGCCGGGCGCGGGCGGCACCGAGGCCTGCGACTGGGCCGAGATGCTTTACCGGATGTATACCCGCTTTGCTGAGCGCCACGGCTTCAGTATAGAGACCGTTGACTTAGAGCCCGGTGCCGAGGCCGGGATTGACTACGCCCAGTTCATCGTGCGGGGCGAGAACGCCTATGGGTTGCTCAGCCCGGAGGCCGGGGTGCACCGGTTGGTGCGGCCATCGCCGTTCAACGCGCAGGGCAAGCGGCAGACCAGCTTTGCGGCCTTGGAGGTGATGCCCGAGGTGGACGAATCGGTCCACGTGGACATCAACCCCGAAGACCTGCGCATAGACGTGATGCGCTCGCAGGGCAAGGGTGGGCAGGGGGTGAACACCACCGACAGCGCGGTGCGGGTGGTGCACCTGCCCACCGGGATCATCGTCAAGTGCCAGGTCACCCGTAGCCAACAGAAAAACAAAGAGATGGCGATGAACATCCTGCGCTCCAAGCTCTTCGAGATCGAGTACAAGAAGAAGCAGGAGGAGCTGGCCCGGCTGCGCGGCGAGTCGCGCCCTAATGAGTGGGGCAGCCAGATCAGGAGCTATGTGCTGGACAAGCAGTACATCAAAGACCACCGCACCGGCGAGATGCGCCACGACCCGGAGAACGTGCTGGACGGGGATTTGGAGAGCCTGATTTGGGCGGGCCTGGAGTGGAAAACCGGGCGGCGGGAGACGGTGGCTGCTGGGGACGATGAATAACGAGTCCGAGACCTCGTACACCAGATCGCCGGGCGCAGCCTCGAGCGCATCGCTGCCCTCGGCGACGGGTTGCTTGCCATCGCGGCGATGCTGATCGTCTTAGAGATTCACGTGCCCTCGCACGAAGGCATTTACACCGAGGCCGAACTCTGGGCGGCCTTGGCGGCGCTCGCGCCCAGGGCTGTCACCTGCTTGCTGAGCTTCATGACCCTGGGAATATTTTGGGTCGGACAGCAGAGTCAGCTCAGCAACTTACGCGAAACCAGTCGTCCCCT
>PSMF01000085.1:0-15279 GCA_040290005.1 Meiothermus sp.
CCGCCCGCCCACCCCGCCGCCCGACCGCTGGGCGATGGCGGGGGAGAGCCCCAGGTCTGCGCCATTCGGAACACCGGAGAATAACCCCAGCGAGAGGAGAGCGACCAGCACCCAGATGAGAAGGCGTTGCACCCTTTCAAGATACCGCATAAGTTAGGGTTCCGGGCTCCGGGGGCCAGGTTCCGGGAAAGTCAACTGTAACCCCTCCATCCTATCGGCCACCTCCCCTGAGGTTTGCCGTAAATACCGTCCTGAACAGGTGCCAATTCATACGTTCCTAAGGGAGGCGCTATTGCTTTGCCCCCCTTAGCAGGGGGGCCGTCCGAGGTTGCCAGAGGTCAGATGCTTCAACCATAGACCTTGACCGATGGGGGGATTTATCCCGCCCCAATCCCCAAAAACTTGACCTCGAGCCCCCTCACCGCCCTTGCAAATGTAGCAACCACCGCGCCATCGTCAGGTACACCAAAAGCCCGGTGATATCGCTCAGCGTCGCGATCAGCGGGTTAGAAATCAGCGCCGGGTCGAGGCCGATTTTCTTGATGCCGATGGGCAATACCGCGCCGAGCATGTTGGTAACGGTCATCAGCGCCGCCAGCGAGAGGCCAACCACAAGCAGGATTTCCCCGTGCCCGTCAATCAAGACCTTGATCGAGAGCAGTGCGGCCAGCGTGAGCCCCAAGAGTGCGCCTACCGCGAACTCTTTGCCCAGAATCCGCAGGGTGTCACGTCCGCGCACGTCTCCCGTCGCCAGCGCCCGCACGATGAGCGTGCTGGATTGGTTTCCGGTGTTGCCCCCAGCCCCGAGCAGGATGGTGATGTAGAAGGTGAGCGCGGTGACGGCCTGGAGCGTGTTTTGGAAGCCCTCGAGGATGGTACTTGAAAACATCGCCCCCACCACCAGGATCACCAGCCAGCGCACCCGTGCGCTCCACAACGCCAAAACCCCGCTTTTGCTGTAGACCAGTTCGGGCGACTCCACCGCGCCCAGCCGGTAGATGTCCTCGGTGGCCTCTTCCTGAATCACGTCCACCACGTCGTCAATCGTGATGATGCCGACGAGTGCGCCGTGTTCGTCCACCACGGGCAAAACCCCTAAGTTGTAGTCGGTCATGATGCGGGCGACCTCTTCCTGGTCGGTGTCGTCGCGCACCGAAACCACGTCGGGGTTCATGATCTCCACAACCTTGGTCTTGGGGTCAGCGATGATCAGGTCGCGCAGGGTGAGTACGCCCTCGAGCCTTTCTTGCGTGTCCACCACGTAAATCGAGTCAATGGTTTCGGCATCGGGGGCTTCGCGGCGCAGGAATCGAAACACTTCTTCGACCCGCATAAAGTCGCGCACCGCCACGTACTCCGAGGTCATGATGCCGCCCGCCTCGTCCTCGTCGTACTCGGCTAGCTCTTCGACCTCGGCTCTCGTCTCGGGGTCTAGCTGTTGTAGCAGGGCCTCGGCGGCCTCGGGGCTTTCCTCCTCGACGGCGTTGATGGTATCGGTCAGGTCGTCGAGGGAAAGCTCGTCCAGCAGCTCCTTGACCCGGCCCGGCGGTAGGGCTTCCAGCAGCTCGGCCTGTTCGCCCTCCTCCAAGTGGCTGAAAACCTCGGCAGAGTCGGCAGGGGAAAGCAGCGTCAGGATGGGCAGGCGGTGTTCGGGGGCAAATTCGTTCCAGTGCTCTAAAATTTGGGCAGGATAAAGCTCGTCCAGCGCGGCCTTGACCTTGGCCGCGTCGGACTCGCCCAGGGCCGCTTGGAGGGCCTCGAGGGCGTACTGAGTGGTGCTCTCGTCGGTGTCGCTATAGTTCAGCACGGTTGGCCTCCTTCGGTTCCGGTGGGTCTGACCCAACTCAAAACTCGGAAGGAAGCTCCGCAGAACACGGTTTGTCGAGGGTTATTCGGTGCGGCGGGGCACCGGGATAGGCCTTCGACCAGAACTGTTGTCTTCCACGGTGCCTCCTAAAGCCCTCAGGGCTTTGAACCCTGTGTTCTCCGCGCCTAAGAGCAGCTAAAAGCCGTAAAGTAGTGTAGCGCTCCAAGGCCGATTGTGGCAAGCAATTCTGACCCTAAGAAGTACGACGAAGGTAATGTCAACCGCTGATGTCTACAAAACTAACCCCTTGTCACTCTGAACGCAGCGATAGCGGAGTGAAGAATCTGATGCGCTACGGTCCACTACATGCAGACCCTTTCAGTGCATCAGATTCTTCGCCAACTTCAGGCTCACAATGACAACGAGGGTGATTTTGTGGACTTCGGCGCTTGGCTATCGTTCGACTTCTTGCAGCTTGCGGACCATTTCCCCGTTCTCGAGGAGCTTCTCGAGCGCTTCTTTGAAGTCCACGAGCTTAGCCTTGCCCTTGCGTAAATTCATCAATCCTTCGGCAAGCTGGCAGAACTCGAGGAATGAAATTCGTATCTCTTCATACTCCTGCACGCTCAGCACTGCCACCCGCCCGTTTTGGGTGATGATCGCCTTGTCGAGCTGGTCTTTGAGGCCCCGGATAAGCGAAGAAGCGTTGGCGCGGAACTCGGAGAGGGGAATTAGGTACGTGGTCTACGTTGCCAAAGGCGCAAGACCAACATTTGTCGGGCTGGAAGCGGGAAATTCAATCAAGCCGACCTTGTTGACCTTGGATAAAAGCGAACTCATAATCAAAAAGCTCAAGTGGTCAAACTTGATATTGACACACTCAACCTATTGCTGCTACCCTAGCGGGCGGCCTTCAGGAAGCGGGCCAGAAATCGCAAAAAAGACATGAGTGGTTTCTTAGGCTTCCTGGGCGCGGACTAACCGTATGTTTGAAACCCTTTCCCAACGCATCCGCGCCGCCGTAGACAAGCTGCGCGGGCGGGGCCGCATCACCGAGGCCGACCTCAAGGCCACCCTGCGCGAGATTCGCATGTCGCTGCTCGAGGCCGATGTCAACTTTGAGGTCGCCAAAAGCTTCGTCGCCAGCGTGCAGGAGAAGACCCTCGGGGCGCAGGTGCTGGAAAGCCTGACCCCGGCGGAGCAAATCCTCACCGTGGTCTACGAGGAACTCGTAAGTATGCTCGGCGGCGAGGCCAAACAGCCGACGCTCAAGAGCGAAGGCAACTTGTGGTTCATGGTGGGGCTCCAGGGCTCCGGTAAAACCACAACTTCAGGCAAACTGGCGAACTTCTACAAGTCCAAGGGCCGCCGCCCGCTCCTAGTCGCTGCCGACACCCAGCGCCCGGCTGCGCGCGACCAGCTCCGCATCCTGGGCGAGAAGATCGGCGTGCCGGTGCTGGAAGTCGCCGACGGCGAGCGCCCCGAAACCACCCGTACCCGCATCCAGCAGCACCTGACCTTCGACTACCGCGACCTGGTGATCGTGGACACCGCAGGCCGCCTCCAAATTGACGAGGCGCTGATGGGCGAACTCGCCAAGCTCAAGTCCACGCTGGGGCCGTCGGAGACGCTCTTGGTGGTGGACTCGATGACTGGTCAGGAGGCGCTCAACGTCTCCAAAACCTTCGATGAGCGCATCGGGGTTTCTGGTTTGATTTTGACCAAGCTCGACGGCGACGCACGCGGCGGCGCGGCGCTCTCGGCGCGGCACGTCACCGAGAAGCCGATCTTCTTCGCGGGTATCTCCGAGAAGATCGAGGGCGGCCTCGAGCCCTTCTACCCCGACCGGCTGGCGCAGCGCATCCTGGGGATGGGTGATTTGCAAACCCTACTCGAGAAGGCCAAAGCTGCCGAACTCGAGGCCCCTGAGAAATCCATCAAGGAGATTACGCTCGAGGACCTCATCACGCAGATGCGTCAGATACGCAAGATGGGCAGCTTCACCGACATTCTCGGTATGATTCCCGGCATGTCGCGGATGCTGCCGCCGGGGTTCCAGGTGGACGAGCGGCAGGTCAACCGGATGGAGGCCATCGTGCTCTCGATGACCAAAAAGGAGCGCCGTGACCCCAAAGTCTTGAACGCCTCGCGTCGGAAACGCATTGCGGCAGGCTCGGGGACCACCGTCCAGGAGGTCAACCGGCTGATCAAGACCTTTGAGGACACCAAGGGTATGATGCGGACCATGCAGAAGCAGCAGGGCAAGGGCCGGGGGATGTTCGGTAGGAGATGAGGTCTCATGTCGCAAGGGACAAGTCGCAGGTCTAAGCTGGTTCTGGCCTGAGACACGCGACCCGAGACCTGCGACAAGTAATGTGGAAACTTAAATCAAGACCGCTGTAGATAAAGGAATAAAGGAGAAAAAACCATGACCAAGATTCGCCTTTCCCGTTTCGGCTCCAAAGCCAACCCGCACTACCGCATCGTGGTGGTGGACAGCCGCGCCAAGCGCGACGGCGGGTACATCGAGCGCGTCGGCTACTACGACCCGCGCCGCACCACCAAAGATTGGCTCAAGCTCGATAACGAGCGGATTCAGTACTGGCTCGGCGTGGGGGCACAGCCTACAGATACCGTGCGGAAGCTGATTAAGCAGGCGGCTCCGGCTGCGCCGACGACCACCGGGGCGTAAACGGACCCTCACGCCAACCCCTCTCCGGAAAGGAGAGGGGCTTTTTGTTCTTGCCCATGCCCTTGCCTTTAACTCCTCCCCCCTGGACGGGGGGAGGTTAGGAGGAGGGTGCAACGGTCTCGGCCTATCAAAGTAAGTCTTTTCACCGCCAAACCTACTCTCAATCGCCGCGTCCCCCCACCCTACCCTCCCCCGCGCCCGGGGCCACAGGCCCCCCGCTGTGCGGGTGGGAGCAAGGGGGGAGGATATTCCGGTTTGCCATGATTTATTGCTCGAGCATCTCCATCGTTTCGTCCTGTAATGCTCGGTTCTTATTGCTGGAAATAGCTTTTTCAGCGCGCTCGCGGAGGCTAGGTTCTTGCAGCTTTGGCATCAACGCGGATAGGGCCTCGAGCGCATTCCCACGTTCCCCAGCGAGCAAACTGAGCAGAAACTCGGTGGCTTCTGGGGTCGGAGAACTGGCAAAAGACGCGATGATGGCTTTGCGTGAGCGGGCTTCGGGGAATTTATCCCAGGCTTTAGAAGCTGCTTGAACTGCTTCGGGGACGCTTGAAGCGGCGAGGGCACAGATGGCCTCGAGCCCTGCCGCGCCGGGGGTTTCAAGCACCTCCTGCACGAACGGCACGGCTTCTTTGCCGAGTAAATGTAAAAGTCCATCCAGACAAACGCCGATGACTCGAGGCTCGGAATCCCCCACCAGGACACACAATTTCAATAGAGATGCGGACGGGGCATAGCCCAGACCGGCAATCGCCTGTGCCGCACCCGCCCGTACGTTCCAGGCCGGGTCGGTGAGCAGCCTGACCAACACGTCGGTGGCGCGCTCGAGCGAGACTCCGGGGCACTCTGCCAGCGCCAGCGCGGATTTAGCTCGCAAAGCCGGGGCGCTGTCTTCTTTTCCGCCCCAGACGGGCTCCGGCTGCACCGTGCGGCAACCCGAGACATACACGTCCGCATCGGGCCAGCCGAGGCTTTGCAGCGCTTTGATGAGCGCCAGCTTGCCCCAGCACTGCGGGTCTAAGTCGGAGCCGCCTTCTTTGAGCCGCTCGAAGGCCGCGACGAGGGCCTTCTGGAGCTCGAAAAGCCCCCACTCCGCCGCAAGTTCCGCGACCCTGGCGACCACCGGCCCTTCCTCTTTGGCGAGGAAGGCCTCGAGC
Source organism: Meiothermus sp. (assembly GCA_040290005.1). Classification (GTDB taxonomy): domain Bacteria; phylum Deinococcota; class Deinococci; order Deinococcales; family Thermaceae; genus Meiothermus. The sequence goes on from PSMF01000085.1 coordinate 5,657, forward strand.
GTCTTCACCGCCTCCGGGGTGGGTTCGCCCTTGCGGAGCTCGGCGACCTAGGTTAGTTTTTGCTCGAGTCGTTTCGCCATTTCACCCTCAACATACCAGACATAGCGTTTTAGGTGAACACCGACATGGGCTTTCGGCTTTGGGCTTTTAGCTTTAGGCTATTCCTATGAAAGACCTCGTTGAATACCTCGCCAAAGCCGTAGTAGACCACCCCCAAAGCATCCGCGTGGACGAGCGCCGGGGCCGCGAGGGGATGGTTTACTACATAGAGACCCACCCCGAGGACAAGGGCCGCATCATCGGGCGGCAGGGGCGGGTGATCGAGAGCATCCGCACGGTAGTGCGCTCCTATGCCAAGGGGCGCGTCAGCGTCGAGGTACGGTAGGGGCGATGCCCGTCAAGGGTCGAGAGTCAAGATTCAAATGCCAGAAGATACTAAACGGGTTGAAATTGGGCGGTTGGGGAAACCGTATGGCCTGGGGGGCGACCTCAAGTTTCGCGGCGAGCCGGTGATTGAAGAGTTGCAACGGGTGTATCTCGAGGGCCTCGGTTATCGCTTGATCGAAGAGATGTATTCGCTCAACAACGAGACGGTGATTCACCTCTCCGGGGTGAATAGCCGCGATGATGCCGAGCGGGTCTCCTCGCTGCGGGTCTACGCCGATGCCGACGAGCTGCCGGAACTCGAGGAAGGTGCCCACTACTACTTCCAGCTCATCGGCAAGGCAGTTTTCGTGGACGGGAAGCCCTTCGGCGAGGTTGCCGACATCGAAGATGCTGGAGCACAAGACTTGTTGGTGATCAAGCATAGCGGAACCTCACTGCGGGCGCAGAACAAAACCCATCTCGTGCCGCTGCAAGCGCCGTATGTGCGGCTCGAGGCCGACGGCATCCACATCGAGCCGATACCGGGGTTATTGGATTAGGGGTCAGGGGGCCGGGTTCCGGGGTCAGGAAAAGCCCGTCGGAACCCGGAGCCCGGAGCTCGGAACCCTATGAAATACTCCATCCTCACCCTGTTTCCCGAACTCGTCCGCCCCTGGACACAGGAATCCATCGTCGAGAAGGCCATTAACAAAGGGCTTATTCAAGTGGACGTGCGCGACATCCGCGACGCGACCACCGACAAGCATAAAACCGCAGACGATACCCCCTACGGCGGTGGCGCGGGGATGGTGATGCGGGTGGATGTTGTCGTCAAAGCCATCGAGGCCGCCGGGCCAGCCGACGAGGTAATTTTGCTGTCCCCCGCAGGTATTCCCTTCAATCAGAAAATTGCTGAAGAACTGGTGGCGAAAGAGCACATCGTTCTAGTCTGTGGGCGGTACGAGGGGATTGATGCGCGGGTCGAGAACTTCGTGACCCGCGAACTTTCCATCGGCGACTACGTGCTGATGGGCGGGGAGCTGGGGGCGCTGGTGATTTTAGAGGCAACCTCTCGCTTGATTCCCGGTGTCATCAAGGAGGCTGAAAGCCACCAGCAGGACTCGTTTTCGACGGGGTTGTTGGATTACCCACACTACACCCGCCCGGCGGAGTTCCGCGGCTTGGGCGTACCGGAAATCCTCATCTCCGGGCATCACGGCAAAATCGCCGAGTGGCGACGGAAACAAGCTCTGAAACGCACGAAACAGCGTCGGCCGGACCTGCTGGACGGGGCCGAACTCACGGCTAAAGATTTGCTATGGCTCAAGGAGCTGGATTAGGTCGTTTGACGTTCGCCGTTCGACTCTGCTACACTCTTTTCTTGCTGACAAGACCCGATGTGCCTGTTTTGGGCACGCTCGAGGGCAAAACTCCATGAACCCACCCTAGGGTGCAAAAATGGTTCCGCTGGAAACGAGGTCAGAATCATGAACAAGGGCGCTTTGCTCAAAGTGGTCGAACAGAAATACACCCGCACCGATATTCCGCAGTTCAAGCCGGGTGACACTGTGAAGGTGAACTACAAGGTGCGCGAAGGCAACCGCACCCGTGTCCAGGCTTACGAAGGTGTGGTGCTCAAGATCAAGCGCGGGGGCTTCAACTCCGCCTTCACCGTGCGCAAAATCTCCTTCAACGAAGGTGTGGAGCGCATTTTCCCCTTCAACTCCCCCCTCATTGACAGCGTAGACGTGGTGAGTCGTGGCAAGGTGCGCCGGGCCAAGCTCTACTACCTGCGCGAGCTGCGCGGCAAGGCGGCCCGCCTCAAGAGCGACCGCAAGCGCCTCAGCGACGACGTGGAAGCTAAGGCCGCTGCCGATGCTGCCGCTGCGCTCGAGGCCGAACGCGCTGCCCAGGAGGCTGCTCAGGCCCAGCAAGCGAGCGCCGAAACCCCTGCGGAGGGCGGCGAAGAATCCAAATCGTAAAAGCATTTCACCCTGAGGGCGCGAGCCTCGCGCCCTCTTTTTTGTACCGCTCATCGCCCAAAATCTGCTTTCCCTAACCGTTAATTCCCCTCTCCCGCCTCGGCGGGGCGGAGGGAGAGGGGCTCAACTCTGCGGTGATAGGCATTCTCGAGCCCCATCCACTTCAAAACCCGCCTTCCGTCCTGCACGTTGATACTCAGATCAAGAAAATATTGTCCAGAACATAAATACTCTTTGCTCTTTGCGCTCTGCCCTCAGCCCTTTGCGACTTACGCCATCCTCGCTCTCACCCGCTGCGATACACTCTTAGGCATGGCCGTTTTAGAGAAAGATGCCCGTATCGGCAATTACCGCGTCAAACGAACGGAGAGCTTGCCCCACCTAGACGGCACGTTCTACGAGTTGCTGCACGAGCCCACCGGAGCGCGGCACATCCACATTGCCTGCCCCGACGACAACAACGCCTTCTCGGTGGCTTTTCCCACCGTGCCCGAAGATTCCACCGGGATTGCGCATATCCTCGAGCACGTGGTCCTCGCAGGCAGTGAGCGCTACCCCGTGCGGGACCCCTTTTTCTCGATGGGGCCGCGCTCGCTCTCGACCTTTATGAACGCCATGACCTGGCCCGACCGCACGGTTTATCCCTTCGCCACCCGCAACGAGAAGGACTACTACAACCTGCTGGGGGTCTACCTCGACGCCTGCTTCTTCCCTACCATCAGCTACGATTCCTTCCGCCAGGAGGGCTGGCGCTACCAGTTCGAGGAGATGGGCAACCCGCAATCTCCGCTGGGCTACGAGGGCGTGGTCTTCAACGAGATGAAGGGCAGCATGTCCTCGGCCCCCAACGTGATGTACCGCGAGATCGGCAGGGCTTTTTTCCCCGACCTGACCTATGCCAACAACTCCGGCGGCGACCCCTGCCGCATCCCCGACCTGACCTGGGAGGGCCTCAAAGCCTTCCACGCCCGGCACTACCACCCCTCCAACGCCTACTTCTACACCTACGGCAGCTTTTCTTTGGAGAAAACCCTCGAGTTTATCGAGAAAAATGTGCTCTCGCGTTTCGGGAAGATAGACCCTCGCACCGACATCCCCGACCAGCCGCGCTTCAAAGTGCCGGTCCGCCGCGAGGCTACGTATCCCATCGCGCCCGGCGAAAGCCCCGACAAGAAATCGCAGGTGCTGGTGGGCTGGATGACCACCTTCGTGGGCAACACCGTGGAGGTGCTGGGGTTGAGCGTCTTAGAGCGCGTCCTGCTCGCCAACGCGGCCTCGCCGCTGCGCAGAGCCCTGATCGAGAGCAAGCTGGGCGAGGCCCTGGCCGACGGAACCGGCTTCGAGACCGATTTCCGCGAGCCGGTGTTTGCCGCCGGGCTCAAAGGGGTGAACCCGGAGGACGCCGAGGCGATAGAGAAGATCGTGCTGGACACGCTGCGCGAACAGGCCGAACGGGGCTTGGACACGCGGATGGTGGACGCGGCGATTCACCGGATGGAACTGGAGTCGAGGGAAGTCTCCAACGCCGGGATGCCCTACGCCCTGAAGGTCTTTTTCCAACTCGCCATGCCCTACCTGAACGGGGGAGACCCCTACCTAGCCTTGCAGTTCGATGCGGCTCTGAAAACCCTCGAGGCTGAGCGCGAGAAGGGACCGTTCCTCGAGGGGCTAATCCGCAAGTATTTCCTGGAGAACCCGCACCGGGTTACCCTCGTCCTCAAGCCCGACCCGCAGATGACCGAGCGCTTGGAGGCCGAGGAGCGGGCCAAGCTGGAGGGGATTCGCGCCGGGCTTTCCGAGGCGCAGGTGCGGGAAATCATCGAGGAGGCCGAAGGGCTCAAAACCCGCCAGGAGACCCCCGAAGACCTCTCGGTGCTGCCCACTTTGGAGATTTCCGACATCCCCATGACCTTGGAGGACGTGCCCCACACCGTCAAAGAGGTCGCAGGGGCCAAGCTGGGGCTGTTCCCCCAGCCGACCAACGGGATCAGCTATCTCGACCTCCAGTTCGATGTCTCCGGCCTGCCCGACCGTCTTAAAGACCTGCTGCCGCTGTTTGCCTTCGCTGTAACCAAGATGGGCGCGGGGAAGAGCAGCTATCTCGAGATGGCCGAGCGCATCGAGGCCCACACCGGCGGGGTGGGGGCGGCGGTAGGCCAGCGCACCCTGCCGGGCGACATCGCCCAGTTCAACCAGAACTTTACCCTCTCGGGGAAAGCCCTGTACCGCAACCACGACGAGTTTTTCGCCATCCTGCGCGACCTTCTGACCGACCTCAAGTGGGACCGTTCGCACCTCAAAAACCTGCTGGGCCAGCTCAAGGCCGGGTTCGAGGCCAGGGTGGTGCAGGCCGGGCACATGTTCGCCTGGTACTTGGCCGAGGCCCAGTTTGGCGGCAAAGCCAGCTTGCAACAGCGTTGGGACGGCCTCGAGCAGTTCGCCACGCTGAAGCGCCTGGCGGCACTGGACGAAGCCGGGCTCGAGACCCTCGTCGGCGACCTGGACCGCATCCGCCAGTTTCTCTTCCGCAAAGCGGCACTCAACGTCTGCGTGACGAGCGAGGAGAGTGAGTTGGGCGCGCTCGAGACCCGCATTCAGGAACTGGTTTTTGCCCTGCCTGAAATCGCCGTGCAGGAGGAGAGGTCACAGCTTCCCGCGGAAAACCTGCGGCCCCAGGCCCGCACCACTGCGGTCCCGGTGGCGTACAACGCCAAGGTCTGGCGCACCGTCCCCTATACCCACCCCGACGCCCCCGCCTTGATGGTGCTGGCCCAACTGTTGCGCGCCGAGTACCTGCACAAGGAAATCCGCGAGAAGGGTGGGGCCTACGGTGGCTTTGCCGTAACCCGCCCGGAGAACGGTATCTTTGTCATGCTCTCCTACCGCGACCCCCATATCGTGCGAACCTTCCGGGTCTATGACGGAGTTTTCGACTTCTTGAAGTGTGAAATAGAGCCCGAAAAGCTCAAAGAGGCCATCCTCGGCGCGGCGGGCGACGTGGACCCCTTGCTCTCACCCGATAACAAAGGCCGGGTGCGGTTTTTCAGCGACCTAGCGGGGTATACCCTCGAGGAGAAGATGCGCTTCAAAGAGCGGATGTTGAAGGTCACGCTCGAGGACCTGCGCCGCGTTGGCAACGCGTATTTGAAGGGCGAAGCCGCGTTGGCTGTTGTCACCGGTGAGGAAAAAATCCGGGAGGCCAACGCCGAGATGGGCGGGGTTTTCCAAGTTGCGGCGATTTAGCTTCGAGAGGGCATTTTCATGGGGCGGCCACATCTGGCCGCCCTAGGCTTTGTGCCAGGCTTGCAGCGATTTCACGCCCAAATCGGCGTTTCTCGCGCGGCGGATGGCCTCGAGGCTCCACCGCGCTCCTTCCAAAGTGGTGATGAAGGGCTTTCCGGTCTCCACCGCGCGACGCAGCTCGGGGGCGGGTTGCAACGAAATCAACAGGTCATAATCCCCGTCAGAGATTTCAAACCCGGCATCGGCCCATTCTCGCGTATCCATGCCGATGATGCGCACTTTACCGCTCAGGGGCAGTTTCTGATTCACCCCGATCTCGGCGCGGAAATAGGCCAGGTACGGGTCCGAATCAACCCCCATGCTCTCGCCCGTCGAGCGCATCTCCGGCCCCAGAACGGGAATCACGCCGGGGAACTTGAGCCAAGGAATCAACACTTCTTTCACCGAGTAGAAGCCAGGTGTAGGGTCCTCAGTAAAGCCCAGGTCATCTAATGTCCTGCCGACCGCGATCAGCGCTGCATATTTGGCGAGCGGGTGGCCGATGGCTTTGGACACGAAGGGCACGGTGCGGGAGGCGCGGGGGTTGGCCTCGAGGATGTACACAGTTCCATCCTTAAGCGCGTATTGCACGTTGATAAGCCCTTTTACGCCGACTGCCAGTGCCAGCTTCCGGGTGTACGCCTTGACGGTCTCGAGCTGTTCCGCGTTCAAGGAAACGGGCGGCAGGATTGTGGCGGAGTCACCCGAATGCACCCCAGCCCGCTCGATGTGCTCCATGATCCCCGCCACCACCACCCGCTCGCCGTCGCAGAGCGCGTCCACGTCCAGCTCGAGGGCGTTATCGAGGTATTGGTCAAGCAGGATCGAGGGCCGCTCGCTGAGGGCCGCGTAGATGCCGCTCAAATACCATTTGAGTTCTTCCGGCGTGTGGACGACCTGCATGGCCCGCCCGCCCAGCACGTAAGAGGGGCGCGCCATCAGCGGGTAGCCGATGGTTTCGGCGAGTCGCAGCGCTTCGTCCGGGGTGCGGGCGACGGTTCCTTTAGGCTGGGGAATTCCCAGTTCGGCACACAGTTTGTTGAATTCAGCCCGGTCTTCAGCCCGGTTAATCGCCTCCCAACTCGTGCCGAGCAGGTTCACGCCCGCGTCTGATAGGCGCTTTGCCAGTTTGAGCGGGGTTTGCCCGCCCAGCGTAGCGATTATTCCCATCGGGCGCTCGTGGTCGGTGAGGTTGAGGACGTCCTCGAGCGTCAGCGGCTCGAAATAAAGCCGATCTGCGGTGTCGTAGTCGGTAGAAACGGTCTCCGGGTTCGAGTTGACCATGATGGTCTCGTATCCCGCCTCGCGCAAGGCCCAGACCGCGTGAACGGTGGCGTAGTCGAACTCCACGCCCTGCCCAATTCTTATCGGCCCCGAGCCGAGAATCACTACCTTTTGCTTGTCAGTCTGGCTAACTTCGTCCTCGAGTTCGTACGCCGAATAATGATACGGTGTGTAGGCCTCAAACTCTGCCGCACACGTATCCACCGTCTTGTACACCGGTTTCGACCCCGCGCCCAGACGCTGTTTCCGCGCCACGCCCTCCGAGACCCCGACCAGCTGCCCGATTTGCACGTCCGAGAGGCCCAAACCCTTAGCGTAGCGCCAATCTTCCGAGTCCTCGAGGCTCCACTTGCCGAGTTCTAGCTGCTGCTCAGCCTCCACGACCTCCTGCATCTGGTTGAGAAACCAGCGCTCGATCCGCGTCGCGTCGTACAGCTCATCTATTGAGGTGTTGCGGCGCAGGAGCTCCATCACTGCATAAATTCTCATCGGGCTAGGGTAGAGCCGGGCTTTAAGTTCATCGGTGGTGAGTGCGGAGAACTCCAATCGCACGTCAGCCTCTAAGCTCCGCAGCGCCTTGCCAAATGCCTCCTTGAAGGTGCGGCCAATCGCCATCACCTCGCCCACGCTCTTCATCTGGGTGCCGAGTTTGTCATTGAAGCCGCTCGGGTTCACGTTGGGCAGGGTATTGAACTTCTCGAAGGCGAAGCGGGGAATCTTGACCACCACGTAGTCAATGGTGGGCTCGAAGCTGGCCGGGGTCTTTTGGGTGATGTCGTTGGGGATTTCGTCGAGGCGGTAGCCCACCGCGAGCAGGGCGGCGATTTTGGCGATGGGAAAGCCGGTAGCTTTGGATGCAAGGGCCGAACTGCGGCTAACGCGAGGGTTCATCTCGATCACGATCATCCGGCCCGATTTGGGGTCAATGGCGAACTGGATATTGCTTCCGCCCGTCTCCACGCCGATTTCGCGGATGATAGCCTGCGCTGCATCGCGCATCCGTTGATATTCCACGTCTGACAGCGTTTGCGCGGGGGCCACGGTGATCGAGTCCCCGGTGTGAACGCCCATCGGGTCCACGTTTTCAATCGAGGTGATCATCACCACCGTGTCGTTGTGGTCGCGCATCACCTCGAGCTCAAACTCTTTCCACCCGACGATAGATTCTTCGACCAGTGCGGAATGGGTGGGGGAGAGCGAAAGCCCGCGCGTCAGAGTCTCGATGAACTCGGCCTCGTCCGCCGCGATGCCGCCACCGGTGCCGCCCAGGGTGAAGCTGGGGCGAATCACGGCGGGGTAGCCGATCACAGTGCGGGTGAACTCCAGGCCCTCCTCGAGGCTATGCACCATCCGCCCGCGCGGCACGTCCACGCCGATTTTAATCATGGCCTGCTGGAACTCTTCTCGGTCCTCGCCCTTTTTGATGGCGGCGGCGTTGGCCCCGATGAGTTCCACGCCGTATTTCTCGAGGATTCCTCCTTCATACAAGGCCATCGCCAGGTTGAGCGCGGTCTGCCCGCCGAGCGTCGGCAGCAGCGCGTCGGGCTTTTCCTGGGCGATGATTTTCTCGACGAACTCCACCGTGAGCGGTTCTAAGTACGTCCCCTCGGCGAGTTCCGGGTCGGTCATGATGGTGGCGGGGTTGGAGTTGACCAGTACCACCTCGTAGCCCGCGCCGCGCAGGGCTTTTACTGCCTGGGTCCCCGAGTAGTCGAACTCCGCTGCCTGGCCGATGGTGATGGGGCCAGAGCCGATAATCAATATCTTCTTAAGGTCGGTGCGCTTCGGCATTCCAAGCGGTTAGGATAACACGCGCGGCGTTCAATGTATAGAAATGCAAGAATGTTCACCGTTAACCGCAACAACGGTTTTTGTAGGGACGCACCAGGGGATGCGCCTAGCGCATAGCACTAGGCCCGCTGAGTACCGGCATCGCCCAGGTTACCGGCCAAGCCGGTATCGCCTACGGCGACCCCCTCGGGGGCCTGGCGGCCCTTCACTAGGGCCGGGCTTTGCCCGTGCTGGCACTAGGCCCGCTAGGGCCGGGCTTTGCCCGTGCGAGCCACCGTGCGGCTAACCTCGGCTGTGCGTCCGGCGCAGGTCAGGACGAAAATCACCAAACCCCGACCGTTGTCATTCTGAGCGAAGGCGAAGAATTCCCCACGCGCTCCAGCACGCGATTCCTCGGGTATCAACAAACGTCGTCCCGTACGAGAGGTGTTGGCGGTTGACGCGCGTGGGCGGACGTATAGCCATACGTCCCTACAGTTCTTTTAGATTGATGGGCCGGGTGTGAAAGGGGTTTCTCGAGCCTCGTTTCAATCAGAGAACCTCTTCTGTCGTAATCTAGGGGCCATGCAACCCGTCAAATCTGCCGAACTCGAGCCCTTTCTAGAACGCAACCCGCTCGTGGTGGATGTGCGCCCGCTCGAGCAGGCCGAGCCGAGCCGGTTCCAAGATGCCTTGCGCCTCCCGCTAAAAGACATCCAGGACGGGAACCACGCCCTGCCCAAAGATCGCCCGATTCTCCTGGTCTGCGAGCGCGGGCTGATGAGCGAGCTGGCTGGATTATATCTGGAGGCCGGTGGATACGCTCAGGTCTATAACCTCGAGGGTGGCCTGCGAAAACTCGGTCAGAAAGCTGCATCCTCTACCGCACTGTGACTCGGCTCGTGGTGAGATGTTCGTGCCTGCGCTAAGGTTTGAGTA
>PSMF01000086.1:0-15230 GCA_040290005.1 Meiothermus sp.
CGGTGCAGTGTTTCTTGATAGCGCTTGAGGGTAGATAGGCTAAACAGGTGGGCACGTATAGATAACTTCTCAGGGACAAGAACACCTTCACCCACAAGCTGGCGAACTCTTGCCGGTGAAACCTTAAGGAAGACCGCCGCTTCTTGGGTGGTTAGCAAACGCGAACCGGCCATATATCTCAAGATAAACTACGTATATTCGGTCTCTACCAAAAGCCCGTTAGTATAGTCCGGTGGAACTCGAGCACCTCATTGCCAACAACCGCCGCTGGGCCGCCGAGATGCGCGAGCGCGACCCCGACTTTTTCCGTAAGCTCCAGGGCCAGCAAAACCCCGAATACCTGTGGATCGGCTGCTCCCCCCGCCAATGAAATCGTGGACCTTTTGCCGGGTAAGCTGTTCGTGCATCGCAACGTGGCGAACATCGTCGTCCACACCGACCTCAACTGCCTAGCGGTGACGCAGTACGCGGTGGACGTGCTGGGGGTCAAGCACATCATTGTGACGGGGCACTACGGCTGTGGTGGGGTGAAAGCGGCCTTGTTAGGGCAGCGATTAGGGCTGATTGACAACTGGCTGCGCCACGTCCACGATGTGTTCCACAAGCACCAAGACGAAGTTTTGGCCCTGGAGACCGAGGAAAAGCGCATAGACCGGCTGTGCGAGCTGAACGTGATCGAGCAGGTGCTGAACGTCTGCCAGACCACCGTGGTGCAGGATGCCTGGGCCAGGGGCCAGGAACTCACCGTCCACGGCTGGATATACGGCCTGGGGGACGGTCATCTGCGGGCCTTGCAGGCGGGGGTAAGCAGGCCAGAGGGCTTGGAGGCAGCCTATCGTTCGGCCCTCGGCTAGAACACCGCGATCTTGGCGACGAGGTTACGGAATTGCAACGTCCCCGTCGTCACCGCACCGCTCTCGAGCTTGACCCCGATCCACAGGTTGCCGCTGTTGATGCCCTGGGTAAGCTTGCCCGCGCTGAGGCTCAAGGGCTGGGTGGCGCCGCTGGTAAAGTCCACCTTCCCGGCGAGCTCGATGTTGGGATCATCCGCGCCGCAGACCCGGTAGTCACCGACGGCGTTGGTGCAGGGCTCACCGTTGGCGGCATAGAAGGATAAACCGTAAGGGCCTGATTGGTAGGTCAGGTTGCCCTCAAGCCGCACCGAACTCAGGCCCACCGAGGGCTTTTTGAAGCTCTGCTGGGCGAAAACCACCTGGTCCGACTGGACCGTAGCGATGGGCAAGTCGAAGTCTTGCAGCTTGACGGTGATCGGAGCAGCGCTGCAGGCGGCGAGCAACAAAACCAGGGGAATCCAAAGCCTCATGCGCCCTATCTTAGCGGACCGGGCACAAGGTTAATGTGGGATAGCTAAAGTCTTTAATGATTTTCGGCCCCCCTGGCGGTCTCGAAAAGAAACCAGGTGCGGCGCTCGGTTTGGTCAATGAGGACCTCGAGCTCACTCGCCGTCGCCACGTCGCGGTTCTCGTCGCACACCTCGTGGGCATCGCGCATCGCGGCGGCCATGTGGCGGTTGTCTTCCATCAGGCGGCGGACCATCTCCAAGGGCTCGACAAACTCGTCGTTGTCGTCCTCTAGGGTCTGGAGCCGGCTGATGTGGGAGATGCTCTTAAGGGTGGTGGCCCCCAGTTTGCGCAGCCGCTCGGCCAGGATGTCCACCGACTCCAGAATCTGCTCGGCCTGCTCATCAAACATCAGGTGCAGGTCGCGGAAATGCACCCCCGAGAGGTGCCAGTGGAAGTTCTTGGTCTTCACGTACAGCGCCAGCGCGTCGGCGATGAGCGGGTTAACCGCCTCGGCAATCGCCTGGACCTCTTCGGGTTTGAGGTCGGTGGGGGTGGCAAGGGCGGCAGAAGCACTACGGGACAGGGTTGCGGTATTTCCATTTCGGCGGGCCATACTCACTCCTTTTACCTCGCCTATGATCATGCAAAGGGAACGCAACGGGCGTGAGGCATATAACACCCTATCCCCAAAGGTTCAAAGGGAAATCAGGGCTGCCTACGAAATCGGCCAGCCTTGAGACCCGCCGCAGGTGCTTTGTAAAGCGATCAGCCAGGAGCTGAACCCTGAATTACTCCTATAGGACCAGCTTGTAGGGGGTATATCAAACACCAACATTTCCTTGAGGGTCAGCTTATGCTGTTCTGGTGGGGATTATTTCGTTTGGGTTCTAAGCTGCCGGTTTGGGTCTCGAGGGTTCGGAGGCAAAGATGTACGCTGCCCACTCGGGTTCTTAATGGGTATTTGGGGTAACACCGCTTAACGGTAACCACAGAAACCCCGCCCCTGTCAGCAAGCGAGCGGGGTGGCGTTACGCTATGGGGGCGAAACGGTTATTTTCGGCCCCTCGGGAGTTAAGCGCAAGCTACCCTCGCCTCATGAAATGGGTATCTGCTCACCGTCAAGGTGAGCCCAGGAGACGCGCAGAGCGCCATGAAGGCTAAGTACGGTGGTGAGATTCTCGCCTGGCAGCCCGAGACCGGGGTTGCGGTTTTGCAACTCAGCCCCAAGGAAACCGAGCGGGTGCGGGCCGAATCCCTGGCCGGGAAGGTCTCGCAGCAAGCGGTGGCGATCGAGCCCAAAGCCTCCGTAACCAGCCCCGAGGTTGAAGCCCAAGGCTCGAATGCCTGGGCCGGGGGTGGGATGCTTGGGCGGGGGGGCAGCACCAGCGCCCTGCCCGGTACGCTCCCCGGCCAGAACGCCCTTTCGTGGTATCAGATTTCGCTCTACCGGGCCCACGGCATCAGCCGCAAGTTCGGGGCCGGGGTCAAGGTCGCGGTGATTGATACCGGCCTCGACCTGACCCACCCGATGTTCAAAAACCGCCTGGCACCCGCAACCGAATGGCGCGACTTTATTGATAACGACAACAACCCGCAGGAAGTCTCGGGCGGCAAGTCCTACGGCCACGGCACGGCAGTGGCGGGTCTGATCCTGCAAGTGGCCCCCAGAACCACCATTCTCCCGATTCGGGTGCTGGGCTCCGACGGGCGTGGCGACACCGCCAGGATCATCTCAGCCATTGACTATGCCATCGGCGCCGGAGCGCAGGTGATCAACCTGTCGCTGGGCACCAACGGCTGGACTTCAGCGCTTTACACCATCTGCGGGGCAGCTAAGCAAAAGGGCGTGCGCATCGTGGCCTCCTCGGGCAACAACGGCATGAAGGATGGCATCACCTCCCCGGCGCAGTATTCCTGGTCGCCTGACACGGTGGGATTCTCCTTTGGCATCGGCAGCGTGGACGCCAACGACAACCTCTCGAGCTTCTCCAACTATGGCGCGGCCCTGTACGCCACCGCCCCCGGCGAAAAGCTCTACACCGCCTTCCCAGACAAACAGGTGGCGACTTCTACCGGCACTTCCTTTGCGGCCCCGCTGTTCACCGGAGCCATCGCCCTGGCCTACTCGGAGATGCCCAACGCGGCAGACCGGGCCAACCTGCAAACTTACCTCTGGAACAGCCTGGACTTCACCGTCAACCAAAAGAACAAGGGCAAGTCCACCAACGTACAGCGGCTGAACCTGGAAAAGCTCATCCGCAACCTGCCGGGCTTCACCTTGCCTACCCAGATTCAGCCGGGAGACTACGGTTTAGTCAACACCAACAGCCGCAAGTGCCTGGACGTGAGCGGGGCTTCTACCAGCAGCGGGGCCAACGTGCAGCAGTGGACCTGCCACGGCGGAGCCAACCAAAGATGGCGTATCGAGCGGGCGGGTAGCTACTATAAGCTCACCTCCGTAAACAGCGGTAAAGCCCTCGACGTAGCTGGTGGTCCTTCGGCCACCGGAACAGGAGCCAACGTGGACCAAGCAGACTACGTAGCCAGCACCAACCAGCAGTGGCTCATCCAACCCAGCGGTTCTAACTATCAGATCGTGGCCGCACACAGCGGCAAGTGCGTAGATGTTGCAAGCAGCGGTACCGCCGATGGCACCAATGTCCAGCAGTGGGACTGTAACGGCACCGGCGCCCAGCAGTGGCAGTTGTTCGCGCTGTTCTAACGCCAACGCACAAGCTCAAACCCCCAGGCGCTTCCTGGGGGTTTGGATTTTTGGTGTGTGCTAAACAAGCTTTTCCACTACCGTGATATTGGCGTCCTGGACATGAACACCCGTCAACCCTCAAATCCCAGTAAGAACGGGTCTTCCAGCATCTCCGCGATAAAGCGGCAGAACCGCGCGGCATCGGCCCCGTCAATTAGGCGGTGGTCGTAGGTAAGGCTAAAGGGCATGATGTTTCTCGGCTCGAACTCACCCTTGTCCTTGTTCCAGACCGGTTCCATCGCCGAACGCGAAACCCCCAGAATCGCTACTTCGGGCCAGTTGACGATTGGGGTAAACCCTGTTCCGCCGATACCGCCCAGGTTGGAGATGGTGAAGGAAGCGCCCTGCATCTCTTCGGGGGTGAGCTTGCGGTCTCTGGCCTTGGCCGCGACCTCGCCCAGCTCTACGCTGAGCCCAATCACGCCCTTCTTGTCCACGTCGCGGATCACCGGGACCAACAGCCCGTTCGGGGTGTCCACCGCCACGGCGACGTGGAAATAATCCTTGAACACCACCTCGTTGCTCTGGGTATCAATCGAGGCGTTGAACTTGGGGAACTCGCGCAGCGCCGCCGCCGCCACCTTGAGCAAAATCGCGGTCATGGTCAGCTTGCCGCCGCGTTTTTCGGCCCTGGGACCGTATTTTTTGCGTAGGGCTTCCATCTCAGTCACGTCGGCCTTGTCAAACTGCGTGACCATCGGGATGGTGCTCCAGGCCTGGGCCATGCTGCGCACCGTTGCGCGGCGCACCCCGCTCATGGCCTCGCGGCGGGTGGGGCCGAACTTGGCGAAGTCCGGTAGAGGTGGCGCGGCAGGGGCTGTGGGAACTTGCGCGGGTCCACTCGGTGCGGGAGCCGCACCGCCCTCGGCGAAGCGGCGCACGTCCCCCTCACTGATGCGGTGGGCTGGGCCGCTGCCCAGCACGTCCAGGAGGTTCACACCCATCTCCCTCGCCAGCCTCCGCACCGATGGAGCCGCAGGAATCAGCTTGTGACCATCCGACAGCAGAGGCGCGGGGCCGGGTTTGGAGCCGTAAGGGCCAGGAGCTGCGACCGATTGCGCCCCCTCGCCGACGTTCTTGCTGCCCGGTTGCCCAGAGAGCGGCTGCTCGGCGGGGTTCGCAGCGCTCACAGGTTGATTGGACGGTGGAGTCTGCGCGGGCGGTGCGGAAGGATTTCCCTGTCCCCCAGTGGCGTTCGCCAATGCCGCGCCTTCATTGTCAGGGTTGGCCTGTGTCCCGCCAGCGTTAGGGCCACCCCCCTTCACGTCTTGGGTTCCTGGCTGCGGCTGCGCCGGTGCGGGTGCAGGAGCCGACGCGCCGCCGCCCAAAGACAAAACCGCCTGCCCGCTCTTCACCTCGTCGCCGGGCTTAACCAGAACCTTCTCGACGGTTCCGCCCGACGGCGCAGGCACTTCCATCACCGCTTTGTCGGTTTCTAGCTCCAAGAAGGGCTGACCGGCCTCGAGGGTGTCCCCCTCCTTGACCAGCACGCCCACCACCACCGCCGAGGCCACGTTGTCGCCCAGGTCGGGAAGTTTCAGTTCAGTCGCCATGTAGCTCCTTTCAGTCGCGTTGACCGTTAACCGTTTACGGTTTACCGCAAAAGCCTTTCTCGGTCAACGGTTGACGGTAAACGGTCAACAGCGCGTCAGCGCTTGTGCGGATGCTCCCGCTCCGGGTCAATGCCGAGTTTCTTGATCGCCTCGGCGGCGGCCTTGGCCTCGATTTTGCCGTCCTGGGCGAGTGCAGAAAGCGCTGCTGCGGTCACGAAGTTACGGTCCACCTCGAAGAAGTCGCGCAGAGCCTCGCGGGTCTCGCTGCGCCCGAAGCCATCGGTGCCGAGGGCGTGGATGGGACGGTCTAAATGACCGGAAAGCAACTCAGGGAGGGCCTTCATGTAGTCGGAAGAGGCGACGATGGGGCCGTCGGTGCTTTCCAGGGCCTGCGCGATGAAAGGCTTACGCCGCTGCTTCGCGGTGGGATGCAAGCGGTTGGAGCGGGCGGCTTCAATCGCGTCGTAGTAGAGCGCTTTGTAACTGGTCACGCTCCACACGTCGGCGGCGATACCGTAGGTCTCCAAGAGCTTTGCCGCCTCGAGCACCTCGTTGAGAATCGTCCCCGAGCCGAGCAGTTGGACGCGGCCTTTGGGACGCTTGAGCGCGGACTTGGAGAAGCGGTAGATGCCCTTGAGGATGCCCTCACGCACCTCGTCCCTGGGCTCGGGCATCGGCGGCTGGACGTAGTTCTCGTTCATCAGGGTGATGTAGTAGAACAGGTCCTCGCCGTCCTTGTACATCCGTTTGAGGCCGTCCTCGAGGATCACCGCCAGCTCGTAGGCGAAGGCCGGGTCGTAGGCGGGCATGTTGGGCACAGGTAAAGCCTGCACGTGGGAGTGCCCGTCCTCGTGCTGCAAACCCTCACCGTTGAGCGTGGTGCGCCCCGCCGTCGCGCCGAGCAAAAAGCCCTTGGTGCGCTGGTCGGCGGCAGCCCAAATCAGGTCGCCGGTGCGCTGGAGGCCGAACATCGAGTAGTAGATGTAGAAGGGGATGGTGGGGATGCCCCAATGTGCGTAAGCCGTCCCCGCCGCGATAAAGCTGGCCGTCGCGCCCGCCTCGTTGATGCCCTCTTGCAAAAGCTGCCCAGTTTTGGATTCGCGGTAGACGGTAACAGTTCCCGCGTCCACCGGCTCATAAAGTTGCCCTTTGGGAGAGTAGATTCCCACCGAGGAAATCACACCCTCCATGCCGAAGGTCCGAGCCTCGTCGGGAACGATGGGGACGATATATTTGCCCACTTCAGGGTGACGGACGAGCTTGGTCAGCATCCGCACGAAGGCCATGGTGGTCGAGATTTCCCGCTCGCCCGACCCCGCGTAGAACTCCTCGAAGAACTTGGCATCGGGCGTGTTCAGATGGGGGAACTCCACCTTGCGCTCGGGTATCAGGCCGCCCAGCGCTTGACGGCGCCCCAGCATATACCTCACCTCGGGCGAATCCGGCCCAGGATGGTAAAACGGGGTTTTCTCGATTTCCTCGTCACTGACGGGGATTCCTAAGAAGTCCCTAGCCTCCTTCAAGTCCTCGAGGTTCAGCTTCTTCACCTGGTGCGCGACGTTCTTGGCCTGTGCCGTGGGCCCCAGCCCGTAGCCCTTGATGCTCCGCGCGATGATCACCGTCGGGCTACCCCGGTGCTCGGTGGCGGCCTTGTAGGCGGCGTAAACCTTTTTCTTGTCGTGGCCGCCGCGCGAGAGGGTGAGAATCTCGAGCTGGTCGTCGCTGTAGCCCTCGATGAGTTTCTGAAGCTCGGGGGTGTTGAAGAACTTCTCGCGCAGCTCCTTTGCGCCATACGCCGCATAGCGCTGCGATTCGCCATCCACCAGGCTCTCGAAGCGCTCAATCAGCACGCCCTCGGTGTCCTTCGCCAGAAGCTCGTCCCAGGCACTGCCCCACACCACCTTGATGACGTTCCAGCCGTTGCCCCGGTAGATGCGCTCGAGCTCCTGAATCACCTTGGAGTTCCCGCGCACCGGCCCGTCTAGGCGCTGCAAGTTGGCGTTGATAACGAAGATCAGGTTGTCGAGTTCCTCGGTCGCCGCAACGCGCAGCCCGCCCAAGGTTTCCACCTCGTCCTGCTCGCCATCGCCCAGGAAAGCCCACACCTTCGCGCTGCTCTTAGGTTTGAGGCCCCGGTCTTCCAGGTAGCGCATGAACCGGGCTTGATAAATGGCTTGCAGCGGGCCTAAACCCATGCTCACGGTGGGAAACTCCCAGTAGTCGGGCATCAGCCAGGGGTGCGGGTAGCTCGTCACGATGCGGCCTGGCCCCGACGTGAGGTCGCGGCGAAATTTTGCGAGGTCGTCGGCGTTGAAGCGGCCCTCTAAAAAGCTCCGCGCGTACACGCCGGGCGACATGTGGCCCTGGTAGAACACCAAATCGTGGTCCATCCCAGCACCCTTGCCCCGGAAGAAGTGGTTGAAGCCCATCTCCATCAGCTCGGCAATCGAGGCATAGGTCGAGATGTGCCCGCCGATGCCGTCGGCCTTCTTGTTGGCCTGCTGCACGATGGCGATGGTGTTCCACCTGAGGATGTTGGCGACACGCTGCTCGAGTTCCAGGTCGCCGGGATACTCCGGCTGGTGGTCGGCGGGGATAGTGTTGATGTAGGGCGTTTGCAGCTTGTAGGGGAGCTGCACCCCGTGCAGGTAGGCGTAGCGCTCTAAGCCCTCCAAAAGTGCCACCACCCGGTCGCGGCCCGCCGAGCGCAGGACGTACTCTAAGCTCTCGAGCCACTCTTTGTTTTCCAGGTCCTCCAGGCGGATTTGCTCCTCCGCGCTGAGCTTGGCCCTGGCCTCTACGAGTTCTAGGTCTTTAATCATCGCCTCTCCTGTCACCTCTTCAGGACCTTAAGATGGGCACTTTGGCTGTGCGTAGGCTGAAGCGGCCCACCGTTTTGGCCTTTTTGTCGGCCCTTATTAAAGCAGCTATCGAGAGTGACAAAGGTGTGCGGATAGGTTTTTTACAAAGCGTAAAAAACTTTTACCAAATAAAGAATGAGGCTCGAGAAGAAAGTGCTAACAGACGACGAATCCAGGTTTTTTAGTTTTTCTCTTCGGACGCAGGTAAAACCCGCTCGAGCGCTCCCCTGAGCATTTCCGCCTCATCCGCTGTGAAGTGCCGGGCGAAACAAGTGTTTATCCCTTTGGCATAGGTCGGCCAAGCCGCCTTCAAGGCTTTTAGACCCGCATCGGTGAGCACCGCTTCGACCCCGCGCCGATCGGTAGGGGAGTTTTCCCGTATCAAATAGCCTTCGCCCTCGAGCCGCTCTACCAACCGCGTAAGCCCGCTCCGGCTCAGCACCACCCGCTCGGCCAGTTCGGCCATCCGCAGCCGCCGATTCGGGGCCGAGGAAAGCTCGAACAGCACATCATACGAGCCCAGCGGGATTTGGCCTTGCTCGGCTAAATCCGCTTCGATTTTGCGGAGGATGCTCGGGTGCGTCCGCAGCAGCGCTTTCCAAGCGGATAGGTGAGGTTCCGACACTTTCTGACTCATTGTCTAGTCAATCAATGGAGGTTGGAGATGAAAGCCCCTTTAGCACGTCTGGAAGAAATCAAAGAGGTTGCTTTTTCGGGCGCTCGGTGCTGCGGGTGCCGGCGAAGTCTACAGCGCCTTTGCTAACGACTGCGCCCACGCCAGCGGGCCACTGTCGCTCGAGAACGGTCAGCTCAAATGTCGGTGGCACAGGGCCACCTACAAAACCCTTAACGCTCAGCAAATTGACGGCCCGAGGGGTTCGTGCTCGAGCCTGATTCGTATCCCGACTCGAGTTGAGGACGGGCAGTTGGTGTACATCTACGGCGAGTAACGTTAAGGCCCGAGTTTCCGCTTTAGGTACAGTAATAAATCCTCAATCGAAGTCCGCAGCGCCCGCTGCTCGCGCAGAATCGCCTCGATGCGGTCTTCCGGGGTGGAGAGCGTGAGCGTCTTGAAAATCAGGTTGGTGTTGCCGCAGCGCGGGCAGGGAATCGCGGGCGGGGTGCTGGTGGGCGCGTAGAAAATCCGGGTGTTGTCCCTCGTGCAGAGCATGTACTTAGCCCCCGCCGCCTCGCCCCGGCGGATGGCCCCGGCGAGTTCCCTGGCCTCCTCCGGCGCGTAGCTGAGGAAGAAATCGCCGCCTACCTCTTCGATGGCCGGGAGAGCCTCGCGGGTCGCGGTGAGGTCGGCCTTGAGGCCGCGCGGAGCGGTCCAGGAGATACCGTTCCACTTGAAGTGGCGCAGGTGGCGCTTGCGGTTTTTGTCCTCGATCTCGACGATCAGCGAGACCTCGGGGTCTTTGGGGTAATAGTAGAGCCGCACCGCGCCCACCCCGTCCAGCGCGGAGTCCTGCGGCATCACGTAGGAGAGCGGCCCGTCGTACTTGAGCCTCGAGGAATATCCCACTAGATTTTGAAGGTCATACAGGGTCAAACCCGGATGCTCGAAATCGCCCTCCAGGAAAGCGCGTATTTTTGCAAAAGCTTGCTCGAGGCCCACATCTACCATGCTCATCACCTTAGACTATTCCGCCGACGTTACAACACCGTTATATAGACTTAGGTAAGGGTATCAAAAGATGCTGATAGCTCATAGCCTATAGCCGATAGCTGAAAACAATCTCCTGTCTGGGACGATAAAATCAAGGCTATGGATGCTCGTTCTAGACATAGGGTCTTTTGGCTATCAGCAATCCGCATCTTTTAGCTCATCGCTTCCCTTATGCTCAGAACTATGCTGTTGCGCCTTGGTGAACTCGAGTTTCCTCTCCCGCTTTCTTTGTACGGACGAGCCGGGCCGCTCGTCTTAGAGGTCGGTTTCGGCGATGGGCGCTTTACCGCACAGGTCGCAAAAATGCATCCGGAATGGAACATCCTGGGCGTGGAAATCTCGGCGGGGTCGGTCAGCAGGGCGATTAAGCGGTTTCGCCGTGAGGGGATTGGTAACGTGCGGGTCTACCACGGCGAGGCCGGATTTGCCCTGCGGAACTTTGTCACCCCGCGTAGCCTGCACCGGGTCTACATCAACTTTCCCGACCCTTGGCCCAAGGCCAAACACGAGGAAAATCGTCTGCTTCAGCGTTCTTTCTTCAAGCACTTGTCCACGCGGTTAGAGGACGGCGGAACCCTTCTTCTCACCACCGACCATCCGGAATACTGGCGGTTCGCACAAACCGAGGCCGAAGCCAGCGGGCTTTTCAGCATAGAAACCCCGCCGCCGCCGGAGTTTCACCTCACCACCAAATACGCCCTCAAGTGGAAGGAACAAGGCCGCGACTTCTACCACGCGGTTTTTAGCAAAACCGGCGAAGACCCCGAGCCTTGGCCGCTGCTAGCGAGGTACCCTATGCCCCATGCCCTGATGAACGGAACACTGCCCGAAATCGCCGCTTTTGACAAGGCTGTTGTGCGCTTTGATGGTGGAACCGCCGTGATAACCGAAGCGACCAGAGCTTTTGACGGCAGCTATTACTTCCTGACCCATGTCGCCGAGGAAGACTTGGTGCAGGATTTGCTGCTCGAGGCCAGACCAAGCGCCCACGGCCTCTACGTTGGCATCAGCCGCTTCGGCGCACCTTTGAGCACGGCAGGCGTGAAGGCGGCGGTGGAGTGGTTGGTCGGCTGGCTCGAGGCTCAGGGACTCGAGGTCGTCCAGCGCTCTTATTAGCGATGAGCAATGAGCTAAAAAAGAATCCCCATTCTGGATGGGGATTCTTACAATATTTTATTGTCGCAGACGCGAGCTTATCTTTGGTTATATGCTTTTTGCCTTTACTCATCGCTCCTTGTCAATCACTCATCGCTGCTATACATGAAAAACCCCGGTGACTTTCGACAGCCGCTCGGCCTCCACCACGTACTTTGGCTGCTCGACCTCGAGCCCCACGTAGGCCAGCGGGGCACTGATCTCGAGCTCAGCGGCCATCGTCAGGTAGTCGAGCTGGCTGAGGCTCCAAGTCAGAATATTGCGCCGCCGCGCCAGTTCAGCAGCCTCGCGAGTATACCTACCACTGGCACAGACGATCACCCCCGCTTGCCCTGGGGTTAGAACCTGGGCCAGACCCTCGACTACCAATTTATCCACCGAGCCCTCGAGGTGTACGCACAAAACATAAGCCGTTCCTGATGGCGAACGGACCATCACCTGAACTTCGGGCAGGGTCTCGTGCAAGGAGGCTACCCATCCGGAACAACGGTTGAACAGGGCTGCGATGTAGCGGGCTAAACTGCGCTTGCGCAAAAAGGTCTGCTGCATAGGAAATCTCTAATCAAGCTATACCAGGCACTTATACATGAATTGTGGCAAATATAGATAAAAAAGATTAACTTAATCCTCACGTTAGTCTCACAAATCTGCTTTTATGAGCCGTAACTTTGGCGTTAGCCGCGAGATTTATCGGTGTTTGCGGGGGGTGTGGATAACTCTGTGGATAACTGGGGTTGATTTGTGGATAACTCTGTGGATAAGGCAGGGGCTGGGTACGAACAACCCTTCTTTGCGGGGTTTAGGGGGATGGGGCGTGAAACGTCACAGGTCATGAAACCTTCAAGTGAGGCGGGTAGCCAGGAAGCGGTATTTATACAATTTGCGCCTCCTGGACGGTAGCCTTTTGACCGATATCGTCTCATCGCACCTTTGCTTAGGGTGGCTTGCTCTAGAATCGCGCTGATGATCGTTCGTGAGCAACCACCCGAAAACGCCCTACTGATCGATAGCCGCTCCCCCGCCGAGTATGCCTCGGGTCACCTCGAGGGTGCCCTCAACGTAGACCTCTCGGGCTTTCAAGGCCGCCTGCGTAGCGCGGAGGAGCTAGGCCAGCTCGAGGCGGCCCTCGCCGACCTCAACGGGCGCATCGGGGCCAGCCCGGACCGACCAGTGGTGGTCTACGACCGAGGTCTGAGCACCCGCCTGAGCAAAACCGCTTTCATGCTCGCGCTGGGAGGGCTTCAGGTGCATCTCTGGCCGCAGGGTTGGGAAGCCCAAGCCACCATGCAGACCCCCAGCCAACCTCAGCCGGGCCCACCCTGGGCCAAGCTCAACCGCGACATCCTGCTCACCGCCGACGAGGTGTTGCGGGGAAAACCCCTGCTGGACGTGCGGGAGCCCAATGAGCACGCCTCGGGGCGCATTCCCGGCGCGCAAAATGTCCCGCTTGGGGCCTTTAGCCCGACCAACGCCGCCGAGTTGGGACTACAGCCGGGCCAGGAGGTCGGGGTGCATTGCCGTAGTGGGGCGCGGAGTTCTACGGCCTTCTGGCTGCTGCGCGAACAGGGGATCAAGGCCAAAAACTATCTGGGAAGCATGTTGGAGTGGGAAAGCCAGGGGGATTTGCCCGTCGAGCGCTGATTGCTGAGCGCCACAACCAAAACATGAATCGCTCTGAGGAAGGATGGTCCTTCCCCTCTGGTCTATAGGCCTGTGGGGTTTGTAGGGCCGGGTCTTAGACCCGGCCCTACGCGCGTCGTTCGTTCATTTATCTGCTACAGGACGATACTAGCCCACCGACGAGCCCCCTGTATTTAGTCCGCCCTGAACGGGGAGGATGTCTTTCAGGTTGCCTCGGCCCGCCCCCTCTGCACCGCCTGCACCGTCACCAGCCAAACGCTGCACAAAATCAGCCCGAACCCCGCGAGAGAGCCTACCGTGAGCGGCTCGCCGAGCAACAGCGCACCCCACAGGATGCCAAAAGCCGGGGAAAGATAGGTCACTGTGGTGGCTTTAGTAGGACCCGCACTCACAATCAGGTAGAAGTAGAGCAGATACGCCAGGGCCGTCGAGAACAGCGCCAACGCCAGAACGCACAGCACCACCAATCCGGTAGGAGGCGCCGTGGGCAGAGTAAAAGGCACGGCAGGCGCGATTAATCCGGCGGCAAATAGCTGACTGTAGAGTGCCAGGGCCAGCGGCGGGGCTCCCTTGGCCCGGACTTTGGTATAGACCGCCGCGAAACCGTAAGAGACCGTCGCCAGCAGTGATGCTCCGATGGAAAGGAGCACCACCCGGGTCAGTGGAATCGGCCCTAGCCCTACCAGCACCCCTACCCCCACCAGCCCCATCAGCAAGCCCAAGGCTTTGCGCGGGGTAAGGGCCTCCCCGAGCCAGAACGCCGCCACCAGCGCGCCGAATAGCGGGGTGGCGGCGTTGAGCGTCGCGGCCAGCGACGCGGTCAGGTGCAGCTCGGCGGTGGAGATCAGGAAGAAGGGCAGCGCCGAGTTAAACAGGCCGATGGTCAGGAAGGTTTTCCACCTCGAGCGCAGCTCCGGCAGGCGGTGCGAGAGCAGCGCCTACACCAAGAGGGCGATTCCCGCGATCAGGACCCGAAGCTCGACCAGGACCACCGGCCCCAGCGCCGGGGCTGCCACTCGGATAAAGAGAAACGAACCACCCCACAGGGCCGAGAGCAGGAGCAGGGCAGCGAGTTGTTTAGCGATCATAGGCAAACCTCGAGGACTCCGGTGGCTGAGACATCGGCCTGGACGGGGTTAGGGGCGGTTAGACCGCTTGCCCTATCTTGTGTAAGGTTTCCTGTTCCAACAGCCGCCGCTTGCGCTCCACGCCCCAGCGGTAGCCGGTCAGCTTGCCCTGGCTGCCTACCACTCGGTGGCAGGGCACCACCAGCGAGACCGGGTTGGCCCCACAAGCCTGGGCTACCGCCCGCACCGCCTTGGGATCACCTAACCCCCGGGCCAACTCGCCGTAGGTGCGGGTCTCGCCGGGGGGAATCCGCCGCAGCGCTTCCCATACCTTGAGCTGAAAAGCCGTGCCGCGCAGGTCCAGGGGCACCCCCAGCACCTGCCGACCGCCGGAGAGCCCTTCGAGCAGCGGCTTCACGTACTCGGCCAGGGTCCCCGGCTCGAGCTGGGCCTCGGCGAATTCCTGGCGCAGCAGGGCCTCGAGTTCTGCCTCGGTTTCCCCGATCAGGACCGAGCAAATACCCCGCTCGGTCACCCCGATCAGCAGCTTGCCTATGGCGCTATCGGCGAATGCGTAGCGAATCTTCATCCCCTTCCCTCCCCTGCGGTATGCGGCGGGGCTCATCCCCAGCCGGGCGCCCGCTTTGCTGTAGAGCCCTGAACTCGAGCCGTACCCCGCGTCATAAAGCGCTTCGGTGACGCCCCGGCCCTCGCGTAGCCCGTTTTTGAGCCGCTGGACGCGCTGGGCGGCGGCGTATTGCTTGGGACTCAGCCCGGTCTCGCGCTTGAACAGGCGTTGCAGGTGATACGGGCTCATCCCGGTGGCCTCGGAAAGCTGGCTCAGGGTGAGCGCAGGCTCGGCGGTCTCGAGGAGGTTTTTCACCTCACCTACGACTTTTTGCTGGACCGGAATCTCCTTCGGGTGGCAACGCTTGCACGCCCGGAACCCCGCCGCTTCGGCCTGTTCGGGGGTGTCAAAGAACAGCACGTTCTCCCGCTTGGGACCCCTGGCCGGGCAGCCGACCCGGCAGTAAATTCCGGTGCTGCGCACCCCGATGTAAAAGCGGCCAATCGCGTCCGGGTCGCGCTCCTCCCAGGCTTTCCAGCGCTCGGTTTCGGTGCTATAGGATTGGGTAATCACGACTCTTAGGATAGCGGAGTTGGCGGGTCGAAGCTATCCGATTCTTGCAGTCAAACCGAGCAATGAGTCAAAGAC
>PSMF01000003.1:0-15884 GCA_040290005.1 Meiothermus sp.
GCTCATCGTACACAGCGGATATACACCTGCAAGGTGGACCCCGCTTTGGTATGCCCCAAAGCCCCTCTCACCACACACGCATTACGGGAAAGGTATCCAGCACCCGATCTTTGCTCAAAATGGGCAATCCCTCGAGCACCGCCTGTGCCGCCAACAAACGGTCAAAGGGGTCTTTGTGGCTCTGGGCAAACTGCCCGGCCAGTCGGGCGTGGCTCGAGCCAATCCAAAACTCCTTGGCTTGCAGTTGCTCGAGGTCACTGTGGTATTGAGCCTCATCCATAAAACTGGCAACCTCGGGCCACTTCCCGAGGGCGTGCTTGATGCTCATCTCCAACACACTGACCGCGCTGACCAGCCGCTCGTTGCTGGATTTCTCGAGGATTCTGCGCACCTTGACGCTCAGCTTGGAAGGGTCGCTGACGGCCCACACCAACGTGTGCGTGTCAAGCAGATAGCGCATCACTGCCCCTTGCCCGAGTAGAAAAGTTCAATCAGCTCAGGATCGGTTGGCTCGAGAAAATCGCTTTCGATTTTCAACGGGCGAAAGCCCAGCCTTACTTTAGAGGATTTAGAGATGGGGACCAGCTTAGCTACCGCTTTACCGTAACGGGTAATCGTGATTTCTTCACCGCGCCGCACCGCCTCTACCAGGGCAGAAAGATGGGTCTTGACCTCATTCAGGTTATATACGGACATAAACCTAGTCTACTTTTGTTGGTTGATTTTGCCAATTGTGCCCTAGGCGAGCCATGAAAACGCCTGTGGGCATACCAGGAGATGTACAATCTCACGGTCCGCGCAACCATAACTATCTACCCAGCAACAGCACCACCACCGGATGCTCGGTCTCGGGCAGCCCCAGCAGCTTGCGGATTTCCTCGTCGTAGAAGGTCTCGGCGGGGTAGGCTTGTAGCCCCAGCGCGGTGGCCGCCACCATCACCTCGCCCACCGCGTACCCGGCCTCGAGCAGGGCGTAGCGATACCCACGCACGCCGAACATGGCCTCGCTGCGGTCCGGCACCGCGGTGAAGACCAGCAGCGCGGCGCAGTGGTCCACCGCTTCCAGGTCCATCAGCGCCGACTTCCACCCGTCCAGCTCGAACTTCCCGGTGAGCTGCTCGAGCTGGTGCGGCTTAGCGGCATAGTGGTAGGTACCAGCAAAGGTGTCCTGGAGGCGGTGCACACCCAGGTAGACTTCCAGCGGGTACGCCCCGCCCGCCGAGGGATATCCGCGCCCGCCGCGCTTGACCGCGAGCGGGGCCAGGAGTTGCGAAAGCTCAGCCTGGGTGATGCTGGCCCCCACCTTGGGCGTGGTGGGGGCGACCCTCGAGAGCACCCGCCACACCCCGGCCCCGCCGTCCCGCGTAGGCTCAGGCAGGTCCACCGACTCTAAAGGGTTGGCGTACACCTTCACCGCCGGAGCCCGTCCACCGGGGAGGGAGTCGCCGGGGAAGATGCGGGTGAGACGGTAGAAAATCTTGCCGGGGTGCTTATCCATAGTGTCAAACGTCGAACGCCAAACGCTAAACGCCTAAGATTCTACACGCTGGGAGCAGCGTTTGGCGTTTTGCGTCTTGCTTTAGAAACGGTAGCTCTTCCCCACCACCACGATGCCTTCGGGCGTGACGGTGAAGCCACGGGCGCGGTCGGCCTCCAAGTCGTAGCCGATGGTGGTGTTGGGCGGGATGCGCACGTTTTTGTCCACGATGGTGTTCTTCAGCTTGGCGTAGCGGCCCACCTCCACCTCGTCGAAGAGGATGCTGCGCTCGACCAGGGCGTAGGAGTTGATCCGGTTGCGGCGGAAGATCACCGATTCTCGTACCGTCCCGCCCGAAATAATCGTGCCGCCCCCAATCAAGCTGTTGAAGCTCTGCCCGGTGCGGCTTCCCGCCTCGTGGACGAACTTTGCGGGTGGGGAGTTGAAGTTAGCAGCCCGCAGCGGCCACTCCGGGTTGAACAGGTCGAACTCTGGGGTCACCGCGACTAAATCCATGCTGGCCTCGAAGTAGGCATCGAGGGTTCCCACATCGCGCCAGTAGGTGTTGGGGCCGCTTTGCCCCGGTATGGGGTTGCGTTTGAAGTCGTAGACCTGGATGCGGTAGCCCTCGGTGAGGGCGCGGGGGATCACGTCCTTGCCGAAGTCGTGCGAGGAGTTCTGCTCCTTGGCGTCGTGTTCTAAAAGTTCCACCAGAGCTTCGGTGCGGAACAGGTAGTTCCCCATCGAGACCAAGGCCCATTCCGGCTGGCCGGGGATCGGGGTGGGCGCTTTGGGCTTCTCATGAAACCCCACCAGCCGCCAGCTTTCGTCCACCTGGAGCACCCCAAAGCGGCTGGCCTGCTCGATGGGGACGGGGTAGGCGGCGATGGTCAGGTCGGCGCGTTGGTCGGCGTGGTACTCGATCATGTGGGCCACGTTCATCTTGAAGATGTGGTCGCCACCGAAGATCGCCACCGCGTCGGATTTGTGGTTGTTGATCAGGTGCAGGTTTTGGTAAATGGCATCGGCGGTGCCGCGATACCACACCGGCCCCAGTTCCTCGTAGCGGTACATCTGCGCCGGGACCAGCAGGATAAAGAAGTCCTCGAGCATCCCCCCGAAGCGCCAGTGCCGCTGGACGTGCTCGGTGAGCGACTGCGCCTTGAACTGGGTGAGCACGTAGATGGAGTGGATGCCGGAGTTGAGGAAGTTGTTGAGGACGAAGTCAATGATGCGGTAGCGTGCCCCGAAGGGAACCGAGGGCTTGGCCCGCTTGGCCGTGAGGGGGAAAAGACGTGAACCTTGGCCCCCTGCCAGGATCATTCCGAGAACCCGCAGCGACATGGCGTAGTTGCCTCCTTGTGGCTTTAGCATAACAGGATTGTGCGTGTTAGGGTCAGGGTTTTATAAAGCAGCGGTAGGGGCAAGCAGTGAGCCTAAAGCGGTATACCCAAAACCTAAAGCCCGGTACTTCACGTTCAGAGCAGGGTTTATTGAGGCTCTGATTTTACGGTCGGGGTCGGAAGGTGGGGTTTTGGCTTTGAGCCTTCAACCTTTTGGCTCTGGCTCACTGCTCATCGCTCATCTTCTTCCCTGGTAGACTTTTCTGCGCATGAAGCTCACCTACGGCGCCCTCGAGTGGCGCACCTTCCCGCAAACCCCCGACGAGCCCGTAGACGCCCCCGCCCCGCCGCCTTTCTTCGGACAGGAGCGGGCCAAGGCGGCGCTCGAGCTGGCTCTTAAGGGGGGGTTTCACGCCTACTTGGTGGGGCCGCCCAGCCTGGGTAAGCACGAGGCCCTGCTCGAGTACCTCCGCACCCAAACCGTAGAAACCCCGCCTGATCTGCTCTATGTCCCTGTCTCCGAGCGCCGGGCCGCGGTGCTCACCCTCCCCAGCGGCACCGAGACCCAGTTGGCCGAAGCTGCCGAAGGCCTGCTGTCGGAGACCGCCCGGCTGGACGCGCTGTTCCGGCAAGGGAGCTTTCTGCGGGAGAAGTCGGCGCTGGAACAGGCTTTCAAGGAGGAGGGGGAAGCCCGGTTGGAAGCACTGCGGGCCGAGGCCCAAGCGGCAGGGTTCGCGCTCTCGGACAACGGGGAGCGGCTGGAGCTGAGCGGGCCGGGGCCGGTCCCGGCGGAGCTTGCGGCCCGCCTCGAGGAGGTCACCCTGGCTAACCTCGCCGCCGCCGCCGACAACGAGACCGCCCTGCGCAAGCTGCGCCGCGACTGGGCCAGCCACTACCTCGCCACCCGCAGCGAACCCCTGGCGCGCCAGTTCCCCCAGGCAAGGGCTTATCTCGAGGCGCTCAAAGCCCGTCTGGTGCGCTACGCCGAGACCGGGGAGGCCATAGACCCCGCCCAGTGGCGGCCCAACCTGCTCACCAGCTCAGGGTCGGGCTCGCCCCCGCCCATCGTCTACGAGCCCTATGCCACCGCCCCCCGGCTGTTTGGGCAGCTCAACCATGCCATCAGCGGCGGGGTCTGGACCGCCAACGTCTCGCACATCCGCCCCGGTGCAGTCCACCGGGCACAGGGCGGGTTTTTGGTGCTGGACGCGGCCAGCCTCAAACGCGAGGGCACCTGGGAAGCCCTCAAACGCGCCCTGCGCAACGAGCAGGTCGAGCCGGTGACCGACCCGCAGGCCCCCTCCAGCCTCGAGGTCGAGCCCTTCCCAGTGCAGATGCAGGTGCTGCTGGTGGGCAGCCACGAGGCTTTCGAGGAACTCGAAGACGATCCCTCCTTTGCCGAGCTGTTCCGCATCCGCATCGAGTTCTCCCCCACCCTGCCCGCTACCCCGGAGCACTGCACGGCGCTAGGCGGCTGGCTGGTGGAACAGGGGTTCGCGCTCACCCAGGGAGGGCTAGCCCAGCTCTACGACGAGGCCCGGCGGATGGCCGAAACCCGCGACCGGATGGACGCCCGGTTGATCGAAATCCGGGCCATAGCCGAGGAGGCCGCGATCCTGGGAGACGGCGTTCTTACCGCAGCAGCGGTGAAGGAGGCGCTCCAAGCCAGGGACCACCGGGCCTTCTACTCCGAGGAAGAGTTTTTGCGGGCCGTGCAGGACGGGGTTTGGAACTTCGCGGTGACCGGGCAGCGGGTGGGCGAGATCAACAGCCTGGTGCTCTTGGAAACCTTCCCCGCCTGGGGCCGCCCGGCCCGCCTCACCGCACGGGCCGCGCCGGGGCGCGACCACCTGATCTCGATTGACCGTGAGGCTGGGCTGGGCGGCCAAATCTTCCATAAGGCGGTGCTGACGCTGGGGGGCTATCTCCGCAGCCGCTACTGCGAAGCCGGGCCACTGCCCGCCACGGTGAGCCTGGCCTTCGAGCAGAACTACGTCCCGCTGGATGGGGATTCAGCCGGACTGGCCGAGCTGGTGGTGGCGGTCTCAGCCATCGGGAACATCCCCTTGCGCCAGGATTTGGCCGTGACCGGCGCGGTGGACCAGACTGGCCGGGTGCTGGCCATCGGCGGCACTGCCGCCAAGGTCGAGGGGTTTTTCCGGGTATGCCGCACGCTCGGGCTGACGGGCAAGCAAGGGGTGATCCTGCCCAAAGCCAACCTGCTCAACCTGACCCTGGAAGCTGAGGTGCTAGAAGCGGTGAGGGACGGGAAGTTTCACCTCTACGCCGTCGAGAACGCGGACCAGGCCTTGGAGCTTTTAAGCGGGCTGCGAGCGGAGGGATTCAAAGGGGTGCACGACCGGGTACGGGCCGCCCTGGAGGTCTTTGCCGAGCTCGAGGAGGGCGCTGAAGACGAGGAAAAGCACAAGGGCAAGGACGAGGACTAGGCTTGGGTGGATATGAAATCAATCGAAATAACCTCTGGCGGAGCTACTGTTTTGTTATCTCAATCGGAGCTTTTGATATTAATGGCTCTGTCCGCGAGGTAATAGAATGCTTGGATGGGGATTTTCATATTCGTATGGGGGTGGATAAAACTGAAACCCGCGAGTTGCTTCAACAACCCTTGGAGATACACGTTCAAACCAACAAGAGAACATAGAATCTACAAACCAAACTTTTTACCGTAACCTAGGACTCTGCACGTACAGACGGCAGCCCATACGCTGCGAGGATGAGCGATTCGGTTCAGTTTCCGGGCCTCTCCCCCATTCCGCCCTTAGGGATCGGCACCTGGCAGTGGGGAGACACGCTGGTATGGGGCTACGGCAAAGGCTACGGCAAGAACGACGCGCAGGAGGCGTATAGGGCAGCCCTGGGAGCCGGGGTCCGGCTCTTCGACACCGCTGAGGTCTACGGCCTGGGTAAGAGCGAGCGGATGATCGGGGAGTTCTACCGGGAGGGTGCGGCCAAACCGCTCATCGTGAGCAAGATGTTCCCCTTCCCCTGGCGCTTCTCGCGCAAGGCGCTGCTGAGGGCGCTGCGCTCGAGTTTGAAGCGGCTGGGTCTACCCCAACTCGACCTTTACCTGCTGCACTGGCCTTGGCCGCCGGTCTCTTCGGAGAGTTGGGCCGAATCCCTCGCCGAAGCCTACGAACTGGGCTTGACCAAGGCCGTGGGTATCTCCAATCACAGCACGGCGCAGATGGAGCGGGTGAGCCAGGTTCTGGCCCGGCACAAGGTCAAACTGGCCGCCAACCAGGTCGAGTACAACCTGCTCCAGCGCGACCCCGAACGCACCGGCCTACTCGCCGCGATGGGAGCTGAGGGCATCGTACCGATGGCCTATAGCCCGCTCGGGATGGGCTGGCTGACCGGGAAATATAGCCCGGATAAACCCCCTCCCGGACGCTATCGGGGCCAGCGCTACGTGACCCGCAAAGAGACCCTGCCCAA
Organism: Meiothermus sp.; assembly: GCA_040290005.1. Taxonomy (GTDB): domain Bacteria; phylum Deinococcota; class Deinococci; order Deinococcales; family Thermaceae; genus Meiothermus. The sequence continues at coordinate 6,277 of PSMF01000003.1, forward strand.
GCTGCTGCGAACCCTGGACGAAATCGCCCAAGCTCACGGGGCCACGCCCGCCCAGGTGGCCCTCAGATGGTGCATCCAAAAGGGCACGCTGCCCATTCCGGGGGCCAAAAATGCCCGTCAGGCCGAGGCCAACGCGGGAGCACTAAGATTCGAGCTTTCCAAAGACGAGATGATTCGGCTGGATTTCGTCAGCGCGTAACGCGAGGGACCGTCGCAGGTCTCAAGTCTCAGGTCGGCGGGCGAAAGCGGGAGCCCTGCGGGTCCACTGCTCGCGGTTGGTCACAAGCCAAAACCTGTCTTTGACCGGCGACATGCGACAGCGCCTTTTCGGTCAACACTTCGCTAATTTAGGGCTTTCCCCGCAGCAACTGCTCGATTTGCTCGGTCAGGGCGGCGAAACTGATCGGTTTGACCATAAAATCGGTGATGCCCAAATTGGCCACGGCGCGGCAGGTTTCGGCGCTGTCGTCGGCGCTGAGGAGAATCACCGGGCAGTCCAGGCTGTGGGCGCGCAGGGCGGAGAGGGTCTGGAAGCCATCCATCTGCGGCAGCATCAGGTCCAGCACGATCAGGTCGGGCCGATGCAGCCGGGCCAGCTCGAGGCCCTGCTCCCCGGTCTCGGCCTCTTCTACGGCGTAGCCCTCTAAGCTCAAACCCCGCCGCAGAAAGCTGCGCACCGACACGTCATCGTCTACCACCAAAACCTGCGCTTCACATTGTTTTATTTTGGCTTCCATCCGGGCCGCCTTTCTAGGCGCTGAGGGCACATGGGTGGGTCAAGTTAGCCATAGGATACCCCCCTTTTCTCAAGATTGTATGAACCTGTTCTCCCAAACCGCCTTCGCCCGCGAAGCGACCTGCATACGGGCCGAATCCCGGTTGCAAGAATGGAGCCATACCAGCAAACAGGTTGGCGGGCCTAGGGCTCACCCAAGTTCGCCCTGTCCTCCGGCACGTTGAGGTTGGTGAATAGCCGCGCACCAAAGCGCTGGGCGAGCTCCTCGGCGGGCAGGCGCAGCACCGGCAGGGGTTTGAGCAAGGCCTGCAGCCCGAAGTTCCCCGCTCGTAGCTGCTGCGATACGAGGTCTTGGAGCCCCTTGTGGTAAACCGCCCCGAGCGGCTCGATCGCTTCCCCAAAGGATGGGACCACCGCCACATAACCTTCCCGGAGTTGCCCCAGCAAATAGCTCCAGTAATCCGCACCCAGAAAAGGTTGGTCGCAAGCGGCCACCGCTACCCAGTCGGTTTGGGCATGGGCTAAGGCCGCGTGCAGGCCCGAGAGCGAGCCCCCACCTGGGAGCAAATCACCGTACACCGGCACACCAAACTCGGCGTAGTCCCGGCCCGCGACGATGAAGCGCTCGTCCGCCGCCCTTAGCCCCTCGAGCACCCATTGGAGCAGGGGTTTGCCCCGGTAGGGGTAACGGGCTTTGTCCCGCCCAAAACGGCTGGACTGCCCACCCGCTAGCACCGCTCCTGACCAGCGCATGCTACCAGTCTAAGATTTGGCTCGAGCGACACGGAAGCCTACGTCCAGAACGCCAACCTAGAGTTTGAGGGAAGCTCAAACTCGCTTCTGACGGCTGCCCCAAAACCAGGCTACCAGCGCCAGGGCGAAGAAAATGAGGCTGCGGCTGGGTTGGTGCGCGCCCGGCCGGGAGTAAAGCCCGATCATCGCCAGAATGATCGCTACTGTGTAGAGGGTTCGTCAGTCCAGGGTGCCTTGTCTCGCTTCAGGATTCTACCGTGCGCCGCCAGGAGTGCTGCGGCTCGTAGCCCAGCAGGCGGCGGGCCTTTTCGATAGAGAGGAGCGTCTCGTTGGGGCCGACCCCCTCGCGCAGCGGCACCCCGGGGAACACCTCGGCCATCAGCTCGGCGTTGGAGCGGGACATCACCGTATCGGCGTTTGCAATGATGAACACCTCGGCCCCTTTGAGCGGGGCAAGGAGCGCCTTCCGCACCGCCTGAGCTGCGTCTCTGGCATCAATATAGGCCCATAGGTTCCACTTGCGCTGCCGCGCATCGGCGTCAAAACCGGGGAAGCGGGCATAGTCGGCAGGTTCCATGACGTTGGAGAAACGCAGCCCGACAACCTTCAGCTCGGGATCCCAGCGGCAAAACTGCTTCGCCATCTCCTCGCCCAAGAGCTTCGAGAGCGAGTAGGCGCTCTCGGGGCGGCCCGGGTATTCCTCGTCCACGGGGGCATAGGGCGGGGGTGTGTCGAAGGGCAGCCCCAGCACGGTCTCGCTCGAGGCCCACACGACGTTTTTAATCCTCAGCCGCCGCGCCGCCTCAAAGACGTTGTAGGTGCTCAAGGTGTTGTTCTTGAAGATCACCGCGTTCGGCTGTAGGCCAGGTGCGGGGACCGCCGCCAGGTGCGCCACTGCGTCCACCCCGCTATAGCGGTCATCCACCCCCGACAAAACCTCGATGGCCTGACCGAAATCGGTTAGGTCGGCCTCTACGAACGGGCAGCGCGGATCCTTCGGCGGGGCCAAGTCCACGTTGACCACCTCGTAGCCGTGCTCGAGCAAATCCGCCACACACGCCCGCCCCAGCTTCCCGCTACCTCCAGTTACCACCACGCGCATTCCCGGCCTCCTCGCCCGCTAGCTTACAGCCATTTCTGCCTGGGGCGGGCCTGGGATTTACGCCGCAGCTAGAAAGGAGAAGCGCAAGGCCCAGGTTTTGGCGTTCCGGACGAAGCCGAAGCTCCGGTTATCCACGCGGGGCAGCGGGGGCTGTTTCCACAACAGATCCGGGTCGCGCGAAACGTTGCCAGGGCTTTTCCTTGACCGCACGGCAACTGTGGTACTGCCCACCAGGGCCAGTAAGACCGAACTGAGGTTGATGGCGATGGGCTGGGACAGCCGGTAGCACGCTGGTAGTACCCACGCGGGTATTGATGCACCAGTGGTACGGCAGCCTTCTCCGATTTGCCGGTCGGGCTGATTAGCGACGGCGAGCACGAGGTCTTCGACCTTGCGGTGGCGACCTACGACAGCGCGGCCATCCGCGCCAAAAAGTTGGGCGACCGGCACGGTTTGCTCATCTTCGACGAGGCGCACCACCTTCCCACCGAGTTTTACCACCCCGCCGCCGGTACCGGGCCGTTGGTGACGGGCTCGAGCGCTTGGTGCTCGTAGTCGATCGAGAGCCGGTTGCCGTAGTCCCGCCAGGCGGCCATCAGCTGCTCAGCGCTGGCCGGATCAAACAAAAACTGGCCCTTGAGCGTTTCAATCAGCCCGAACGGGAAAATCAAAAACTCCCTCGGCGGTTGCCCAGGGAGCTCGAGTCCAAGTCGATATTATTGCACTGGCCTAAAATCTCGTGTACACTCGCTTTTGCCCTCGCAAGCGGGCAGCCTGCGCGGATGGTGGAATTGGTAGACACGCGAGACTTAGGATCTCGTATCGAAAGATGTGGGGGTTCAAGTCCCCCTCCGCGCACCAAAGTCAAGGTCAAGAGCAAACCCCACCGCCCTACGGGTACCTCCCCTGATGTCTGCGGAGAACACCCTCTAGGACAGGTGCAGATAATGGCGTTCCCAAGGGGAGGTTTTGGCTTTGCCCCCTTGCTAAGGGGGCCATCCGAGGTCGCCAAAGGTCAGGTGCCTCATCAACACCCGACGATGGAAGGGGGATTCCTGTCGCACCAATCCCCACAACGTTGACCACCAACGCGCGTAGGGACACGGGCCCTGAGTACCAGCACAGGCTCCGCGCTAGGGCGCTTCTCCTGGCCGGGGGCCTGGTGGCCCTTCACTCTCGTACCTACATTTCGTGCAAAATGAATCTGGAGCTGCCATTTCTAAGGTACTCATCGGCTCTCTTTATAAATACAGAGGCAAGTTTTGAGTTACCCGATGCCACTAGACCTGCAATATTATTGACGTAGCAGATAACTTCGTATGCCCCATGATTGCGGCGATACCATTCAGCATGAACAACATCGGCTGCATTAAGTTGACGCTGAATCCGCTCGAGTTCTATCGGTAGCTGCATATTGCTAAGAGCTTAGCCGATTTGGAAAAACTCCCCAACTTTGCAGCTAAAACCGGGCAGCAGTTGGGGAAACTCGAGCCCGTCCTCAGCCTTATACGTCCGCGCCACCGAATCCGGCGTGTACACCACGACTCTTTGGGTGCGCGAATGCACCGTCCAGACCATTTGCGTACCGGCAACCAAATATTCCTCGACCTTTTGCTGCACCTCATCCCAGGTCTCAGACGGGGAAATCACCTCGATGGCTAAATCCGGGGCAATCTCCCAGTATTTCTCGGGGATGCCGGACTCGAGCTTCCCCGGCCCCACGTAGCAAACGTCCGGCAGCCGAGCTAAGTCAGGGTTACGGGCCAGCAGAAACGCGACCTCGACCCACGCATATCCCTCGTGGCCGGACTCGAGCCAGCTCAGCAGCTTTGCACCAATCTTCAAAGCAATAATTCCATGCACACCACTCGGCATCTCGTCTCTCACCTCACCGCGCACCAGTTCGCGCTTGCCTTCGCCCTCGGGCAAGGCCCAGAACTCATCGGCGGTGAGGGGTCTTTTTGCAACTGGGGTCATAAGAATAGTTTAGCACCGGCCCGATTGTGCCCAGCCCCTCGACCTCCAAATACCCGCCCAGTAAGCTGCAAGCATGGACATTTTAGTGCTGGGCGGAACCCGCTTTGTCGGGCGGCATATCGTGGAAAATGCCTTGGCGAAGGGCCACAAGGTGACGACCTTTAGCCGGGGTAAGAGCGGACATCTGGAAGGAGCGGAAGCGCTGACCGGCGACCGAGACGGGGGTTTGCAAGCCTTAGAGAACCGCGCCTGGGACGCGGTGATAGATGTCTCAGGGTATGTGCCTCGCGTGGTGCGCCAAAGCGCCAAGTTGTTGGCGAACAAAGTAGGATACTACTCGTTCATTTCCACCGTCTCGGTGTATCAGGAGGCGCAGGAGCCCATTACCGAAGAGAGCCCGGTGATCGAACTCGAGGACCCCTCGGTCGAGGAAGTCACCGGAGAGACCTACGGCGGCCTCAAGGTGCTGTGCGAGCGGGTGGTGGAGGGAATCTACCCCAGCAGAAGCTCGGTCCACCGGCCCACCATCGTCGCCGGGCCGTTCGACCCCACCGACCGCTTCACCTACTGGCCTCACCGCTTCCGCCAGGGCGGGAAGGTGCTGGTTCCAGGGAGGCCCGATTATATATTTCAGTACATAGATGCCCGCGATTTCGCCGAGTTCGTGGTTCATAGCGTCGAACAATCCTTGACTGGAGCGTACAACGCCGCCGTCCCACCACAGCCGTGGAGCGCACTGGTCACAGCCTGTCAGAAAGTCACCGGCTGGGGAGAAGCGATTTGGGCCGAAGAACGATGGCTGCTAGAGCAAAAGGTGCAACCTTGGTCGGATTTGCCGCTGTGGATTCCTTCAGATACCGCAGGGGGCCTGCTCCGGACGCGCTCGGATAAGGCACAAGCTGCTGGACTTAAATTCCGAAGTTTAGAAATTACCGTCAGGAGCGTGAACGAGTGGGACGCGACACGAGCCGACGAACCACTCAAGACAGGCTTGAGCCTCGAGCGCGAACACGAGCTAATCGCGGCGCTCGAAGCCAAAGCGTAGCCGCTCTGCGTGGGCCAAAATCTTCCCTGCGACTTCCCCAGGCGGAAGATTTGTCACGTCCAGCGTCAGGGTGTTAGGGTGGTCAGGCTTATAAACCTCGTGTTGTGCGTGGATTTTCCGTGCTTCCTCCGCACTCGCAGCCTTCATCCGCTCGCGGCGCTCGGGACGAACGACGCGGCGCTGGAGTTCCTCCACCTCCGCCAGCAACCGCACCGGGACGAACAAACTCTCCCGTAGCCGGGCGATTTCGGCGACCTCGGCGAAGAGTTGATCGCTCTCCGGGTCGCCGTCCACGATGGCATTGGTAAAGACAAAGCTCCACGAACGCGGCGAAAGCTCGCGAATCACCCCGGAAACCGCGTCGTGAACCTGCCAGGCGTAATCCCAAACTTTGGGCGGCAGCGGAGTCACCCCGTCTTGCTCGATTAAGCCAAAGATGGGGTTGAGGACATAGTGGTTATCTACAATCTTCGCGCCGGTGAGCCGACTTATCTCCTTGGCAACGGTGTATTTGCCCACGCCGGGGAAGCCCAGCAGGTAGAAGACGGTGCTCACGCTGGCCCCAAAAGATAGATTTCTTCTTGCCGCTCGGAGAGCCACTCCACACCGCCTGAGCGCACCACTACGTCTTCCTCGAGGCCCACATACCCAATACCCTCGAGCATCACCCCGAGTTCCAGGGTGTACACCTCGCCCTCTTGCACGGTGCCGTAAGGGTCGCGGTCGTAGCGCGGCCAGCGCGGGCCGAGCAGCGTGCCGCCGTCGTGGGTGGCGCGGCCCAGGTTGTGTCCGGTGGCGTATTTGTACTCGGGATACCCCGCGTCGGTGATCATCGAACGCGCCACCGCGTCCACCTCGTAGCCTTTCATGCCCGGTTTTAGCGCTCCTGCCGCGGTATCTATCGCCGCGCGTACCACCGAGAAGGCACGAGCTAGTTCCTCGGGCACGCCCTCCCCTGCTTTGGGCCAGTAGTAAATGCGCTGTATATCCGAGCAGTAGCCCTTCAGCTTTACGCCATAATCGGCGTGGACGAGCATTCCGGGCTCGAGCTTTTTATCCGTGGCCCCCGCGTGCGAAGGCATCCGCGCGAAGCTGAAGTTGGGGCAGCCGGTCCAGCCCCAGGCCGGTTCCAAACCTTCATCCCGCAGCTTTTGATGCACGTATTCCGCCGCCTGAAGCTCGCTCCAACCAGGTTTTATCAGTTCAGCGACTTCCTTCAGATGCGCCTCAGCCAAATCCACCGCAGCTTTGATGCGGGCTTGCTCAGTAGGGGTTTTAACCGAGCGCAACACACTTAAAGTTTCCGCGGCGGACTGGAATTCCCCGTCAGAGAGGGCTTCACACAGCTTCAGATACATCCCGTGCGAAAGCCCGTCCAGCATGGGATTATCCTGCGAATAGTCGAGCAAGATTCGCTTGGGGGATACCGCCGCGACTTCCTGCTGCAAAGTTTCCCTAAAATCCTCGTCGTAGCTCAGCACGCGCCACTCCGGGCCGAGGCTGGGTGCGTCAAAGCGGCCCGCGACGGCGGTTGCGGTATTCTTTGTCACCAGAAAGAAGGTGGCCCAGGTGAGATGCGCCCCGCTCACCAGGGCCAGGGCGGGCTCGGGGTGCTCGAGGTTCTCCCGCGTGGCAATCAGCCAAAGGTCGCCCTCACCTAGCAAACCCTGCGCCTGAGCCAGTTTCTCCGCGTACAATTCAGCGTCCGTGGGCATCCAATCCAATCTACCCTGACCCTTCTGAAGTTCCAAGGCATCCGCCAAGAAGAAGGGAACCTCTTACAAAAGCCTGATTTCTGATTGACACCAGCGGTGATACAATCCCTCAGGGGATACCCCAAAGTTTGAACCCCACTTTTGAGAGGAGTTTTTATGCCTGACCTTTTGCACCACGCTCCCGGTTGGAGCCCCGCCCAGCGCGTCGGATTGTTCGTAGATACCCAAAACCTGTACCACTCGGCCAGAGATTACTACGGCCAGAATGTCAATTTCGAAAGCTTGATGCGCTACACGGTGGGGGGCCGCCAACTGGTGCGGGCCACGGCGTATGTTGTGGAGCGAGAAAACGACACCTCAGCCTGGCCTTTTATCTACAAGCTTTCCACCATCGGCTTCCGGGTGCGCCGGATGAACCTGACCCTCAAAGAGACCACCGACGAGGGCAAGCCCATCTACGAGGGCAACTGGGACATGGGCATCGCCGCCGACATGGTGCGGCTGATGGGGTCGCTCGACGTGGTGGTGTTGGGCTCGGGTGACGGCGACTTCGTGGACATTATCGAAGTGCTGATGGAACGCGGGATTCGCGTCGAGGTCATCGCCTTCAAGGAGACCACCTCACAGAAGCTGATTGACGCCGTTGACCGCTTCGTGCATCTGCCCGACATCGAAAGCGCCTTTGTGCCCGCCCGGGAGCGCGAGCGCCCGTTGATTCCTCGAGTCGAGAACTCTACGCAATAAACTCGAGCGTACAGCTTTTGAAACAAGAAGCGCATATTTGGTGATCCTAAATGGCTGTCATCATAATAGGCAAACTCGCCGTCCAGCGCGAGCTTCAAGACGGGACGCGTGAACTAGATGAAGTTATGGATTTCTTCATAGATGCCACGCCACTATCCGAATTACTGGGTATTAACCGGGGAGACATGGCCTATATTGACGACGATTTCACTACCCCGAAGATTCGAACCTCTATTATCCAACATGCTATTGGGCAGTACATTGGACTTGGGCGAGCTTACAACCAGTTCAATAGCTCACGGCTTGTGTTATACCGCTGCCATTGCGGAAGCGATTACTGTGGAGTCGTCTCATTCGGTCTAGCGATTGACGACAGGCGAGTGATCTGGAAGGATATTGCCTTCGAGTCCGATTTTCCTACGCATCAGTTCGAGCCGTACTCCATTGGTTCCTTAGAGTTTGAAAAAGCACAATACCTGAATGAGTTTGAAGCCTTCTCAAAAATCATCTCGGAAAGTACCTCGTGAACCTCGAGTCCTACAATTACTTTCTACCCGAAGAACTCATCGCCCAGGCGGGTGCGGAGCCTCGAGACTCCTCACGTTTGATGGTCGTTCACCGGGATACGAGGAGGCTCGAGCACCGCATTTTCCGGGAGCTTCCTGAGTATCTGCGGCCCGGTGATGTGCTCGTGCTCAATCAAAGCAAGGTCATCCCAGCGCGAATGTATGCCCGCAAACGCACCGGGGCCAGGATCGAAACTTTTCTGGTGCGCGACCTCGGGGGCAACCGGTGGGAGACGCTGCTGCGCCACGCGCACAAAACCCATCCCGGAACCGAGCTGGTGTTCTCCGACGGCTTGATTGCGACGGTGGAAGGGGTGGAGGCGGACGGGACTCGAGTCCTCCACTTCAGCGATAACGTCTGGGAGCACCTGGATAACCTCGGCGAAACCCCGCTCCCGCCCTACATCCACGAATCGGTAGACCCCGAGCGGTACCAAACGGTGTATGCAAAAACTCCTGGCTCGGTGGCGGCTCCCACGGCGGGTTTGCACTTCACGCCGGAGTTATTAGAGCGGATTCGTGCGATGGGAGTCGAGGTTCGCCACGTCACCCTGCACGTCGGCCCCGGAACCTTCAAACCGGTCAAGGACGACCCCGACAAGCACCAGATGCACTCCGAGCCTTACGAGATAGATGCGCCAACGGCGGAGGCCATCAACCGCGCCAAGGCCGACGGAAGACGAGTTATCGCGGTGGGAACGACGGTGGTAAGGACGCTCGAGTCGGCTTGGGACGCAGGAAAACTGCGAACGGGAACTGGGGAGACCCAGCTTTTCATTCGACCCGGCTTCTCTTTCAACGTTGTGGATGTACTACTGACCAACTTCCACCTGCCGAAATCCACGCTGCTGATGCTGGTCTCGGCCTTCGCGGGCTACGAGCTGACAATGGGGGCCTATAAAACGGCAGTGGAAGAGCAATATCGCTTCTACAGCCTGGGCGATGCGATGCTGATTGTCTAGATTTCGAC
>PSMF01000003.1:15984-76226 GCA_040290005.1 Meiothermus sp.
CGACTGATAGTGTTGTCGGTTTTTTTGGCTCTTCTCTCTGGTTGCGCGTTGCTTTTCAAAGGGGACTCGCAAGTCGTTCCCCTCAACAGCGACCCGTCCGGCGCTGAAGTTTTTCTGGACGGTCAGAGAATCGGTGTGACCCCGGTACAAATCCCCCTCAAGACCAACAAAAGCTACACCCTGACCTTCCGCAAAGATGGACAGGAGAGAACGGTCATATTGCAAAACCAAATCGGGGCGCTATGGGTGGTCCTGGATGTGGTTTCGGGTTTAGTGCCATTGATTATTGATGCAGCGACTGGAGCCTGGTACAAGCTGAATCCGGGTCAAGTCAACGTGGTTCTGAAATAGCTCAAGCCTGAGACCGGGCCGCTGTGAGGCGACCCGGTTTATTCATTTGCCTTAAATCACCGACTTACGCTGAAGGATTCTTGCTGGTGCGCCGACTGCCGTAGTGTCGGGCGGGACATTTTCCAAGACGACGCTGTTCGCCCCCACCCTGGCCCCGTCCCCGACGGTAATCGGCCCAAGAATCTTGGCTCCTGTACCCAATAAAACATTGCTGCCAATCGTTGGATGCCGCTTCCCTCGGCCAAAACCGGTTCCGCCCAGCGCGACCCCGTGAAAAATCAGCACGTCGTCGCCCACCTCGGCGGTCTCGCCGATCACCACGCCCATCCCGTGGTCAATCACCACCCGCCGCCCAATCTTGGCTCCGGGATGAATTTCCACACCGGTAAACATCCGCGTCCAGTGCGCGAGGACTCGAGCCGGTAAATGCCATCCTGCGTTCCAGAGGGCGTGCTCGAGCCGGTGCATCCACAGCGCGTGCATTCCGGGGCTGGTGAGGACCACCTCGAGGGCGCTCCGGGCCGCCGGGTCCTTGTCCAGCACAGCCTGGATGTCTTCGCGCATCAGCTCAAACACGTTCATACCGGCTGGGTGACGAGGGCCTGGGCCTCCTCGCGGTATTTCTCGAAGAGGGCCGTCGAGATGTAGCGCTCGCCGTAGGAGGGGAGAACCACCACAATCGTTTTGCCTCTCATATCGGGCTCCTGGGCTACTTTGAGCGCCGCCACCACCGCCGCGCCGGAGCTGATGCCCACCAGCAAGCCTTCCTCCTTTGGCAACCTCTGAGCCATCGCCAGAGCCTCGTCGCTGCTGACCTGGACGGTCTCGCTAAGCAGCGAGGTGTCCAGCACCTCGGGGATGAAGCCTGCCCCAATCCCCTGAATCTTGTGCGGCCCCGGCTGCCCGCCGCTGATCACCGGGCTTTCCGCGGGCTCCACGGCGACGAGTTTGATATTTGGGTTTTTCTCGCGCAGGAAGCGCCCTGCGCCGGTAATCGTGCCGCCTGTGCCCACGCCCGCCACGAGAGCATCCACCTTGCCGTCGGTGTCGCGCCAGATTTCCGGGCCGGTGGTCTCGTAGTGGACCTTGGGGTTGGCGGGGTTGGTGAACTGCCCCAGAATCACGCCGTTGGGGGTCTTGGCGAGGATTTCCTCGGCTTTTGCGATGGCCCCGCCCATGCCGCGCTCCTTGGGCGTGAGCACCACCTCCGCTCCGAAGGCCCGCAGCACCACCCGGCGCTCCATGCTCATGGTCTCGGGCATGGTCAGAATCACGCGGTAGCCCTTGGTCGCCCCCACGAAGGCCAGGCCGATGCCGGTGTTGCCGCTGGTCGGCTCGATCAGGACGGTCTCGCCCGGCGTAATCTGCCCGGCTTTCTCGGCCTCGGTGATCATCGAGAGGGCGATGCGGTCTTTCACCGAGATGGCCGGGTTGTAGCCCTCGAGCTTCGCCAGCACCATCGCGTCCAAGCCCGCCGTGACGCGGTTGAGCCGGACGAGGCGGGTGTTGCCGATAAGGCCGATGACATCAGGGGCAACATTCACGGGGACCTCCGAAAGTAGCTATACTCTAGCGCTTCCGGGTTCAATAACAAATTTACCGAAGCGCACACGGTAGTATTCTGCTGCTTCAGCACCTGAAAAGGTGAGCTTGGTTCTGATTGCGAAGGTCACTCACCTTTTCAGACGAAAAAGTGTCATTCTTCGCCCGTCCGTCCAGTACCCGAGATGTTGACGGGTGATGCGCGTGGGCGGACGTACAGCCGTACGTCCCTACAGTTCTCGCAAATGGGTGGGCCAGATGGGAAAAAGGGTTTGGGTTTGCTCGAGAGGTTACGGCTCTGCTTCCTCGTCCCAGAGTTTGCGCATCTCCGGGCTGATTTCCAGCAGCTCGCCCAGCGTACCTTGCGCTTCCACCCGCCCGTCTTTCAGCACGACGATGTGCGTGGCCCTTTGCAGCGCGACCCGGCGGTGGCTGACGACCAAACAGGTCGCCTCACGGTCACGGAATAGCCCGTCCCAAAGCTGCCGCTCGGTGGCGACATCGAGTGCCGAGGACAGGTCGTCAAAGATCAGTAAATCGGCCTCCCTGGTGAACATCCGTGCCGCGCTCGCCCTTTGCACCTGCCCGCCCGAGAGCTTCACCCCTCGAGTACCGACCAGCGTGTCCAGACCGCGCTCGAAGCGGCTCACATCCGGTCCCATCACCGCCAGCTCGAGGCTGCGCTGCAACCCATCTTCCTTTTCCTCGCCCAGCAGCACGTTCTCGCGCAGGGTCTCGCTGAAGAGGCGGGGAACCTGCGCGGTGTACGAAGAGTGCGGCGGGGTGAAGAAGCTCGCGGGGTCGCTCACGGTTTCGCCGTTCCAGAGAATTTCGCCCGTCTGCGGCGGCAACAAGCCTTGCAGCACCCGCAGCAGCGTGGTCTTGCCCGCCCCGATGCGCCCGGTGATGACCACGAAATCGCCCTTCTGGAGCGCGAAACTCACGTTCTCGATTCCCGCGTCGGAGCTGGGATATTTGAAGCGCAAATTGCGCACCTCGAGTGTCCTCAGCAGCTTGTACTCTGGCTAGGAAAGCTCGAGCGGCGGCACCGGGCCTTCTAGGTCGAGCGGGACGTGCTCGACCACTCGGTCAGCAGGACACCGGCCAGGGCACGTTTGCGCCGCTCGGTTCCCAGCGAGGCGAAGTGCGCGGTCATGGCCTCCTCTCGCCGTCCCAGTCATAGCGCTCCAAGCTTCCCTTGCTCCACTCGACAATCACCATCAGGGTCACGGCCTGATTCTGCAATGGATTTACGGTGGGGCAAAGTCAAAGGCGATCCCCCCAAGGCCAAGCAGACATTCCGCCGAGCCCGGCGGAGCGCAGACGAACAGGCCGCTAACCCCAGCTGCCTACTCGTATGCGCACCCCCCTTGATGGGGCTTTCACCGCATCGTGAGTTGTTCGTTCCGGTGCGGGGATGACGAAAGGGAGCCATCCGAGGTCGGACAGGTCAAACGCTGGACGGGTGAATTCCCCCCTGCCTCATCTCCCCTTTATCCGCCGCCGATAGACTTTTCCCAGGAGATTCCAATGATACGACCAATGCGGTTTTTAGGAATACTGCTGTTGTCAGGTGTGGCGCTGGCTCAGAATCTAAGTTCCGCGCCCCTAACAGCGACCCTACCCTCCGACCCCAAGCTTGTCACGGGTAAGCTGCCCAATGGTCTCACCTACTACATCTACCCCAACGAGGAGCCCCAGAACCGCGCCGAGCTGCGGTTGGTGGTGAACGTGGGCTCGCTGATGGAGGAGGACGACCAAAAGGGACTAGCCCACTTTCTCGAGCACATGCTCTTTAACGGAACCAAGCGCTTCCCCAAACAGGAGATCGAGAACTTCTTGGAAAAGGTCGGGATGCAGTTCGGGGCCGACCTCAACGCGTATACCAGCTTTGACGAGACGGTGTATCAGCTCCGGGTGCCCACGGGCGACCCTGCCACCTTCGACACCGCCTTGAACATCCTCGAGGACTGGGCGAGCAGCGCCACCCTCGACCCCGATCAGGTCAAACGCGAGGCCCCGGTGATCGTGGAGGAGGAGCGGGCGCGGTACAAGACCGCCAGCGGACGCGCTTCGATCCAGTCACTTGGTCTATATCTGGCAAACTCGCGCTACGGGGTGCGGCTGCCGATTGGCGACATGAAAATCGTCAGCAGCGCGCCTACCGAGGCCCTGCGCCGGTTTTACCAGACCTGGTACCGCCCCGACCTGATGGCGGTGGTGGTGGTGGGCGACGTGGACGCGAAGAAGCTCGAGGCCACCCTCAAAGAGAAGTTCGGCGCCCTCAAAAACCCAACCCCCGCAAAACCACGGCCTAGCTACAACATTCCGTCGGTCAACACCGACCGCTACCTGGTGTTCCAAGACCCCGAGTATCCCCAAACGCAAATCCGCATCAACGCGCTTCGGCAGGCCCGCGTGGTCAACACCGTGGGTACCTTCCGCGACCTCATCATCAACCAGCTTTACGCCTCGATGCTCAACAGCAGGCTCTCTGACCTCTCCAAGAGCGCGAATCCTCCGTTCCTGTCGGCCTCGGTGGGGAGCGGAAACTTTGTCCGCCCGCACGACGTTGACCAGATCGCCGTGACCGTCAAGGAAAACGGCGAGGCGGCGGGGCTGGATGCTGCCCTCACCGAGCTGAAGCGGGCGCGGCTGGGCTTCACTGAAGGGGAACTGGCGCGGGCTAAAAGCCAGTTGCAATCCACCTTTGAAAAGGCCTACAACGAGCGCGACAAACAGGACAGCCGCGACATCGCCGACACCCTAGCCGACATCTTCCTCACCGGGGCGGCTCCCACGAGCGCCGAGACCGACTTAGAGCTCGCCAAGCGCTTCCTGGGTGAACTCACCGACGACGACGTAAACACTTATGCCAAGGGTTTCCTGAGCGGCCCACGCAACATCATCACCCTGCGCCCGCAGAAGACCGGTGTGAACCCGCTGACCGTGGCCGATTTGCAAAAGGTGGTCGCTGCCGCCGATGCCAAAACGGTGGAGGCGTACAAGGAAGCTGCGCTGGCCTCGGGTCTCTTCGATAAGATCCCCGCGCCCGCCGCGATTGCCAAGGAGAACCAACAGAAGGAGTTCACCGACCTGACCTTAGCGAATGGGGCCAGGGTGCTGTACAAGAAAACCAACTTCAAAAACGACGAAATCCTCTTCCGGGCCTACAGCTCAGGCGGGGCCTCGCTGGTCTCTGACGCCGATTATCCAGCGGCAATGGTGATCGGGGCGGTGGTGGCGGGGAGCGGGTTGGGGCCGTTTAACTCCAACGAATTGCCGCGGTTTTTAGCGGGCAAACAGGTCAGCGTGGCCCCCTCCATCGGCGAGCGCGAGGAGGGGCTGCGCGGGCAGAGCAGCGCCAAGGACTTAGAAACCCTGTTCCAGATGACCAACCTCTTCTTCACCGCGCCTAAGGCCGACCCGGATATCTTTGCTAAGGAGATTGCCACCCGGCTCGAGGCGGTCAATAACCGCAACCTCAACCCGGTGACTCCTGTCCAAGACGCGCTCAACGACTACATCGGCCCTGGTAGCATCCGGGGTAAGCCCTTCACCGCCGCACAGCTTCAGGGCATTGACCGCGAGAAGGCGCTGGGGCTGTACAAATCGCGGTTCGCGAATGCCGCCAACTTCACCTTCGTCTTCGTGGGCAGCTTCGACGAGGCCAAGCTCCGCGACCTCGCGCAGCGCTACTTGGGCACACTTCCCGCCGCGCCGAACAAAGACGCCTGGAAAAACATCTTCCCCAAACCGCGCTACGGCGCAAAGGTCGAACAGGATTTTTATAAGGGCCAGGACGAGCGGGGCATCGTGGCCTTCTACTTCACCCAGCCCTACGAGTACAGCGTCAAAAATGTGGTGGTGGCCTCAGCGCTCAACAACCTGCTCGATATCCGGCTCACCGAGGACATCCGCGAGAAGCTGGGCGGGGCCTATAGCCCTGGGGTGAACGGCGGCCTAAGCCGCGAGCCCTACACCGAGGTCAGCTATCTGATCTCCTTCCCCTGCGACCCCAAACGGGCTCCCGACCTGGTGAAAGCCACCTTGGACACCCTCGAGTCGGTCAAAACCAACATCTCGGGTGACGACATGACCAAGGTGCGCGAGCAGCTCAAGCGCAGCCGCGAGGAGGCTCTGCGGACCAACAGCTTCTGGCTCTCGAGGCTCGTTAGTTACGTACAGTACGGCGACATTGACCCCAACGACACAACGACATTTTCTGCGACGGTGGATAGCCTAAAGGCCTCGGACTTGCAGGACTTGGCGAAAAAGGTTTTGGGCCCCAACTATTTACGAGCGGTGCTCTACCCCGAGAGCATGAAGAAGTAGCAGGGCCACGGCAAGAGAGGGTCTCGAGCCTCCCCGCTAACCCGCGTTCCTCAGCCCCGCCGCAATCCCCAGAATCGAGAGCATCAAGGCCCGCTCGAGGCCCGGTCTTTCCGGGGCTTCAGGTGGGGTGCGGCGGTAGCGCTCCAACAGCTCGACCTGCACCTGGCTGATGGGGTCTACGTAGGGGTTGCGCAGCTCGGTCTGGCGGGCCAGAACCGGGTGGTGGACCAGCAGCGGGCCGCCGAAGGTCTCCTCCAGCATCTTCCGCGTCTTTTCCAAAGAGGCTTCGATACCGGGAAAAAACCGTGCGTTCAGATCGGGTTTGGTTAAACGCTGATATTCTCGAGCCACGCTCAAATCGGCTTTGGCTAAGGCCATCGCGGCGCTGTCGAGGGTGGTGGCGAAGAACGGCCAGCGCTCGAACATCTCGCGGCGCAGCTCCAGGGGGATTTCTTCCAAACCCTCGGCGAGCCCGTACCAGCCCGGAACCAACAGCCGAACTTGCGTCCAAGACATCACCCACGGGATGGCCCGCAGGTCCTTGATCTCGCGCACCTTACCCGAGCGGTACACCGGGCGGCTGGCGATGTTGAGGGCTCCGATCTCGCGGATGGGGGTGAACTGCTCGTAGAACTCGAAGAAGCCGGGGCGCAGCAGCAGTTCGCGGTAGACCTCGGTCGAGCGCTTGGAAGCTCGCTCCATGGCCTGGCGCCACTCGGGTTTGAGCGGTTCGGATTGACCATACAAATCCCGTGCAGAAGCCAAGGCGAAGTGGTAGAGCATCTGCTCGAGGTTGCGGTACGCCAGATCGGGGTGCGAGTAGCGGTCAGCCAGGGCCTCGCCCTGCTCGGTCAGGCGCATCCGGCTCCCCACCGTCCCCGGCGGGAGGCTGGCAATCGCGCGACCTGCCGTGCCGCCGCCCCTGGCGGTGGAGGTGCCGCGTCCGTGAAAGTAGTAGACCGGCACACCCTGGGCCTTGCTGACGGCAGAGATGGCCTCCTGCGCAGTGTACAAGGCCCAGTTGGCGGCTAAGAACCCGGCATCCTTGTTGGAATCGGAGTAGCCGATCATCACCTCGAGCCCGCCCCGCCCCTGAACATGGGTCTTGAACACCGGGTTTTGCAGCAGCCGACCCACCACCTCAGGGGCCGACTGGAGGTCGCCCAGGGTCTCAAACAGCGGCACCACGTCGAAGGGCAGGGCCCGTCCGGGGCGGTACAAACCGGCCTCGCGGGCGAGCAGGATAACCTCGAGCAGGTCGCTGGGGTAGTGGGTCATGCTCACCACGTGGGCGCCTCGTGCCTTCCAGTTGAGGAGTGAGTGAAGCGCGGTGACTAAGGTCTTGGTCTGCGGGCGGTAGCCGACCGGCGCTAGCGGACGGGCGGTGGCGAGTTCGCGGGTGAGGAGTTCCTCGCGCGCGGGGGGCTCGAGGGCCGCGTAGTTCTCGTGCACGCCCCCCACCCGCAGAAGCTCGGCGGCAGCCTCGGTGAGCGCCTTGGACTCCTCACGCAGGTCCAGGCTCACCAAGTCGAGCCCGAACGCCTCGGCGTCCATCCGCAAGGGACGCACCGTCGCCCTGGCGATGGCCTCCATCCCCACCTGATTCAAGCTGCTCTCGGCCTTGCGCAGGTCGGCGACGAACTCCGCCGTAGACGTATAGCCCGGCCCCGGCTGCTCGCCCAAGAGGGAGCGCAGCTTGTAGCGCAGGCCCATCCCAAACCGGCGGTACGGCTCACCTTCGAAGCGCCCGGGGAGGTTCAGCCGCTTGGCGTTGTCCTCCAGCGCCAGCCGGAGTTCCCTTGAGATCAAGGCCCGGTCCTCGGAGAGCGAGAGGTCGCGGATGATCCCATCCACCCCCTCGACAAAGCGGCGGATACCCTGCTCCCTGGCATAAGCTTGCGCCCAGGCGGTCACGTCAGGGAGCACGTTGGGGTTTCCATCACGGTCCCCGCCGATCCAGCTCCGGAAGACCAAAGGGGGCGAAAGGTCGGGACGTTTGCCGTAATGGGCTTCGATGGCCCGCTCCAACCCCTCCACCAGCCTCGGCACGGCCTGCCACAAAGTGAAGGTGGTGTAAAACAACCCGCCTTTCACCTCGTCCTCGACGGTAGGACGGGTTTTCCGAAGCTCCGAAGTGCCCCACAGCAGCGCCACTCGAGGCTCCAAGCCTGGGTCGTCACCGTTCTCCAACAGCTTTTCGATCTCCCCGATGTGATAGCGCTGCGTGCGACGGCGGGTTTCGGTAGGGTGGGCGGTGAAGGTAAGGTGCAGTCGCAGCTTAGAGAGCACATCCAGAACCTCCTCGTAGCTCAGGCCTTGGGCTTTCATCTGACCGATAAGCGCCAAGAAGGATTCGCCTCTGGGCTCCATAGGCGTGCTGCTCCGTTCGCGCTCGCGGTTAACCCGCACCCGCTGCCGCTCTTCGGCCAGGTTGACCAGGTGAAAATACGTCGAGAAGGCCCGGATCAGGTTTTCGGCCTCCTCCAAGCTCAGCCCCCGGACGATCCCCAACAGTTTCTCGTGTGGGCCTGGGTCGTGGCTCTGGCGCAGGCGCTTGGTAAGGTCGCGTACGGTCTCCTCGAGCTCGAACATGCGCTCCCCGGAAAGGGTGCGAATGGCTTTCCCCAAAGCCCGGCCTAGCAAATCCACTTCGCGTTTGAGCTGTTCAAATAGTAGGTCCTCAGTCATCTCTGGGGTCAGTCTAACGGGTAAGGGCAATGAGCAACTAGCGATGAGCGATGAGCCAGGGCGGTCGTATGTCCAACGTCATACGCTAAAGGCTAGAAATCCAGCTCACCTCTGGGGCGTTGAAATCAAGAGACCAGAAGTCTTGTTCTAGACGTGAAGTGGTTTGGGCGTAAGGCGTAAGACGTACGACCTAAGACGCCTTTAGCTCATTGCTCACCGCTCATCGCTAAGGCTATGCTTTCCCCATGCCCAGCGTAGATGTGGTGGTGATCGGTGCGGGGATTATGGGGGCCAGTGCGGCCTATCACCTGGCGAAGGCGGGGTTGAGAGTCGTGGTTCTGGAACGCCGCTCCCAGCCGGGCGAGGGTAGCACGCTGCGAGCCACCGGCGGCTACCGCGCTCAATTCGGGACCGCAATCAATGTCCAGCTCTCGCTTTTATCAAGGCAAAAGCTGCTCGAGTTTGAGGACGAAACCGGGGTGAATCCGGGTTATCAGCCCTGCGGCTACTTGTTCTTGGCCGGTTCAGAGGAACAGATCGAAGAGTTACGCCGGGGACTGTCAACTCAGCATGGAGCGGGCTTGCCTGAGGCCTGCGAAGTCTCGAGTGCTGAAATCGCCGAGATCAACCCCTGGATTCGCATGGACGGCATCGCAGGCGGAAGCTTCTGCGCTACCGACGGATTTATCCGACCGGCTAATCTGCTGCGTGGATACATCGAAGCCGCCCAAAGGGTAGGGGTGGAATTCGTCTATAACGTTACAGATTGGCAGCCGTTGCTCGAGCAAAGCAAAATCACCGGCCTACGTACGGCGCTCGAGACCTATGCCACCGAGCAAATCATCAATGCTGGTGGGGCTTGGGCCGCCGAGGTCGGCGAAAAGTTCGGGCTAAAGCTCCCGATTCACCCGGAACGGCGGCAAGTTGCGGTGGTCTCCGGCCCCTCTCCCCTGCCGGACACCATGCCCATGACCATTTTCTGCTCGGACGGGTTTCACCTGCGGGTGCGGGACGGGCGGGTACTGCTGCTGTACCCGCCAACGCCCCCGTCAGACGACCCCTTTGATACAACGTTTGACCCGAGCTGGCTTCCCAAGGTGCTCGCTCTCGCCCAAGAGCGCATCTTGGCCTTAGGCAACGCGACGGTTGAGCCAATGGAGTGCTGGGCCGGGCTTTACGAGATGTCACCTGACAAGCACGTGCTATTCGGTGAGGTTAAGGAGCGTCCGGGACTGTACTTGATAAATGGCTCGAGCGGCCACGGCAACATGCACGCCCCCGCCTTGGGGGCGCTCACGGCCGAGCTACTCTCTGCTGGTCGGTGTTCGCTCGATATGCGCCCCTTGCGCCCCGAGCGTTTCTCCGAAGGCGAGCCCAACCTCGGCTCGGTGCTGCTATAACACCGCCTCGTCGAACACCTGCTTCAGATGCGGCATCCGCGCGATGTAGGGGCGGTCCCGCGGATCCACCTCGAGGCGGAACCCGCGCCCCCGGAAGAAGTAGCGACGGCGCGACCTCGGCCCCACCACCATTTTCCCGGTCGTACCCCGGTACTCAAACACCACGTGAATGCGCTCTACAGCAATTCTCTGGCCCTCCAGCAATGCCTCGTCAAACATCCCCCACCTCCTGAGAAGAAGGGTAGCAAAGAGGGGATTACATCCCCGTTACGACAGCTCGAGCTCGCCCCGAAACACCCGCCCGACAGGCTTGCCCGCTTCCCACAGGGTCAGATCGGCGGGTGCTTCGGGTTGAATCAGGCCGTGCTGCGGCCAACCCGCTGCCAGGGCTGCGCCCCTGGTGTGGGCCCAAAGGGTTTCCTGTAGGGTCAAAGATTGGCCTTCCAACAAGGGATTATGCGTTGCTGCCTGAAGATTATCGAGGATTTCGGGCTTGGCAACCGGGGCATCCGAGCCGAAGGCCATCGGCAGGCCAGTATTCCACAAGTCGCGCAGGCGAAAGGCTTGGTAACGCTTTCCGGGCTGATGATGGTCTACCAGAGTGGCATCCAGCAGCGCGTGCATCGGCTGCATCGAAAGCGCTACCGGCAGGCCTTTGAACTTCGGTAACTCCTCATCCCGGACGTGCTGGACGTGCTCCATGCGGAGGAAGGTCCCCCCCACCCCAGCCCTCCTCCGCCAGGGGAGAGGAAGTTTAGCCAGCTCGCTGAAGACCCCCAGCACCCCCCGCACCGCCGCCGTCCCGATCGCGTGAACCGCGATCCCTAGGCCTGCCTTCAACACCTCTTCGCCCTCGGAACGGATGAACTCAGAGCGGTCCAACCCCATCCCGAACGAGCCGTCGGGGTAGGGCTCCATCATCCAGGCCGTACGGGAACCTAAGGCCCCATCGGCAAAGAATTTGACCGCGGCCACCTCCAAGCAGTCGCCCCGCCAGCCCGGTTCCACCCCGCGCCAGGAATCCTTGTCCAAGGCCCACCACAAGCGCACCGGTAGACGATCCTCCTTCGCCAGCCGCTCGGCCAAACCCAGCTCGCACCAGCCCATGTGATGGGTAGCGGTGTAACCGCGCCGGGCGAGGTCACGCAGACCGGCCTCGAGCTCCGCCAGTCCGGGCTTGGGTACCAGCGCGTGAATAGAGTCTTGGGCACCCTCGAGCAGATACCCGGTCAGTTCACCATCGCTACCTCGAACGAAAGCACCGTCGGCGGGGTCGGGCGCGTCGCGGGTGAGGTGGGCAGCCCTGAGCGCCCCCGTGTTCACCCAACCCGAGTGCAGGTCGCGGCTTTGCAAGAACACCGGATGATCGGGCGCGGCAGCATCGAGCAAATCGCGGGTCGGGTATATGTCAAACAGATACCCCGCCCCGCGAATCCAGCTCCCGGCAGGGATTTCTCTAGCCTTCTTTGCGACCACCTCGGCGACAGCTTTAGGGTCACTCAACCCCGATAAATCCAGCATCTTCAGTTGCTCGCCCCACCACAGCGGATGGGTGTGGGCATCGTGCAGACCCGGCGTAATCTGCTCGAAGGAAGTTCGTTTAGCCCTTGGGTATCGCGCGGAGAGGTCTTCAAGGCTTCCCACATCGGCAATTTGTGGACCTTCGAAGTAAACCGCCTCCACCTCGCCTACTTCGGTCATGGTCAGGATTTTTCCGCTGAGGATCACGACCAAAGTTTACCGTTTACGGTGGACCGTTTACCGCAGAGAACTGTCGCAAGTCTTAAGTCGCCGGTCGTCGGGCTCTGCTCGCTGTTGGTCTCAGGCCGAGAACAAGGGTTTGACCTGAGACTTGCGACAACGCCTTTGCGATAAACGGTTGACGGTTAACGGTCAACGCCTTACCGTATCCCCATGCCCGAGCGGGAGTACATCTACCGAGGCCGGATCATCAACGTTGCACTCGAGGGCCACTATGAGATCGTCGAGCACAAACACGCGGTTGCAATTCTAGCCGAGCAGGACGGCAAGCTCCTATTCGTACGGCAGTACCGCCCGGCGGTGAAATCGGCAACCCTAGAGATTCCCGCCGGGCTGATTGACGAAGGCGAGAGCCCTGAGCAGGCCGCCCAGCGCGAGCTGGCCGAGGAGGCCCAACTAGGCGGGGATTTCGAGTTCTTAGCCGCCTTCTACCTTTCCCCTGGCTTCTGCGACGAGAAACTGCACGTTTTTCGCGCCACCAACCTCTTCCCTGCCTACGCCAAGCCCGACGACGACGAGGACATCACGATTGAGTGGCTCGAGCCGAGCGAAGTCCTACGCGCCGCTCGCAAGGGTGAGGTCGAGATTTCCGCGTCGGCAATGGCGGGAATTCTGTTCCACCTGGGCGCTTATGTTGCTGATTAACGACCCCGCCGACGCGCCAACCGGCCCTAAAGTCGTTGCCGTCGGGAGTTTTGATGGCCTGCACCTGGGCCATCAACACCTGCTGCGCCAAGCCCAGAGTGAAGCCAGGGCCCGGCATATGCCCCTGCTGGTCTATACTTTCGACCCCCCCAGCAAGGTGTTTATCAAGGGCGAGGGGTTTCTTACGGACTTGGCCGAGAAGGTCGAGTTGCTGCGCGGGCTAGGCGTGGAAATCGCGCTGATCGTCCCCTTCAACGAGGCGTTTTCCCGCCGCAGCTCAGACGATTTCCTGAACGACCTGCGCGGCCTCGAGGCTCAAGCGATCTACGTGGGCGAGGATTTTCGCTTCGGGAAGGGACGAGCGGGGGGGCTCGTAGACTTGCATAAGGTCGCGCCGACCCAGATCGTGCCCCTGTTGGAGATAGGCGGCACCCTGGTCAAGTCCAGCCGCATCCGCGAGCTGCTCAAAGAGGGCTCTGTAGAAGAAGTCCAGCGATTGCTGGGTCGGCCATATGCTGCCAGAGGTATCGTAAGAGAGGGCGATAAGCTGGGCCGAACTTTGGGCTTTCCCACCGCGAACGTCGAGGTGGCTCCCTTGAAGCTGCTGCCGATGGGGGTTTTCGCGGTGCGGGTGGAGAGCGAGCACGGCGATTTCAGCGGCATGGCTTATGTGGGTTACCGGCCCGTGGTTTCGGGCCAAACCCTGCGCTTCGAGGTCTATTTGTTCGACTTCGAGGGCGACTTGTACGGCGAAGAACTCGACGTGGAATTTGTCGCCAAGCTACGCGGGGAGATAAAGTTGGAGGGGCTCGAGGCGCTTAAGGCGCAACTGGCAAAGGACGTGGAGGCTGCTAAGACTGTGCTAGGCTTATAAGCTGGTTTATGCCGCTTCAAAACGGTGAATTTCAGGCCGAGATCAACGGCATCTACCAATGGTATAGGGTCACAGGGGCATCGAATCAGAGCGTTCCCATCGTGATCGTTCACGGCGGGCCAAGTGGCAATGTTTATACCTTCGAGCGCACGATAGGCCCCAGGCTCGAGGCTTTCGCCACCCTGATTTACTACGAGCAACGCGGTTCAGGCCGCTCGGAATCCCCCATCAACCACCAGGATTACTCGATAGATGGCCTTATTGCCGACCTCGAGGCGCTTCGCCAGCACTGGAAGCTCGATAAAATGACCCTTCTGGGGTTATCCTTCGGTGGGGAACTCGCGCTGGAGTACGCGCTCAGACACTCAACAACAGTTTAAAAACTCATTCTGCAAGCACCCAGTCAGATGTACTCTGAGCATCAGAGCTGGGTGCAGCTTTATGGTTTCTGGTCGGTTGCGCAGGAAAAAATCCGCGAACAAATCGGGGGGATTTTGGGTTTTCCTCTTCCGGTGAAAGAGCCGCTCGAGCGTGTTTGGGAGCTGGTAGACCCAACTGTAGACTGCTTTTTGTTCCATAACTCGGGTGCGGCACGGCATAACCGCGACCTTTGGAAGAGCTCCGGTCTGACCAACTCCGGCGATATGCACCGGGCTCTATCCGCTCAGCCCCGCGAACCTTTGCTATTGCGCGCTGGGCTTGAAGAACTGACGATTCCAACGCTGTTGCTAGTGGGCCTTTATGACCGCAATGTCGGCGTGGACCACGTGCGGGATTTGGCTCAAACCTTGCCCAATACGAGGCTCGAGGTGTTCAACCAAAGCGCACATTTCCCCGACATTGAGGAGACTGAAAAATACGCTGAGGTGGTGCAGCAGTTCATCGCGGAATCTGGTCCTCAGTGAGAAACTTAGGCCGCTTCCAGCGCACTTCCTCGAAGGTTCCGTCAAAGCGCAAGATGGCCGCGATGCGGGCGCGAGAGTACACCTGGTGCGGCTTTTTAGGGATAAACGCAGTAACAATATCCACCTGGCGGTTTTCCTTATACTCCAAAACCACGTGCAGCGGCAGCCGGAGCTGCGGCGGGAAAACCATATAGCCGAGCACTAGCATTCGGCTTTCTTCAGGATAGACCGCTAACTCGCGGCCCCACTCGACGGCTTGCAGCACGTCGTGCTCGATGAAACCCTCTTGCAGCATGTGCTTGGCGACATGCGGGCCGATGCGGTAGCGGCCTTCGCGGATAAAAGGGAGGAGTTCTTCGAGCCTGCGAATCCGTGGGCGTTTGACCATGCGCTCCCCTCCCAATTGCGAAGCCCACACGGGTTTGAGTGTGGGCAGATGCTTTGATTATAGAGAAAACCGTGAGATTTCGTGTGGGCTTTTCACCGCAATTGCCGCGCCATAGACCTTAGTTGCACCCGCGTCTAATAGCGAGGTACGTGCCCTAGCAAACGTTGTGCCTGTCGTCACTACATCATCTACGAGGAGCCAAACGTCGGTGACTCGGGCTTTCACGACAAACGTATCTTCGGGAAGCTGCAAACGCTCCGATAGGGACTTTCGCGTCTGGGACTTGGAATAGGAGGCTCGAGAAAGCACCGTCTGGTAGGGGACTTTAAGTTCCTTAGCCGCGGCCTGCGCGATGAGTTCGGCTTGGTTGTAGCCGCGCTGTACTTGGCGATGAAACAGCGTGGGCACGGCAGTCACGCCGTTCACCGCCCAATCCGCCTGCCGCACCCCGAGCGCAAGTTTGCGGCCTGTCAGAGTCGCTAGCTCACGATGGCCTCGGTATTTGATGGCCCTGCCCAGATTTCCGAAGCGCTGATAGCTGCCCAAATACACAAAGTTAGGAACGTGACGCGGAACTAATTCAGACTCGCAAGCCTTGCAAAGCGTGGCCTGGTCGAGCGGTTTCCCGCAGCCGGGGCAGCGCAGCCCGAAGAGGGACTCGAGCCAGCCCACACTACTTTTCGTCGTCTCCTTCAAAAGTCTCGATCATCACCTTGGAATGCATGGCGACGTGAGCTAATGAGGAAAACAGGTCTATCTCGAGCTTTTTCGCTTCAGCTTTGGTACCCTTCGGGTTCTGAGCTTCGCGGTAGAGACGTTCGAGGTTGCGAAACTCCTCGAACAGTTCCTCCCAAAGCACACCTGAGGAGCCTAGGGGAGCCGTTTCTGGAGTCGCTTTATTTCGGATTGCCACGCCTCTACCTCTTTCTGCCAGTGCCGCAGTAAACCGGGGTCGGGAGCGGGTTTAGCCTCTTCAGCGGCAATCTTTTCTTGATCAATGGAGATTTGGCGCTCGAGGCCCGCGATTGCGACGCCGCAAATGCTGTTTTTTGCCCACGCCCAACCCTAGTCTAGCAAACCCATCGCCAACCGTAGGGATTCATCAAACGGTGGGTACAGCACGCCTTTCTCGGTGACAACCCCGGTGATGAGCGAATGTGGGGTCACATCGAAGGCCGGATGCGCCGCCGGGAAGCCTTCGGGGGCGAGTTGGACGCCGCGAACCGACGTGACCTCGAGCGCTGAGCGCTCTTCGATGGGAATGGCCTCTCCCCTTTCCAATCGAGGGTCCACCGAAGAGAGCGGCAGCGCGGGATAGAAGGGAATCCCGTGATAGTGGGCTAAAACTGCAACTCCATAGGTTCCGATTTTGTTGGCAAAATCGCCGTTGAGGGCCATCCGGTCGGTGCCTAGGATTACTGCGTCTACCTGACCTTTGCGCATGAAATAGGCCGCCATGTTGTCGGTGATAAGCGTGGCGGGGACCCCGGCCTTTTGCAACTCGTAGGCGGTGAGGCGAGCCCCTTGCAGATAGGGCCGGGTTTCGTCCACCCAGACGTGATAAACCCGGCCTTGGCGATGCGCCTCGATGATTGCACCCAAAGCTGTGCCATAACCGCCGGTGGCGAGCGGCCCGGTGTTGCAGTGGGTTAGAACCTGGCCCTTCAATACTTTGGCCCCATGCTGGCTGATGGCGAGTTCGGTCTGTTCTACTTCATCCCAGACGGCTCTGGCTTCCTTCAAGGACTTTTCCAAATCGCCCCAGTGCGGCTTCATCCGGTCTAGGGCGTAAAAGAGGTTGACGGCGGTTGGACGGCTCTTACGCAGAACCTCGTCGGCCTCGGCGGGGTTTTCGCCCGACAGGTGGGCCAAAACCATGCCATAAGCGGCTGTCACCCCGATGGCCGGAGCGCCGCGCACCACCATCTCGCGGATACCTGCTGCGGCTTCCGAGGCGGTGCGGCAGGGTATCCATACCTCCTCCTTCGGCAGCAGCCTCTGGTCGAGCAACCAAAACGTGCCGTCCTCGAACTTGAATGGAATCACCCTCACAGCCAAAGTCTACCGTGAGGAGAACCCCACCGGGGCTATTTCAGACCCGCCAATAACCCGCTGTACAGCAGGTAAAACTGGCTCTCGTCCAGCGCCGCTTGTGGGTTGTTCCAGGTTGCCGAGACGCAGAGGTGCTTACCGCTCTTCGCCACCAGATAACTTGTCAGGTTTAGCACGCCCGGCTCCGAGCCGCCTTTGAAGGCCACTTTTTGCCAGTCGGTGGGGTTCGCCAAGCCCGGATTCACGCTCATCAACGGGAGGGCCTGCACCTTTTCCATAAGGCCGCACAGTTCGGCGGTGCTGAAAAACCACTCGATGTCAATCGCCACCGGGCCACCCGCGAACACATCCACGCCGGGCAAGGGCAGCTTGGCGAGTTCCGGGAGGAGCGCGGTACGCTCGGCAGGGTCGGCTTTGCGATAGCGCCCCAGCACGTCCTTATTCGCCGGGTTTTTCAGGATAAAGGCCTCGCGGGTGGTGAGAAAAGGCTGGTTGCGAGGGGTTAGCCGCTCGACGTTGCCGCGCCCGACAATGTAAATCAGGGCGTCGGCGGCGGTGTTGTCGGAGATAGAAATCATCTGGGTGGCGTACTGCTCGAGGCTGATGGGCTTCCCGTCGGGTTCGTTTTGTAGCGTCCCCGACGGGAGGCTTTTCCACTGCGCTTTGAGCGGCACGGTGTCGCTCCACTTGCGTTGTCCCGCTTGAATCTGCTCTTGCAGGGCCGCCAGCACTGCCAGCTTGAAAGCCGAACCTATCGCTAAAGGGGTGTCGGAGTTGAGCAAAACCTTGGGCTGACCGTCCTCGAGCACCAGCAGACTGGTCCGCCCCGGCAAGCTTTTGAACTGAGCTAGGGCTTGCTCAGGCGAGAGCGCCGCTTTGGGTTGCGGTGGACGGAAGAACAGCCCGGCGATGCGGCCTTGGGCATCCAGGGCGATTTGCGTTGGAACCAAGCCCTTCTCAAATTCGACGACGAAGTTTTGCCCGTCGGAGCGTACCTTCTGATAGGCCCCCAAAGCAGCGGTGAGCCCCTTGACGATGGCATCAATCTGGGCGGCGGGAACTTGCGCTAAAAACTCCGGGGTGAACCATTCGGCTTTAGCGGGAGGCTGGGTAAAGAGGCGTTCTAAAGCCTGCTGTGGGGTTAGGCTTTGGGCCAGGCCCACCGTAAAGAGGACCGCGAGAACAAGGGGGAAGCGGCGCATAGGGAACACGGTAAACCGGCTCGCTCCCGCAAGGGTGAAAAAACCTCGAGCCCATCTTCAGGCTCGAGGTTTTTAGGAAAATATCTAGACCGGAGACAAGCTGTAGGTCTGCGCCTCGGCCCAGCGCACGAAGGCCACCTCGCGCGGGCTAGAAAGCTCAGGGTGCACCGCCACCGCCCTCACCCCGTAGACGTAGCTGCCGGGGCGGGCCGGCGAGTAGGTCCCGGTGAAGAGCAGCGCGTCGCGCTCCTGGCCGCTGGGTTTGAGCGGGACGACCTCCAAATCGCCGGTGCTGCGGCGCACCACCAGCTCGACCTTGAGGGTGTCGGTAGGGACCCCATAGGCTTGCAGGAAGGCCCGGATTTGCAGCGGCTGTCCGGCTTCCACCTTGGGTGCCTCGACCCACAGCTTGACGTTGTTCCAGCCCGAACCCACCTGGGTTTTCCACTTGGCGACCGCTTCCAGCGCCGCTCCGCCGTGCTCCATCAGATGCGCGGCCCGCCGCGCCAGCGGGGTGTAGAACTTGTGCTGGTACTCGTGGACCATCCGCTGTGCCGAGTAGACCGGGCCGCAGGTGCGGATGCTCTCGCGCACCATCGCCAGCCAGCCCGAGGGGGTGCCCACCGAGCCCCGCGCGTAAAACAGCGGCACGATCTCGTTTTGCAGGGTGTCGTAGAGGCTCTGGGCATCGGCCTGATCCTGGGCCTCCTCGGTGGTGTAGACCCGCTCGTCGCCGATGGCCCAGCCGTTCGCCGAGTTGAAGGCTTCGGCCCACCAGCCGTCGAGGATAGAGAAATTGAGGCCGCCGTTGAGTGCCGATTTCATCCCCGAGGTGCCGGAG
The DNA here is from genome assembly GCA_040290005.1 of Meiothermus sp. Taxonomy (GTDB): domain Bacteria; phylum Deinococcota; class Deinococci; order Deinococcales; family Thermaceae; genus Meiothermus. The sequence continues at coordinate 34,969 of PSMF01000003.1, forward strand.
GCCTCCATCGGGCGGCGCGGGGTGTTGAGCCACACGTCTACGCCTTGCACCAGGGCCCGCGCCAGCCCCATGTCGTAGTTCTCGAGCAAGATCAGCTTGTCCTCGAGGCCTAAGCTTTTGATCTTCTCAGCCAGCTTCTTGATAAACTCCTTACCCGGCTCGTCCTTGGGGTGGGCCTTGCCCGCAAAAACGATCTGGACGGGCAGCGGGCCGTTCAGGATCGAGAGCAGCCGGTCGGGGTCGGCGAAGAGCAGGATGGCCCGCTTGTAGGTGGCGAAGCGCCGGGCGAAGCCGATGGTCAGGGCGGTGGCATCCAGCACCTTATCGGCGGCCCGCAGCTTGGCGGGCAGCTCGCCGTTGCGGCGGCGCTGCTCGAAGAGCCGGGCCCGGACCTCGCGCACCAGGTTGGCCCGCAGGGTGTTTCTCACCCGCCAGAGGTCCTCCTCAGCCAGGTTTTCCACCTTCCACAGGCTGCCGTCCTGCAAGTTCTCGGCCCAGTGTTTGGGAAAAACCTGGCTGTACAGGGCGTGTAGCTCGGGGTTCAAGAAGGTGAAGGTGTGGACCCCGTTGGTGATGCTGCCGATCGGCACCTCCTCGGTCTCCAGGCCGCGCCAGCGCTCCTTGAACATCTCACGGGAGACCTGACCGTGCAGCTTGGAGACCCCGCCTGCGGCCCGGCTGGTGGCGAGGGCCAAGTTGGACATAGAAAACACCGGGCCATACGATTTTTCCTCCTGGCCCAGCGCCAAAAACTGCTCCCTGGAGATGCCCAGCTTGTCCCACCAGCCGTCCAGGTAGCGGGTCACCAGGTCCATCGGGAACGAGTCGTGCCCGGCGGGGACCGGGGTGTGGGTGGTGAACAGAGCCCCGGCGGCGGCGGCCTCGAGGGCTTCGCCGAAGGGGCGGCCCGCGGCCACCATCTCGCGCATCCGCTCTAGGCCCAAAAAGGCGGCATGCCCCTCATTCATGTGCCAGACCTCGGGTTTGAGACCCAAGGCCCGTAGCAACCGCACCCCGCCGATCCCCAGGATCAGCTCCTGTTGGATGCGCATCTCCTGCCCCGGCGCGTAAAGCCGGGCGGTGAGGGCGCGGTCTTCGGCGGAGTTCTCGGGGATGTTGGCGCTCATCAGGTACACCGGGATAGTGCCTACCTGGGCCTTGTAAGCTACTACGTACACCGTGCGACCGGGGAACTCCACCCCAACCCGCACCGGCTTGCCGCCCTCGCCGGTGACAGGCGTGAGCGGCAGTTCCTCGGCCATCAAGCTTTCGTAGACCTCCATCTGCTGGCCGTCGGAGGCCAGTTCCTGACGGAAATAGCCCTCGTGGTAAAACATCCCCACCCCGGTCAGGCTGAGACCCAAATCCGAGGCCGCTTTCACGTGGTCGCCTGCCAGAATCCCTAACCCGCCCGAGTAGATCGGCAGCGACTCATGGAAGCCAAACTCCATCGAAAAATAGCCGATGGTGGGAGACTTTTTGGGGCGAGTCGCCAGATAGGTGCGGAAGTCATCTACGGTGGCCTCGACCGCGCCAACGTAAGCGGCGTTCTCGGAGAGGGCCCAGAGGCGCTCGGGGTCGGCTTCGAGCAGGGCCTTCACGGGGTTGGAGCGGAAGCGCTTCCAACCGGACAAATTGATTTGTTCAAACAGGCGCTGGGCTTCAGGGTTCCAACTCCACCAAAGGTTGTAAGCCACCTCGTGCAAGCCGTGCAGCGGCTCGGGGAGGGTGGGCATGGCGGTGATGCGTCCGATCACGTTCATAGTTTGGGATTCTACCATTCCGGCCCGCCCGCTTGCGTAATCCCACGGTAATCCCGCCGCGCAGTGGGTCTGGGAACAGTTTTCCCGGCGGGGTTATCTCTACACTGAGGAAGTTTATGCAGGCTTTACGCCAAGCCGTATCCCAGGCGCACGCCGAGCTCGACCGGCGCAGCGCGGCCTATTTACGCACCCTAGCGCTACAACCGAGCTGCCGCAAAGGGTGCTATTTCTGCTGCTACGCGCTGGTGATGATCGGGCTCGCCGAGGCCGAATACTTGCGGGAAAACCTGAGCCCGGAGCGGCTCGCCCAGGTCGAACAGACCGGACGGGAGCGGTTAAGACAGATTGCGCGGGGGAAGCACCGGCCCAACTTCGCCACCAGCTATTTCCTTCAGGCCAATCCCTGTCCCCTACTGACCGAAGACGGGGCTTGCTCAGCCCATGCCCACCGCCCGCTGGCTTGCCGGGGCGTGCTCACCGACCTGGATGCCCACTACTGCACCCCCGGTGCGGTGCTGAACCTGCGGGGCCGGGCCAAAGACGACTACGAAGACCAACTGCGGTCCTACCACGGCCCCGAGCATTACCTCAAAACGCCCTGGCTGCTCTCCGAACAAACTGCGCAGGGGCTGTGGGAAACCGAGCAAAAGGTCCGGGGCTTTACGGTGATCGGTGAGCTGGCGACGCTGGTCTACCTGCGCGGGCAAGATGATTTTCAAACCGCTTTGCGTCTAGGACCAGAAGCCACTAGACGCTACTTGCAAAGGTTGAGCTTGCTCGGCGGGGACTGGGGTTTTTGGGTGGGATGAAGGAGACGTCTCCTCTTTCAAAAACATCTTGCGGAACTCGAGCTGAGGCGATGATCGCGGCCTTTACCCTCTCCAACTCCCCCGCAGTCGGGGAGACTGCGTGTTCTTCACACCCTCGAGCGCTTACGGCGCTGAAGCTTATCGGCATACATCCGCTGGTCGCTCAGCCGCACCAAATCCCCTTCGGTGGTGGCCTCGGCGGGCATCGCCGCCAGCCCGGCGCTCACGCTAGCGGCGGCAAACCCGTCAGAGCGTACCTGAGCGATGCTGGCCTCCAGCCGCCGCCGGATTCCGGGATGACCGCTGGGGTCTACGTAGGGCAAAATCGCGGCGTACTCGTCGCCACCGATACGGTACACCCGCCCCACCTCGAAAAAGTGCTGCTGCACGGCTTGGCCGAAGCTGCGCAGTAGGGCATCGCCCCGCTCGTGGCCCTCGCTGTCGTTGATCTGCTTGAGGTAGTCCATGTCCAAAGCCAGCACGCTCAAGGGGTAACCGATCCGGCGGGCGCGGTCCACCTCGGTCTCCAGGTCGTTCTCGAAGGCCCGGCGGTTGCCCAAACCGGTCAGCACGTCGGTGTGGGCCATCAGCTCCATCCGCCGGGCCAGCACCTGGGCCTCTCTTCGGGCGTGCTCGAGTTCCCGTGTGCGGTCGGCCAGAATCTGCTCGAAACCCCGCCGCAAACCCTCCACGTCCTCGTTGATCCAGCCGAGCTGGGCTTTCTCCATCTGCACGGTCATGCTGAGGTCGGCGTCAAGGCGCTGCATGTTCTCCTCGATGTCGAAGGTCCCTTCGCCGAAAGCGCGCAGACAGGCCTCGACCACCTCGGGGTCAAAGTGCCGCCCGGAGAGCCGCTTGATCTCCGACAGCGCCTCCCGCACCGACCAGGCCCGCTTGTAGGGGCGCTCGTGGGTTAAGGCGTCGAGCACATCGGCGGGGCGCCGGCCACAATGCGGCCCGAAAGGGGAATTTCTTCGCCTTTGAGGCCAAAGGGATATCCGTTGCCGTCGTAGTGCTCGTGGTGGCTCCCGGCAATCTCCTCGGCCAACCGCAACAGGCGGCTACGCCCCCCGGAGAGGATGCGCGAGCCGATCACGGTGTGGGCCTTCATCTGCTCGAACTCGTCCACGGTGAGGCGGTCTTTTTTAAGCAGGATGGCATCGGGGATGCCGATCTTGCCCGCGTCGTGCAGCCGTGCCGCCGAGCGCAGCACCTCGATCTGTTCCTCCGGCCAGCCCAGCTCCCTAGCGATTAAGGCAGAGTTTCGGCCCACCCGGTAGGTGTGCTCACCCGTCACGTCGTCGCGGTACTCGGCGGCCAAGGCCAGCCGCGCTACGATCTCGAGTTGGGCGTACTCCAGCTCCTCGGTACGCTGCCGCACCCTGGCCTGGGCCTCCTCTCTGGCTCGGGTCTCGACCTCGGTACGCAGCCGGTAGCTCTCGGCCTCGTTTCTGGCCCGCTCGAGCTCTAAATGCGAGGCCAAGAGCCGCCGCTTGCGCTCGCTCTCGGCGTTGAACACCTCGCGTTCCAGGCGGTGATACTCCTCGAGGTGCACCAGCGCGGCAGCCGTGTCTCCCTCGCTACGGCTGATCTGTGCCAGCAGCCGGTGCGCCATATAGAGGCTTTTCTTACGGTCGGACTGGCCGGAGAGCTCGAGGGCCTGCTGGGCATGGGCTTTGGCCTGGGTCAACTGGCCCAGCGACAGATGCTCCTGGCCCAGTCCCAGAAGGGCGTCCAGCTCAGCGTGTCGCCAGCCCTTGGCACTGGCGATCTCCAGTACCTTGGCATAGTTTTCCAGCGCCAGGGCGGACTCTCCCCGCGCCGACTGGACCTGCGCCAGCCCCTGCCGCCCTGAGGCCAAGAGCCGCTCCAGGCCGCGGGCCTCGGCCAGCTCTAAAACCGACTGGTACAGCTCCTGCGCGGCCTCTAACTGCTCCTGGGTTCGCGCCAGTTCGCCTTTGAGGTGGAGCAGGTGCACCTCCAGGCTGCGCTCGTCGGCCCGTCGCGCCACCTCGAGGGCCCGGTCGTAATACTCCTCAGCCTGGGCATAATCACCCATCTCGCTGTAGAGGTTGCCGATTGACGCCAGGTTGGTGGCCCGGTTGCGGGGGTTGTGCCCGTCTTCCTGGTAAAGCTGGTAGGCCGCGAAAAAATTCTGTAGGGCCTGGGGATAGTCGCCCAACTCGGTGCGCAGGGTGCCGATGTTGTTGAGGTAGTTGGCCTCGGCGGTCCGGTTCCCCAGGCGCTGGACGAGGGCCAAGGCTTGGGTGAGCTTGTCCAGGGCCTCGGCATACTCCGCTTGCATGTGGTGCAACCCGGCCTGCTGGTTGAGCAGATCGGCCTCGGCCTGGGCGGCCCCGAGCTGCTGAGCTAACTCCACCGCCTGGGCCAGATACGCCGTGGCCTGGGGCAGATCGCCCTTCTCCCGGTGGATCAGGACCAGACGCCGGAGGCTTTCCATGCGGTGTTGCGGATGGGCCGATATCTCTAGGGCTGCCCGGCCTGCCGCTAGGGCCTCCCGCATCCGGCCCAGCCGGTGGTAGGCCTCTGCCAACACCAGCCCCGAGCGGGCCTCGAGGTCGCGCAGCCCCAACTCGGCGGCGGCTTCGAGGGCCTCCTGGGCGAACTGTAGGGCCTCGCTGGGCTCGTCCGCCACCAGGCTTTCGGCGGCCTCGAGGGTAGCCTCTAGGTCGGGGAGAAGCTCGGGCAAAGGCGAAGCCGCGAAGAGGTTCACCCCTTCGCCCCCTGGCTTGCCCTTGTCCTGGCTCATTTCAACCGATCCGCCCCTGGCTACCTATCCCTAACCACGCCAGTCTAACCCAGCAGCCTGGTCCGCCAAGTTTTCGGGGGAGCCCTTCGGTACAAACGCCATCAAACCCTTCGGCGGCTTCTCATCCCCGCCTCTTAAGCTTAAGCCTACCGAGGTTGGCCGCCAAAGGTTGTGACAAATGGGTACAGCCCCGTGCGAGCCGCAGTCCGGGCGGCTAACATACCCTTCTATGGGGATACTAACGGTCTTGCTGGTGATGCTGCTGCTCATCGTGCTGCTGGGCCTTGCCAACTATCTTACCGGTCGCCGCGTGATGAGGGCGCAACAGGAATGGTTCCGCCAGGTCCTGCCACCGGGGGTGAGCCTCGAGGATTTTCTCAGAAACGCTCCGTACACCTATCACCCACTGACTAGCAGAGGGTACGGTGTCGTCAGGCGAGACACAGGAGAGGAAGTCTGGCGGGGTAAAACCCCCGAAGAAGCGGAGGCTTGGATCGTAGCGCAGACGTTAGCGGAACGACAAGATAACGACGAAAGAAGCAGGAAAAAAGAGGGAAGCTAAAAGACCTCGCGTCCTGAACAATGATTTGGGACCCAAGATTTCCCCGTGGAGTACAGGACCCACTTTTGGCTCACCTTTCCTCTTTCCTCCTGCCTCACCTTTCAGTCTTGCCTGCCCCGTCGGACACAAATCCAACACCACGCAGCGCCCGCAGGCCGGGTTATGGAAATAGCAGCAGCGCTGCCCGTGCAGCATCAAGACCTCGTGGTTGTCGTAGACCTGCTGGGCGCTCCAGTCGGGCGGAAGCTGGGCCTCAAGCAGCGCGTGCGACGGCCCCACCGCCACATTCGGTGGGATCAGGCCCAAGCGCTGCGCAACCCGGTGGTGGTGGCTGTCCACCGGCAGGGCGGGCATCCGCAACCGGCTGAAGAGGAGGGTGGCCGCGCTGGTCTTGGGGCCGACCCCCGGAAGGGCCTCGAGCCAAGCCCTGGCCTCCTTCACCGGCATTGCCCCCAGAAAGTCCAGCGAAAGCTCACCCCGCCGCCTGGTAATCTCCCGCAGCACCGCCTGGAGGCGCGGAGCCTTCTGCTCGGGCCAGGTGCTCACCGAGATCGCCGCCTCCACCTCAGGCGTTGGGGAGTCGCGCACCGCCTCCCAGGTGGAAAACTTGGCCCGCAGGGTTCGGAAGGCCCGCCCAGAGTCGGCGTTTTTGGTGCGGTGCGAGAGCAGCGCGGAGACCAGCTCGCTCAAAGGGTCGAGGTCGTGGAAATAGGGTATCGGGCACTCATACGCGGCGCATAGGCGCTCGTGTACAAGCAGGGCTTTTTCGCGCAGAAAAAGAGGATTTGGGAAAAACGGGGTCATAAAAAAGGCGGGAGACTTGCCCCCGCCCCAGCTTTATCCGGTTATCGGCCCATACCCCGGTCGCGGCTCATATCGGGCTGGACAGTTCTCCACTGGCCGCGCACCATCTCGGCGTCAGCATTGAGGAAAACGGTGTTGTTCTCCACCCGGTCCACCATGCTCACCGGGATAGCGTGGTGCTGCCCATCAGGCGAATCGTTCTTGGTGAGGATGATCTGGTCGCCGTCCACATAGTCCACCGTACCGATGTGCACCCCCGCAACGCCGTTCATCGAACCTTCGCCCAGGGCGTGGACCATCATGTGCTCCTTGATCTGCTGGGTTACACTCATCGCCATCGCAATCCCTCCTTTGCAACTCGTGCAGGATAAAGCCGCGGTTTGAAACCGGCTTGACCGGCAGCTGAGCCGGGGCTGAAGCTAAACCTGCCCTTCGGAGCGCCACTCCTGCCGCACGGTATCGGCATCGCGGTTGAGGTAGACGGTGTTGTGCGCTGAATCCACCCGCTCCACCCAGGCCAGCGGGATCAGGTGGTGCTGCCCGTCGGGTGAGTCGTTCGCGGTGAGCTTGATGTATAGCCCCTCAAGCCGGTCTACCGTCCCCACGTGCACCCCCGGCGAGCCGTTCATGGCCCCATTTCCACGGGCATGGACCATCATGTGCTCACGAATTTCCTCGGTGCGATAGGGTTCAAAAGCGGGTTCCGAGCTTCCTTTGGCTTCGTTCATGTTTGGCCTCCTCGAGGCCCAAAATGCCTCGAGCGGCTGACCCCCTTCTGAGGCTGGGCTGAGGCGAACGGAAGGTGAAGGTGAAGGGCAACCCCCGTTTCAGCCACCTCCCCTGAGGTTCGCAGAGAATAACGCCTGTGACCGATGCGGATCATGCGATTCGGGGAGGCGGTGCCGTTAACTCTTAACCTTTTTACCGTCACCACTTTTCACCTTTTTCCACAGGTATATAGTGATCCCAACGCTCATCCAGCCGTACGGGAGGAAGCTTATGGCCGTCGCCCCTTGGCCCGAGACCCTTGACACCACCTGGCTCACCCCTACCTACCGCGCCGACCTGCGCACCGGCAAGCCCGAGGTGTTTGTAGACGAGACCCATCTGGACTTTGCCCGGCTATCCTGGAAGGATTTGGGCCGACCGTACCGGGTGGAAAACTACTCCTCCGACCGCAAGGCCTGGGAGGCCGAGCACGGCCAGGAAATGCCGGTGCTGGTGCAGTGGAAGCACTTCAACCGGGCCTTTCACTCGATGTTTAGCACGCCGATGCCACAGCGCCTCGAGCAAACCCGCGCCGACCTCCGCCAAGCCTTCGCCCTCTTCGACTCGCACCAACTCGCCGAGGCGTTTGAAGACTGGCTACAAGCCAGGGTTTGGAACAAGGTCCACCGCCAGGAGGACGCCGTGTGGGACCCGCGCGGCAAGCGGGCCTTGTTCGAGGGGCTCAGAGTTAATCGTCCCCGCATCCTTTTCCTGGGAGCCGCCGAGGGCTACGAGGCCATGCAGCTTCAGGCCATGTATCCGGGCGGCGAGGCCGTGCTAGTGGATTACGACGAGTTCTGCAAGACCGAGCGCTTCGGGCAGTTCCCCGAGGAATACCCGTTCCTGGGCTATAACCCCTCCACCGGAGGCTGGAAAACCTATCACCGGGCCGACTTCAACACCTATTTCGTGGTCGAGGACATCCGCAACCTCGACTTCGGGGCCGAGTTTGACATCGTGCTCAGCGTGGGCCTCTTGGAGCACTTCCCCGACACGCTCAAACCGCAGGCCATCGAGTGGCACCGAAAGTTTGTCAGGCCAGGCGGGTACGTGATCCTGACCACACCACGCCGCCAGCTCAAGTCGAAGGTCTTCTACCGGGTGATGGGGCGGCTGATGAACTACGGCTACCGCGAGCTGATGGACGCCCGGCAACTAGGGAAATATGCCCATGAGAACGGCCTCGGGGTTCTGCGCTGCGGCTATATCAAGGCCCACAACGGGGTGGTGGCTCGAGTCCGCTGACGGTTCATGCAAAAGCCCCTCCCAGACGCGGAGGGGCTTTTTTGGATGATGAATTATCGGGTGGAGGAGTAGTCCGAGCGGCTGCCCATTCCACCGTAGTAGCTGCCCTGGTAGCTGTCCAGCGCGGCCCGCACCTCGGACTCCTGCGAATCGGGCACATCGGCCACCACTACCGTTCCGCCGCGCTCGACCGCACCGCTGTAGTATTCGGCTTCGTCCTTGTCATAACCGGCCTTGGCGAAGGCTCCAGCCAAACCACCTGCCGTGCCACCCACGACAGCTCCGGCCAGCGCACCACCGCCCACCGCGCCGAGCGTCTGTGCTAACGCGCCCACCGCGATAAACGGCCCGGCCCCTGGAATTAGCGCGGCGGCGATACCGAAAATCGCGCCCGCCACAGCGCCTACGCCAACACCCTTACCCACATTACTACCGACATCTTTGGCGGTCTTTTCGGTGTCGGTGTCCATCGCCCCGCCATGCTGCTCGTGCTTAGAGACAAACGACAAATGCGCGTCGCTAATCCCCATAGCACGCAGTTCATTGACAGCTCGCACGGTCGTCAAAAACAGCAGTCACTCGTCCCATATTTACCACTCCTTTCGATGCCAAGGCACATTGAGGTGGGGCTGACTCGAGCCTTATGTGCGGCTGATTAAGCAGTGAGCAGGAAGTGAGCCATAGACGGGAGACAGGAATAATTGCAGATTAGATCAACCAGTCCTCGAGGTTGAGTCCGTGTACGCGGGAAAACTCTTTGGTGTTGTGAGTGACGAGGGTAAAGCTTCCGGCAAGCGCTACAGCAGCGATGATGACATTGTTCGAGCCCATGGTCTGTCCTTGTGACCGCAAATCAGAGCGAATTCTTCCGTAAGTCACCGCTGCTCCCTCGTCGGCTTCGGGTGTCCCAAGCGGCGCTAAAAAGTTCCGCACTTTCCGCGAGTTCTTTTGCGGTTCCTGGCTCAGATAGGCACCATAGAAAAGCTCGGCGCAGACAACCCAGGGTACTACCACCTCGCTTGGCAAGGTCTGACGATAACGCTCGAGCGCCTTCGGCTCGTGTCGGATAATTGCTACGCAAGTGTTCGTATCGAGCAGCCTCACCACGAGAGGTCGCGCTCCTGAAGGGGCAAATCCTCGGGCTCGGCGAAGGTGGGTCATCTATGCGGAAGCTCTCGAAGTATCCCGGAGGCCAGCTATGCTCGAGCTTCTCCTTCACGACTTCCGCCACGTAAGCCGAAGCAGTTTTCTTCTGCCGCTTGGCATTCTTCTTGACCTGCTCGGCAAGCTCTTTGGGAAGGTAGAAATGCAACTGAGTCACATATAAGTATCTCCATGGTAGCGTTACAAAATGCCAGCAGCGCGATATGTGAAGTTGAGTGAGGCTGAGGATGCGGCCTTGTTGGAAGTGGAGAGGAATGCAGGCTTTTCGGATAGGGGTTGCTACAACTCCCGATCCCCGCTCCTCGACGCTCTGAACGCCGCACTCAGGCTACTTGGGGCCATCAAAATTGCGCAAAAGGAGATACTTATATTCTAGCATATATGGGGTTCCAAATACCTCTCCGGCGAAATAGGGTCGGGAATCAGCTTGAGCATAGGGCTAGTTTAGTAAAGGGGCTCGAGTGCTTAGAGCTTTTCAATAAGCTGCTCCATCGAGATTCCCTGACGCTCGGCTAACTCTTTGAGCAAGGCTTGGAGAAGACCAACTTTTATAGGGTTGTGGTTTGGGACAGTGATTTTGTGAACGGGTTTTCCAGCGAAAACTAAACGAGTATAGCTGCCATCCTGTCGCGCAACCTCACAACCCATCCTCTGTAAAACCCGAACCAACCGCTCCCCGCTGATATCGCGGGGTACCTTCATGCCGCCCCCGGCGCAAGAAGCTCGTCCCGGACATAGTGAAGCTGAATTAACTTAGGTACTTCGCCCTCATCAAAATGGAGATGGACGGCCTCGAGCGCATTCTTACGCAACTCCTCCCAGCTTTCCGCCTGGGTGAAAATTCCTCCGCCGAGCGCCCTAGCCCAGTAGCCACCCTCCTCGGCATCACGCACCTCGAAAATCAACTCCATAGAGGAAGGCAAAAACTCATAAGTTGAAATACTTAGCCGCCGGGTGATGCACCACAATCGCGCTTGTAGATTGCTCCGGGTGCAGCTGGTACTCCTCACTCAAACTCACACCAATCTCGCCCCAACCCAGCAACTCTTGCAGATACTTCTGGTCTTCCAGACGCGGGCAGGCCGGGTAGCCAAAGCTGTAGCGGCTGCCTTGGTAGCCCTGCTGGAAGACCTTGTGCAGGTCGGTGGCATCGTCCTGAGCGATGCCGAGCTGCTGCCGCACCCGCTTATGCCAGTATTCGGCCAGCCCCTCGGCCATCTCCACCGAGAAGCCATGCCAGTACAGGTATTGCTGGTAGTTGTCCTCGGCGAACATACGTGCGGCGACCTCCGAGGCCACCCGGCCCATCGTCACCACCTGCGCCCCCAGCAAGTCCCTGGCCCCGTTTTCCCACGCGGGCGCGGGGATGAAAGCTTGTTCGTCGCCTATCGGCTCGGCGTGACGCTCTCGGAAGAAGTCGGAGATGCAGAGGTGTCGCCCTCCGGTCTGGCGCGGGAAGGCGAAACGGAAGCGCTCCCTCCCCGTCTCCGGGTCGAAAACAATTAGGTCATTTTTGTCCGAGGCCACCGGCCAATAGCCGTAGACCACGCCCGGTTGCAGCGAGCCTTCGGTCAAGGCGCGGATCAGCAGGTCCTCGAAAATCGGCTCGGCGAGGCGCTCGAGTTCGGCCTCGTACTCAGGCTTCTCCCGCTCGCCCCGGCGGAAACCCCACTGCCCCCGGAACAGGGCGTTTTTGTTGACGTAGCGGGAGACTACGCCCAGCTCGAGTTCGCCCGAGTTCACCACCCGCCTGCCCCAGAACGGCGGCCTCGGGATGCGCGGCGCAGGCGGAACGTTCGAGGGGACGTAAACGCTGCCGGCAGCGAGCTTTTCCTGCAAGATTTCGTAGGCGGTCTTGACCTGGAGGTTGGATTTCTCCCCCAGAGTCAGCTTGGGCGCGGCGTGGCCGCAGAGTTCATCCATCAGTTGCAGCCCGTCGAAGGCATCCGAGGCGTAGAAAACGGGAGCCTCGGCCTGGGTGCGTTTCCCGGCTTGATACGTGGCGCGGAGGTCGTGCTCGACGTAGTGGCGGTTCAGCGCGGCACCGCCGAGAATTACCGGGGTTTTGTAATTGCGGGCGGCCATGTACTCGAGGTTTTCCTTCATCACCACGGTACTTTTGACCAGGAGGCCGCTCATCCCGATGGCGTCGGGCTTGTGTTCTTCCGCCGCCGACAGGATTTCCTCGATGGCCTTTTTGATGCCGAGGTTCACCACGCGGTAGCCGTTGTTCGACAGGATGATGTCCACGAGGTTCTTTCCGATGTCGTGAACATCGCCCTTGACGGTGGCGATGACCATCGTGCCTTTCTGCACGCCCTCGAGGCGGTCCATCTTGGGCTCCAAGTAGCGCACCGCCGTCTTCATCGTCTCGGCGGCTTGCAGCACAAAGGGAAGCTGCATCTTCCCCGCGCCAAAGAGGTCGCCGACGGTCTTCATGCCCTCGAGCAAGATTTTGTTGATGACCTCGACCGGCGAATACCCCGACGATAGTGCCGCTTCCAAATCCGCTTCCAGACCCACTTTCCGCCCTTCAATAATCCGCTTCTGTAAGCGCTCTTCAATCGAAAGTCCGGCTAAAGGGTCCGCTACCGAGGATTTCTCGGTTTTGTTCTTGGCGAAATAATCCACGAAAGCGAAGAGCGGGTCGTAGCTCACCGAGCCGTCGTCAGCGAACTCACGGCGGTCGTAAATCAGGTCCAGAGCGAGCTTGTAGGGGGCTTCAGGAATCTGGTTGATGGGCAGGATTTTGCCCGCGTTGAGAATCGCGGCGGTGAGCCCAGCTTTGACACATTCGTCGAGGAAAACCGAGTTGAGTACAACTCGAGCCCCTTGAGAAAGCCCGAACGACACGTTGGAAACGCCGAGGATGAATCCGACCTCTGGCAACAACTCGCGCACACGACGTATGCCCTCAATCGTCCACAAGCCGAGTTTTCGTGTGTCCTCGTCACCCTGCGTAATCGGAAAAGTTAGCAGGTCAAACAGCAGGCTCTCGCCGGGAATCCCATGAACTTGGGTCAGGCGTTCGTACATCCGCAGCGCGATTTCCACCTTGCGCTCAGGGGTTTTCGCCATGCCCGCCTCTTTATCCTCGTCAATCGTCAGCGCGACCAGAGCCGCACCGTGTTTTTTGGCTAACGAAGCCACTTTGTCAAACTTGGGAAGACCGTCTTCGAGGTTCACACTATTCAAAATCGCCCGCCCGCCGAGGCGCTCTAACGCGGCTTCCATCACGTCGGTTTGCGTCGAATCCACCATCAGCGGCAGTTGCACGCCGGTAGCAAATCGGCGCACCGTCTCGGTCATGTCCCGCACCTCGTCCCGGCCCGTCCAGGCGACGGAAACGTCGAGGACGTGACAGCCCTCGGCGACCTGCTCTTGGGCCAGCTCGAGCATCCCCGCATAATCGCCCGCCAATAGCAGCTCACGGAATTTTTTGCTCCCCGTGGCGTTCGTCCGCTCCCCCACAATCAGGATGCCGGTATCCTGCTTGAGCGGAACGCTTCCGTATAAGCTGGCGACTTGCCCAGCGAAGGGCGTTCCGTGACGTACATTTTGAGTTTGATGCGCGAATGCTTGGGCCAACTGCCGGATGTGCTCAGGCCCGGTCCCGCAGCAGCCGCCGACCACATTTAGGCCATAATCGCGGACGAACTTCTCCTGCCAGCGCACCAGCTCGGCGGGGGTCAGGTCGTAGACCTCGCGCCCGCCCTCATTGCGGGGCAGCCCGGCGTTGGGCATACAGGAGACCCAGCGCGTGGAGTTCTGGGCGAAGAAACGGATGTGAGAGTCCATCAGGTCGGGGCCGGTGGCGCAGTTAATGCCCACCACGTCCACCGGGAGGGCCTCGAGCGCCGTCAGCGCCGCGTTATCGTCGGTGCCGACGAGCATCGTTCCCGTCGCCTCAATCGTCACCTGCACCTGTAAGGGGACTTCGCGACCTACGTCCTGCATGGCCTGCCTCGAGGCAAGCACCACGCAGCGTACGTGCAAGATGTCCTGGTTTGTCTCGATAATGAGCAGGTCACAGCCGCTGCGGATCAGGCCTCTCGCCGCCGTCCGGTACGACTCGAATAGGGTATTCCAGTCAATCTGGCCCAGGCTGATCAGTTTGGTTCCAGGACCCAAAGAACCTGCTACAAATCGGGGTTTTTCAGGAGTTGAGAACTCGTCGGCGACGGCTCGAGCAATCTGCCCCGCGCGGAAGGCTAAATCCTCAGCCTCTTCCTGTAAGCCGTACTCGGCCAGGACGTGCGGAAAGCCGCCGAAGCTGTTGGTCTCCACCACGTCCGCTCCAGCCGCGAAATAGCTGCGGTGAATCGCGGCAATCACGTCGGGGCGGGTGCGGTTGAGGATTTCCGGACAGCCCGCGTACTGCGGCCCGCCAAAGTCCACATCGGTGAGCTGGTGCTTGAAAATCTCCGTCCCCATCGCCCCGTCGAAGACCAAGACCCTTTGGGAAAGGGCTTTAAGGTAGGGAAACGCTGCCGCCCGCTCCTCACGGCGGTAGCCGTGGGAGGAAAGGGGCTCGAGGCCTTGCTCGGCGAAAAAATCCCGGTATACCAAACCGTTCACGCCCTGTATTTTGCCATATTCAGGGTTGGGGATTGAAACTTGAAATCAGGTGAACGGTTTCGCCCGATGATTTGGGGTTTGACGCGCGCCGGACGCACAGCCGTGCGTCCCTACGAAAAACGGGGTTTGCGTAAGACGCATGTGTATGACGTTTTTGCGGTCAACGGTCAACGCCTTATGCTATATCCCATGTCCAGCTTGACCGAAGGCATCCTCCTCACCGACGAGTATCAACTGACGATGGCTCAGGTCTACTTCCGCCTCGGCCTGCACGAGCGTCCAGCCTTGTTCGAGTATTTCTACCGCAAGAACCCGGATTACGGGCAGCACCAGGCCGGATACTGCGTGTTCGCGGGCCTAGACCCGCTCCTGGACTGGATGGAAGAGGCCCGGTTCGGCGAGGCCGAACTCGAGGTCCTCCGCAACCAAAAAACCAGGGCCGGAAAGCCCCTGTTCGCGCCGGATTTCCTCGAGTGGCTGGGGCGCAACAACCCCTTTGACGGCCTCATCCTTCGGGCAATCCCAGAGGGCCGAGTGGTGCATCCGCAAGTGCCGCTGGTCGCGGTGGAGGGGCCACTGGCACAGGCGCAACTGCTCGAGACCGCCCTCCTCAACAAGCTCAACTTCGAAACATTGATTGCCACTAAAGCCAGCCGCATCCGCGATGTTTCCGACCACGCCACCATCCTCGACATGGGGCTGCGCCGCGCGGCGAGCGGGGCTGGGAACGCCGCGACCCGTGCCGCACTCATCGGTGGGGCCGACGCAAGTTCCAACGTGGGCATCTCCTCTGAGCTGGGCTTGCAGGCCGCCGGAACCCATGCCCACAGCCTCGTGCAAGCTTTTATCGCGCTGGGGATGAGCGAGCTCGAGGCTTTCCGGGCCTTCGCCGACATCTACCCCGACAACACCACGCTGCTGGTGGACACCGTGGACGTGCTCGAGTCGGGCGTGCCCAACGCGATTACCGTGTTCGAGGAGCTGAGGCGCAAGGGCCACAAACCGCTCGGGATTCGCCTGGACTCCGGCGACTTGGCCTATCTCTCGATTCGCTCGGCACAACTGCTCGACCAGGCCGGATTCAACGACGTATCCATCGTGCTCTCCTCCGAGCTGGACGAGCTGGTGATTTGGCAGGTGCAGACCCAGATTCAGCAGGAGGCAAAGCGCTACGGGGTGGACGCGGATGCCCTCATCGGGCGGCTGGTGTATGGCATCGGGACACGGCTGGTGACGAGTTGGGGGCAGCCTGCGCTGGGCGGGGTGTACAAGGTGGTCGCTATGCACGACGGGGCAGAGTGGAAGCCCGCCATCAAGGTTTCGGAGACCGTCGAGAAGGTGCTGAATCCGGGCCATAAGCGGGCCTGGCGGCTCTACGACGAGCGCGGTCTGGCCTCCGCCGACCTCATCACCCTTTCGGGCGAAGACCCCTGCGCCGAGCCGGTTCTAACCCTGCGCCACCCTTCCGACTCGGCGAAATTTCGCCGGGTGCGGATGGAGGGGTGCCGAATAGAGCCTCTGCAAACCGAGGTCTGGAACGGCGGGCGGCTGGCAAACGGGGAAACCCTCTCGGTTTGGCGCGAGCGCCGCAAAAAAGACGTAGAGTGCCTCGACCCTGGGGTGCGCCGACTGGTCAACCCGCACACCTACCACGTCTCGCTCTCGCAGCGGCTGTGGGACCTCAAGAACGAGATGATCGAGCGCCTGACCGGGGGCCATTAGACCGCATGACCGCTCATATCCGAGCCGCAACCCTGGCCGATACCCACGCTATCGCGGAACTCTTGTGCAACGTTGACGACTATCCGCAGTGGAAACGGCGGGGTGTTGATGCCCTGGAGCCCCTCGTTCGGAAGAGCCTCGAGCGCAACCACCTGGAGCGCTCCGTGCTGGTCGCCGAGCTGGATTCTCGGGTGGTGGGTTACGCGGCGGTGTACTGGGTGAACTACTTGTTCAACTCCCCTGAAGGCTACGTCACCGAGCTGTTCGTGCGCACCGATGCCAGCGGGCGCGGGGTGGGGACAGCGCTTCTCGAGGCCGTCGAGCAAGAGGCCAGGGTGCGGGCCTGCCGCCGGCTGACCCTGATCAATCTTAAAGACCGCGAATCGTATAAACGCGGATTTTATGCCGCGCGGGGCTGGACCGAGGACCCAAACGCGATGAGGTTTGTCAAAAGCCTCGAGTGAGCAGCGTCAGAACCCCCTGGCGCAGGGTCTCGAGATATTCCCGCGGCTCAGGAATCGTGTCCAGAAGGGCCTCGAGTTCTTTCGTTCCAGACAGGGCCTGCAAGGGCTCGAACTCTTCCCTATCCCAGCCCTGAGCCCGCGCCAGCTCAGCGTAGGTTTCCCAGGTGTCCACGTCGGTGAACCACTCGCCCGAGCCCCACTCGAGCAGGCGCACCCGCTCAGGGTGCCGCTTGAACAAGGGTTTTGCGCCCTGGTCGCCCTCGAGTTCGCCCACCAACGCCAAAAACTCCGGTCCCAGCATTACCGGGGGTTTCGGTTCGCCGTTTTCTGCGGCGGAGACCGCCCAAACATCGCCTGATTCATAAGGTTTGCGGAGTTGCCTGAGTTTTTCCGCATCCAGCGCCGGCTGGTCAGCGAGGAGAATCAACACGCCTCGAGACCCCGGCAACTGCTCGACCCCCTTTCGCAGCGAAGTGCTCAAACCCGCTTTGTAATCGGGATTGCTGACTAAAAGAACCCGTCCAGCGTTCTCGGGCCACATCCAGTTATCCAGCACCCAGCGAGCCTTGTCCTCCTCACGCCCGAGCGCCACAATAATCTGACCATCCGCCGTTTGCAGCGCGAGCTCGAGCACCCGCGTCAGCAACACATACCCCGGCCCGGCGGGGAGCAAAAACTTCGGCAGACCAAGGCGACTGGCCTTCCCTGCCGCTAAAATCAGCGCGTCCATGCGTTCTACACAACTTCATCTTAGACTCCCTTTGACGTAACGGTAAATGTGGGCTGGTTTGAGGTTGACAGCGTGCTATTCGAGTAGTTTGATAGCTGTTGTTAGCAAACTAACAGGAGGAGTAGGCACATGATTCCAGGAGCCTTCGAGTATCACCGTCCTGCCTCGCTCGAGGAGGCCGTCGCGCTTTTGAGCCAGCACGGCCTAGACGCGCGAATCCTTGCCGGGGGACAAAGTCTGATCCCCGCCATGCGCTACCGCCTCGCCCAGCCTGCCGTGCTGGTGGACATCAACAAGCTGCCAAACTTGGCCTACCTGACAGAAGAAAACGGCATGCTGCGGGTCGGAGCGCTCGTCCGTGACACCGATGTCGAGTTCCACCAGGACATCCCGGCCAAATACCACCTCATCCGGGATGTTTCGAAGGTGGTCGCCGACCCCATCGTGCGCTACCGGGGCACGGTAGTGGGTTCGCTGTGCCACAACGACCCCTCGGGCGACTGGGCGGCGGCGGCGCTCGCGGCAAGAGCCCAAATGATCATCCAGGGCAAGAACGGCACGCGCACCGAAGCCATTGACGACTTCATCGTGGACAGCTTCACTACCTCGATTGGGGAGGGCGAGATGGCCGTGGAAGCCCAGTTCCCGGTGCCAAACGCCCGCACCTCCGGCGCCTACGAGAAAATCGAGCGCAAGGTAGGCGATTACGCGACGGCGGCGGCGGCGGTGCAGCTCGAGCTCGCCGAGGATGGCACGGTCAAAGAAGTCGGCATCGGCGTGACGGCGGTGGCGCTCAAAGCCCTGCGCGTCGCTGAGGGCGAGAGCATCCTGCGCGGGCGTAAGCCGAGCCGCGACCTGATCCGCGCCGCCGCCGAGGAAGCCAGCAAAATCGCCGACCCCAACCCCGACGCGCGGGGCTCGAGAGAGTACAAGAAGGACATGGCGAGGGTTCTGGTCGGGCGCGGCTTAATCAAGGCGCTGGGCCGTTTGGGAGTGCAGATTTAGTTAACCGTTGACCGTTTACAGTGGACCGCAAAAGCTTTTGATCTTCGCGATAAACGGTTGACAGTCAACGGTTAATGCGACCGAAGGGAGCTTCATGGAAATCACCCTCAACATCAACGGGCAAGACAAAAAGATGGATGTCGAGCCGCGCACCCTGCTGGCCCACGCCATCCGCGACACTGGGCTGACCGGAACCCACATCGGCTGCGATAGCTCGTCATGCGGGGTCTGCACTGTGCTCTTGGACGGCAACATTCCAGTGAAGAGCTGCACCATGTTTGCCGTCTCCGCCGAGGGCCACAAAATCACCACTGTCGAGGGCCTAGCCGAGGGCGGCAATATGCACCCCATCCAGCAAGCTTTTTACGACCAGCACGGCCTCCAGTGCGGCTACTGCACGCCGGGAATGATGCTTTCCTCGGTGGCTCTCTTGGAGCGCAACCCCGACCCCAGCGAGGAAGAAATCCGCTTCGCCCTCTCCGGCAACCTCTGCCGCTGTACCGGCTATCAGAACATCGTCAAAGCCGTGCAGCAGGCGGCGCAGACGATGGCGGCGAAGCGGCTCGAGAGCATCGGCACTGCAGCGGACGACTAAATATGTCGAAGGTCCAAGGTCGAAAGTCGAAGGCCAAAACAAAAGACCTTAGACCTTAGTCCTTCGACGTGACCGAAGGGAGCATATATGGCTGTAGACACCCCAAACCTCGAGCCCAAAGGCATCCAGGGGCTCGGCAAGGCCATCAAGCGCAAGGAAGACCCGCGGTTCTTGCAGGGGCGCGGCAACTACTTAGACGACATCAAGCTGCCGGGGATGATCCACATGGCCCTGGTGCATAGCCCCTATGCCCACGCCAAAATCCTCTCGATTGACGGTTCCGAGGCGATGAAAGTGCCCGGCGTGAAAGCCGTGATTACCGCCAAAGAGCTGGCGGGCGCGGGCCTCTCCTGGGTTCCCACGCTGGCGGGCGACAAGCAGATGGTGCTGGCCGACGGCAAGGTGCTCTACCAGCACCAGGAGGTCGCCGCCGTGTTCGCGGACACGCGCGAGGCCGCCGCCGACGGAGCCGCTGCCGTACAGGTGGATTACGAGCCGCTGGACGTGATCGTGGACCCCTTCAAGGCCACCGCACCGGACGCGCCCATCCTGCGCGAGGACATCAAGGACAAGATGGAGGGCGCACACGGGGCGCGTCGCCACAACAACCACATCTGGACCTGGAATGTGGGCTCCAAGGACGAGACCGATAAGGCGCTGGAGTCCTCTGAAATCCGCGTCAAGCAGCACATGGTGTATCCGAGGAGCCACCCGGCCCCCTTGGAGCCCTGCGGCTGCATCGGCGACATGAACAAGGCCACCGGGCGGCTCACCGTCTACATGACCAGCCAGGCCCCCCACGCCATCCGCACGGTGCTCTCGCTCGTCACCGGCATCCCCGAGAACAACATCCGGGTGATTTCCCCCGACATCGGCGGCGGGTTCGGCAACAAGGTGCCCGTTTATCCCGGCTACGTCTGCGCCATCGTCGGTTCAATCGTGCTGGGCGTGCCGGTGAAGTGGGTCGAGACCCGCACCGAGAATCTGACAACGACGGGGTTTGCTCGAGATTTCCACATGGACATCGAGATCGGCGCGACCAAGGAGGGCAAGGTCACGGCGATGAAGGTCTACACCCTCGCCGACCACGGGGCCTTCGATGCCGCCGCCGACCCGAGCAAATACCCAGCTGGCTTATTCTCGATCTGCACCGGCAGCTACGACTTCCAGAAGGCGTACGCCGAGGTGGATGCGGTCTACACCAACAAGGCTCCGGGCGGCGTGGCCTACCGCTGCTCGTTCCGCGTGACCGAGGCCAGCTACCTGATCGAGCGCAGCATGGACGTGCTGGCCCAAGAGCTGAAGATGGACCCGGCGGAGCTGCGCCTCAAGAACTTCATCCAGCCGTCTCAGTTCCCGTACCCCTCGGCCCTGGGCTGGACGTACGACTCGGGTGACTATGAGAAGACCTTGAAGGTGGCGCTGGAGAAAATCGGCTATGAGGCACTCCGCAAGGAGCAGGCCGAGAAGCGGGCCAAGGGTGAGCTGATGGGCATCGGTATCTCCACCTTCACCGAGATTGTGGGGGCTGGGCCGAGCAAGGACTTTGACATTCTCGGCATCAAGATGTTCGACGGGGCCGAGATCCGCGTCCACCCCTCGGGCTCCGCGATCGTGCGGGCTGGGACCCGCCACCAGGGCCAGGGCCACGAGACCACCTGGGCGCAGATTGTCTCGGAGGAGCTGGGCCTGGATGTGGACAAGATCATCGTCGAGGAGGGCGACACCGACACCGCGCCTTACGGCTTGGGCACCTATGCCAGCCGCTCGACCCCGACGGTGGGCGGGGCGATGGCCCTGGGAGCCCGGCGCATCCGCGAGAAGGCCAAGAAAATCGCGGCGCACCTGCTCGAGGTCGGCGAATCGGACGTGGAGTGGGCCGACAAGAAGTTCAGCGTGAAGGGCGTGCCCGGCAAGAGCGTAACCATGAGCCAGGTGGCCTTCGCGGCCTACACGAATATTCCGCAGGGCATGGAGCCGGGCTTGGAGACCACCTACTACTACGACCCGCCCAACCTGACCTTCCCCCACGGGGCCTATGTTTGCGTGGTGGACATTGACAAGGGCACGGGCGAGGTCAAGGTGCGGCGCTTCGTGGCGATTGACGACTGCGGGACCATCATCAACCCGATGATCGTCGAGGGGCAGGTGCACGGCGGGCTCACCGAAGGGTTTGCCATGGCCTTCATGCAGGAAATCGCCTTTGACGAGCAGGGCAACCACCTGGCCTCGAACTTCACCGATTACCTGCTGCCGACCTCACTCGAGACCCCCAAGTGGGAAACCGGCCACACCGTCACCCCGAGCCCGCATCACCCCATCGGGGCTAAGGGCGTGGGCGAGTCTCCGACGGTCGGTTCCCCGGCGGCATTCGTGAATGCCGTGGTGGACGCACTCGCTCACCTGGGCGTGAAGCACATTGACATGCCCGTCACCCGCGAGAAGGTCTGGAAGGTGCTGCGCGGGGCGGGAGTGGACGAGTTCTAGGACGTTAACTGTTGACCGTTTACCGTTCACCGCAAAAGCGTTTTCGGTTGACGGTAAACGGTAAACTTTGACAAGGGCTAATCGTCCTTCGACAATTGAAACCCCATGCCGAGGTACACATGAAGCTCAACTATACCGGACAGGAAAAGGTCAGCGCCGACCCACAAAAGGTCTGGGATTTCGTCCTCGACCCCAACAAAGTCGCCTCGTGCCTCCCCGATACCCAGGAAATCGTCGTCAAGGACGACCGAAACTTTGACGCGGTGGTGGGCGTGGCGGTGGGGCCGGTGCGGGGCAAGTTTAAGTTCAACATCGAGCTTGTGCCCGACCAGGCCAACAACAAAATGGCGGTCAAGCTGCGCGGCGGTGGGCTGGGCACGGCGATTGACCTCACCGCCAGCGCGAATATCAACGGCCAGCCCGACCAAACCACCCTTCTCGACTGGCAGGGGGAGGCCAATGTCAGCGGCCCGGCGGCAACGGTGGGCGGGCGGGTGCTGGATGCGCAGGCTAAGAAGCTCATCAGCACAGTTTTTGAGAATATGGGGAAGAAGATTGGCGAGCAGGCTTAGGGATGTTTACCGTTGACCGTCAACCGTTTACCGCAAGGTCAAAGGCGTGAATTCATAAACGGCAAGATTGATTTTTGCTTTTGCGGTCAACAGTCAACCGTAAACATTCAACGTCTTTTGTGACCGGCAAATGATTCCTCGAGCCTGCCCCGCTTTACCCTAGGAGACGAATGGACATCTACAGCAAGATTGCTGAGCTGAAGCGCCGTGGGGAAAGCTTCGCCGTCGCCACGGTGGTGATGCGGCAAGCTCCGGTGTCTTCGCACCTGGGCGACAAAGCGCTGGTCTTCGAGGATGGGCGCTTCGAGGGGTACGTGGGCGGGGCGTGCTCGAGGGAAATCGTCCGCAAACAGGCTCTAGAAGCTTTGCAAACGGGCAAATCCCGCCTGGTCAAAATCACCCCGCAGGTCGCAGCCCAGGAAGTGCTGTCCCACTCTGACGAAATCGTCATCCCCATGACCTGCGCCAGCGAAGGAGCGGTGAACGTGTATATCGAGCCGCAAGTCAGCAAGCCCGTCCTGCTCGTGGTCGGGGCCTCCAAAATCGCCCTGGCAACCACAAAACTCGCTGCCGCGACCGGCTATCAGGTCACGCTGGCCTGCGAAGAAGCCGAGCTGGCCGGAATTTCGCTGGGTGAAGATGCGCAGGCGATGTCCTGGAAAGAGGTGGGAGGCTGGCTCGAGTCCCACGCCCCGTCCCGCACCTACATCCTCCTCGCCTCGCAGGGCCACTACGACGAGGACCCGCTCTCGGTCATCGCCAAAACCATGCCCAGCCCGGCGTATCTCGGCCTGGTCGCCAGCCGCAAACGCGGGGAAACCGTGTTGGAGACGCTCGAGGTGATGGGTGTGCCGCGTTCTTCCCTCTCCCATCTCAAGTTCCCCGCCGGGCTCGACCTGGGAGCCAAAACCCCCGAGGAGGTCGCAGTCTCGATTCTGGCCGAGATGGTGGCGCTGAAGCACGGAAAAAATGTCGAGGGTCAAGAGTCAAGGGTCGAAAACGCGAAGCGTTCCACTTCTTTGGGTCAACTGCCTCAGCCCATCGCGCTCAACATCATTCAGGAAGTTGTCCCAAGCCCCAAGCCCCCCGCCCTAAGCCCTCCTGCCCCGACCCCCGCCTCTGCCACCGACCCCGTATGCGGCATGAGCGTGGAAATCGCCACCGCGCGGCATAACTACGAGTTCGAGGGCACCACCTACTATTTCTGCTGCCCCCACTGCAAAGCCAAGTTCCAGAAAGACCCGGCAAAGTATCTCGGCCAATCATGAGCCAAAGCGCCCAGCTAGACAGCGTTGAAGGCATTCAAGCCATCTTGCGCGAGCAGGGCTACATCGCTGATTTGCCGATGGCGACAGCGTTGCGGCTGGTGATGGCGCTGCAAAAACCGCTGCTGGTCGAAGGGCCTGCTGGAGTGGGGAAAACACAGATTGCCAAGACGTTAGCGGACGTGCTGGACACCAAACTCATTCGCTTGCAGTGCTATGAGGGCTTGGACGCAGCTACCGCGCTCTACGAGTGGAACTATCCCAAACAGATGCTGCACATTCGCCTGACCGAGGGCATGCGCACAGCGCATAGCGGCCATGCCGCTAACCTGGAGAACGTCGGGGAGAGCGTGAAAGAGCGCGAGGCGGAGATTTTCAGCGAGCCGTACTTGCTTCGGCGGCCTTTGCTCGAGGCCATCTCGCAAGACCAATCTCCGGTGCTCCTCATTGACGAGATTGACCGTGCCGACGAGGAGTTCGAGGCGTTTTTGCTCGAGCTCTTAGCCGAGTTCCAGGTGACGATTCCCGAGCTGGGGACGGTCAAGGCAACGCATCGCCCCTATGTCATCCTGACCAGCAACCGCAGCCGCGAGCTGTCCGATGCACTGCGGCGGCGCTGCCTTTACCTCTGGCAGAACTACCCGAGCTTAGAGAAAGAAGCCGAGATCATCCGCGCCCGGCTGCCCGGCATGGACGAGCGGCTGGCGCAGAAAATCGCCGCCGTCATGCACTATTTGCGGGAACTTCCGCTCAACAAAGCTCCCGGCGTGGCGGAAAGCCTGGACTGGGCGCAAGCGCTGGTTTCGCTGCACCGGGAGGCGCTGGATTTGGGGGTGCTCGAGGCCACTTTGGGCGTAATCCTCAAAGACCGCGAGGACTTGGCGCTGATTGAGTCGCACAAAAACCGATTGGCTGAGTTGGTCGCCTAGTAGGGGCGAACCTCGTGTTCGCCCGAAAAGGTCGCAGGTCGCATGTCCCAGTTCACAGGTCAAACTCTCTTCCCACACAAAAACTTGAGCGAGAACTTAATCGCCTTCAGCAACCACCTACGCCGCACTTCGCAAAAGTTCAACCTGGGGCCGCAGGAGGTGCAGGACGGGCTGCGGGCGCTCGAGGCCGTCAACCTCGCCAGCGTGCAGGAGGCCCGTCAGGCGCTCAAGCTGGTGATGTGCTCATGCCCTGAGCAGGAGCAAGTTTTTGACGATTTATTCTTTCAGTTCTTCCTACCATCAAAGCGTAGAAGCCCACCCACGGCTAACGCAAAGAAGCGCGTTCCCGGCGGCGAAGGCGAGGACGGCGAGAAAACCCATTCGGCGGGAGAAAATCCGGCTGGGGCAGGGCTCGAGGCAAATCTGGGCGGCCCCAGCGGTATATCCAAAACCAGCGCCGATGCGTTAGAAGTTTCGGGAGCCCCAACCCTCAAAGCGATGCTCAGCCGGACCGGGAGCGACTCAGGAGTGGTGGAGATCGTGCAGGAGGACTTAGGAGCGATGCTACAAGCGGCCTCGAGGCTTATCGAGACCGTGCGGCTCGGCAAAAGTCGCCGCTGGTACAGCGCCGCCAAAGGCCCACGCTTCCACTTCCGCCGCACCCTGCGCAGAGGGCTGCAAACCGGGGGCGAGTTCGTCCACACCGCCTGGCTGGCCCATCCCCGCCGCCAGCCGCGCTTTGTCTTTGTGCTGGACGGCAGCCGCTCGATGGAAGGCTACGCCGATAAACTCCTGCAATTCGCCTTCGCCCTGCGGATGAGGAGCGCACGAGTCGAGGTCTTCACCTTCTCGACCGAGCTACGGCGGATTACGCGGGAACTCGAGGCCTGTAAAAACCTCGCTGGGCGCCCAAAACTCAGCGGTCTGGGCCAAGCTTGGGGCGGCGGGACAAGGGTCGGGGAGAGTTTGTACGCCCTCGAGCACAGCTACGGCGGTCTGGTGCGCGGCGACACCGTGATAATCGTCGCCAGCGACGGGCTGGACACCGGCGAGCCACAGGTGCTCGAGCATGCCCTCCGGCAGCTCCGCCTCAAGAGCGCGGCGCTGGTGTGGCTCAACCCGCTCCTGGAGGTGAACGGCTATGACCCCAGGGCCAACTGCATGAAAACCGCCCTCCCCTACCTCGACAAGTTTTGCAGCGCCCGCACCCCGGAAGATTTTGCGGGCTTAGCCGAAGGGCTCAGATTGCGCAAGTAATCTCTTTAACTGCGCAATACCCGTCCTCGACGGCTAAATTGTTGGGAGAAGTATCTCCGTCCAGAACGCGACTTCGGAGTTTGACAAGCAAAAACTCCGGGGCCTTTCCCTGACCGCGGAACCCTATCGCGCGCTGGCAAGGCGGGTAAAGTCGCGGTCGAGCCGTCCGAATGCCGGGCCTTCCACCGCGCCCACGTCTATCTTCTCCGAGGCCAAGGTTTGCAGCTTGACCACGCCGTAGCCATCCTTGCGCACGGCAAAGCTCCAGCGCATCTCGATGGTCCCTATCACCTTACCTTCAGCGTCGCGTTTTTCCGATACATACACCGCGGTGGCCCCCTGGCTCAGGCGCTGGGTCCAACGCCCCCAGCCGGGGAGGGGACGGGCCTCGAGGGCATAGTAGGTCGCCACCGACTGACTCAGTGCGGTCAAAATGGGGTTTCCGGCGGCTCGAGCTTGGGTAAACTCACTATTGGCCTGGACGTCGTAGATCACCTCGCCCGGATTGGCCTGCACCTGAGGCGCGCAGCTCGTCAGGGCCGCGATCCCCATCAGCAAAAAAGCACACAACAGGTTGCGCATAGCTTTCCTCCTGGGAGAATCTTACGACACGAGTTGCTGTAGGCCGGTGGGGAATGACCCAAGGGGAAACGATGAGCAGCTAGCAATAAGCGATGCCAGTGGCAAAAACTTCCAAGCTATAAGCCGCACAGCTTAGCGCCATAGCTCCGGCTCGCGCCATAGCGCTAACGGACCGGCTCGCGCCATAGCGCTAACGGTGCGAACGCTCAGCCACAAGCCGGTTTTAGCTCATGACTCATTGCTCATTGCCAACCCCTTAGCTCAGCACCTTCCCCCAGTCCGTCACGGGCTTAGCCTCCCCGTACGCCGTGTCCATCTGCGCCAGTTGAAGCTTGCCGGAGTATTCCTCGTTCACCGATTGCCAATAGGTGTACTCGTCCAGCACCCACACCCCGCTCTCGCGTGCCCCGTTGCCGCTGCCCCGCACCCCGCCGAAGGGCAGGTGGGCCTCGGCCCCGACGGTGGAGTTGTTGACGCTGGTCATCCCCGCTTTGATTTCGGTCTTGAAGCGGTAGGCCCAGTCGCGGCGGTTGGTGTAGACCGCGCTGCTGAGCCCGTAGGGATGCGCGTTTGCCGCCTTGATGGCCTCCTCCACCCCGTCCACCTTGACCAGATTGATGGTGGGGCCAAAGATTTCCTGCTCAAACTGGCGCATCCTCGGCTTAGCTTCCCATACCGTGGGCCAGCCGAAAATTCCGGCGTCGGGGTTGCCTTTGAACAGCGGATAAAGGTTTGAGCCCATGATCCGGCCTTTACCAAACAGAAGTTTAGCCCCGTCGGCCTCGCCCCAGCTATAGTGCTCGTTCCAGCGCTCGAACAGCCGCTTGTTCATGAAAGGCCCGTAGGTCAGGCCCTTGGGGTGCTCTATAGGGTTCCCCACAACCGTCGCCTCGGTTTTCTCGAGAAAGCGCCGCCGGAACTCGTCGTAAATCGGCGCATCCACCAGGATGTTCCCCGCACTCGTGCAGCGCTGCCCGCCGGTGGCGAAGGCACTCCACCAGGCCCCTTCCACGACCAGCTCTAAGTCGGCATCGCGCAACACCACCAAAGGGTTTTTGCCGCCCAGCTCGAGCGTCGCCCGCAACAGGTTGCGCCCCGAGACCTCACCGATCCAACGTCCCACGGCGGTGCTCCCGGTGAAGGCGAACTTGCCCAGCAGGCCCTCATCCATCAGTTCGACGAGCCACTGGCCGGTAGAATCCTTACCGCCACCGAAGACCACGTTGATCACGCCGGGCGGCAATCCAGCCTCCTCGAAGAGCCTGGCAAACACGTAGGAGAGCGCGGGCGAGTCGTCGGAGGGCTTCCAGACCACGGTGTTCCCCGCCAGCACCGCTGGGATCAGTTTCCAGGACGGCACGGCGATGGGGAAGTTCCCTGCAGTAATCATGCCGACCACGCCGATCGGACGGCGGAAGGTGAAAAGTTCCTTGTTCCCCATCTCGCTCGGCACGGTCTGGCCGTAGAGTCTGCGCCCTTCGGAGGCGAAGAAAACGGCAGTGTCAATGGCCTCCTGCACGTCGCCGCCCGCCTCCTTGAAGGTCTTGCCCACCTCGCGCACCATCAGCCGGACCAGGGTCTCCTTCTCGCGGGTGAGAACCCTTGCCAGCTCGAGCAACACCGCCCCCCGCACGGGGGCGGGCGTGCGTGACCAGCCCTCGAAAGCCTTGTTGGCGGTCTGCGCGGCCTTCCGTATGGTCTCTTTGGAAGCTTCGGGGAAGCGGCAGATCAGATCGTCGTGGTCGGCGGGGTTGCGCCGCTCGCAGATTTTCCCGTCCGAGATTTCCTCGCCCGCGACGAGGTGCCCGACCTCGAGGGCCTTGCCGTATTTGCTGCTTAGGGTCTGCATAAGGGTTTATTGAACCTCCGTGGAAATGTTGACCGTCAACCGTCAACCGCAAAAGACCGTCACAAGTCTCAGGTCGCAGGCCAAGGACGAGGTTTTAGCTTGCGACTTGCGACCTGTGACCCGAGACAATGCCTTTTCGGTCAGCGGTAGCCCTCACTGCGACACCAACAGCTTCCCCTTGAGCGCGTCGGCGGTCGCCTGCGGAACCAGCTTGCTCACATCGCCGCCATAGCGAGCGATCTCTTTGACCATGGTGCTCGAGACATACGACCAGCGCGTCGCCGCCATGATGAAAAGCGTCTCCGGGTGGTTGCCGTACTGGCGGTTGAGGTGGGCCATCTGGAGCTCGCTCTCGTAGTCGGAGACCGCCCGCAGGCCCTTGACGATCACCCTCGAGCCCTGCGCTTTCATATACTCCGCAAGCAACCCGCCAAAGGTGTCGGCCTCGACGTTGTTCAGCTTGGCGGCGCTCGCCGCCTCACGGATGATCTCGGCCCGTTCCTCGGGGGTAAACCACCACTGGCCCCGCTTGGAAGGGTTTTCCAAAACCGCGACGGTCACATGGTCGAAGAGCTTAGCGGCCCGCTGGATCACGTCCAAATGCCCATTGTGCAACGGGTCAAAGCTACCGGGATAGACTACGTGCATAAGTTCTCCTCACCTGGGGTCTGAACTCTCGATTATTGTAACGGTGTTGGAGCCGTACTCGCGCCGCTCTCCGGTGGGCAGGGAGAGTTCGGTGGGGTGCTGGAGGATCAGCAGCCCGTCCGCTTCGACGATTTCGGCCTGCAACAGCCGCTCGAAGTCGGCGAGCAGGTCGTGCGGGTAGGGCGGGGCCATAAAGGCCACGGTAAACCGTTCCCCGGCCCGCTTGGCACGGGGCAAATATTGCTCGACCGGGGTGGCCTCGAGCCGCGCCGGAAGCCGGGTCTTGTGGATGTTCTCGCGCAAGAACTGCGTGGCCTGGCGGTCTTTCTCTACCAGTATCGCCTCGAAGCCCTCGGAGGCGGCCTCGAGGCCGATAGCCCCGCTCCCCGCGTACAAATCTAAAAACCGCCCTCGGTGCCCAGATTCACGGATGGGATAACGAAAGCGTAGATAGTCGAACAGGGCCTTGCGCAGCCGCACCGGGCTGGGCCGGGCCGAGTCCGGGACTTTGAGCGCCACACCCTTTGCAGTTCCACCTAATATCCGCAGCATCGGTCTAGTCGAGGTCGGGAACCCGGGTGGGAATCTGCACGCTGTCGGGGTTACGGAACCAGATTTGGCAGGCGAAGCTCTGCTTGCTGTTGGCCGTCACATTCCGCAGGGTAGTGGGCTTGACCGCTACCACGAAGGCGCTCGAGGCCCCATTCGCCAGGCGGCGCACGGCGATAGGAGCTGAGTTGGTGCCCCGCACGGTGCGGTTGGCGACCCCGTTCACCCGGCTCACCACCCGGTCCACCACCCGCAGGTTGACCCGCACCGCCCGCATCGGCACACCCGACTGGTTGAGCACCTTGCCTTTAGCAACAATCCGGCTCCCGACCACCGAGCACGACCAATCGGTAACCTTGAGCTTATACACCGTGCCTTGGGCCATCGCCGGGCTCAGCACCATCAACCATAGGAGCCATAGTTTCATGGCCCCAAGTTTATCAGGATCACCGCCCTAGAGCCCTTCTGGTTTACTGGGATCGGGAACCAAGGCGGCAATCTGAATCAGCACGGGGCTACGAAACCCCAGCTCACAGCGCTTTTGCGAATCGAAGTTGGTACGCACCCTTACGCTAAAGCTGGTGGTCTGGCCAGGCTGCAAGGTGCGGGTGTGCACGGGGGCTGAGTTGGTGGATACGCGCAAACCCCTGCCGAGAACGCGCGCGTTGGCTCGCAGGTTGGATATAGGTTTGGTACTGATATTGGTGACGGTTCCCCGCACGATGGCCCCCTGGGGGGAAACTTGACAGCTCCACGACAGCACTTTGAGGTGATACGGACTTTGTGCGGCCACGCCCGTCGCCGCAGTTAACATCAAGCCCATCCAGGCGTACATCGGTTTCATACCAACCTCGTTCTGTGTCGCTCGAGGCCATTTTGCCATGGCCGAACGGAAGCAGTCTACCTTAACTGAAAGTCTTCTCTTTCGTTATTTGAGGCCTATGAGTCGAACTGCCGCCACTCTCATACAGCAAAAAAGCCCCAACAGGGCCCTCGTTTGCGCCGCTGAGGGTTGGTCGAGGAGAGAGGATTCGAACCTCCGACCCCCTGCTCCCGAAGCAGGTGCGCTACCAGGCTGCGCTACTCCTCGCCGCGAGTTCTGAGTATAGAACGCGATATTGTCTTTGTCTAGGCGCTGGGCTATCCGCGATGCGCTAAAACAAGCTGTAAGCGGCAAGCCAAAGACCTCGCGTCTAGAACGGTACCTTTTGGCAGGTCGGTTTTGCCGTTGGGGAAAGGAGGTGGCGTTTTGGCTTCGGGCTAGTTACTCATCGCTCGTTGCCCCACTTCGGTAGAAGATGCTCGCCGTAGGGAGAAAACCTGGGCGCTCCCTCCGAGCTGCCGAATTGGGGCATTTGACCCTGGGAAAGGGCGGGGGTGCAGGCAATACGATAGGGCATGTCCGAGTGTGCTTACCTTCACACCGAGATCGCCTCGAGCGGGCCGCGTTTCGTCTGCGGGCTCAAACAGGAGGATGAGGTGATGAAGGGGGCGGTTTACCTCCAGCTTTTCGGCCAGGGGCTGGAAGCCCGCTATCCCAACGAGCACTGCCCCATCGCCGTGCGGCAGCTTTGGGCTGCCTGCCCATTCCGCTACGTGCCGCTCGAGGGGCTATAAAAACCGGTCCGGAGGCCGCCGCGCCGCCCTTCCTTTCTATCCCCGCCCAAATCTCCAATACAATGCAAAGCATGGAAACCGTAGTGAGCCCCGTCGGAACCAGCCAGCCGGTTTTGGATAAGGGATTCGTGCGTTTGGTGGACGTAATGGGCGATGATGTGAGAATCGTCCAGGCCGCGCGGGTGAGCTACGGTGAAGGCACCAAGACGGTGCGCGAGGACGCCGCCCTGATTGACTACCTGATGCGCCACAAGCACACCTCGCCCTTCGAGATGGTGGAGTTTACCTTCCACATCAAAGCCCCCATCTTCGTGATCCGCCAGTGGTTCCGCCACCGCACCGCCAGCGTGAACGAGATTTCGGCCCGGTATTCGGTGATGAAAGACGAGTTCTTCCTGCCCTCTCCGGCGGATTTACGCGCCCAGAGCAAGAAGAATAAACAGGTCGGCGAGGGCGAGTTGCCCGAGGATGCTGCGCGGGCCGCCCACGACCGCATCGCCGAGTCCCAGCGCCAGGCCTACGCCGAGTATCAGGGGTTGCTCGAGCTGGGTGTAGCCAGAGAACTCGCTCGGGAAGTCCTCCCCGTCGGACTTTACAGCGAGTTTTACTGGAAACAAAACCTGCATAACCTCCTGCACTTTCTTAGGCTGCGCCTGGACTGGCACGCCCAGGCTGAAATTCGGGCCTACGCCGACGCGGTGGCCGGTTTTGTAAAACAGGCCGTGCCGCTCACCTGGGGGAGTTTCGAGGAGCACATGCTGGGCGGGGCCGACCTCTCACGCACTGAACTCTCAGTGCTGCGCACGATGTTGGACCGAGAACAAGTAACGCTGGCGCTGCAAAACGCCGGATTCTCCAAAAATCGCGTGCAGGAAGCAATAACCAAAATCTTCGGGTAAGGTTAAGTAGGGCTTAATCCCCGCTAAACCGGCTGAGTATGCGTCAGCCGGTAGGGTTGAGTTGTACAGATACGGGGTATCTGAAGTCTGGTCTGCTCTTATACCGCCCCCCGTGGTTACGGAGGAACCCATGAAGCGCTTGTTGTGGATACCGCTGCTGCTCTTTGTCGCTTGTTCCAAAAACGCCTCGGTGGTTACGCCGGGCGGAGGCACTCCCCCAACCAAAAGCGGCCTATGGTCCGACCCTGTCACCTGGGGCGGCAAACTGCCCCAAGCGGGCGACACCGTGGAAATTCCCGCCGATCTGCAAGTCGTCCTGGACGTGAACCCGCCCCCCCTCAAGGGCATCAGCGTGATGGGCTGGCTGACCTTTGCCGACAAAGACCTCGCCTTGAGCGCCGACTGGATCATGGTGCACGGGAAGTTCGCGGTTGGCAGCGCCGACAAACCCTATACCAAGCGCGCGGTCATCACCCTGACCGGCAACAACCCCTCGGAGAATGCCATGAACATGGGGATGGGCACCAAGGTGATCGGGGTGATGGCGCCGGGGGTCTTGGAGATGTTCGGCGAGCCTCGAGCGGGCTGGACCCGGCTCACCGCCACCGCGAATAAGGGCGATACCAAAATCGCGGTCGAGAACGCCGCCGATTGGCGGGTCGGCGACCGGATTGTGCTGGCCTCCACCGACTATAGCGCCACCGAGGCTGAGGAAAAAACCATCACCGCCAAAAACGGAAACACCCTCACCCTGGACTCAAGCCTCAAGTACCTGCACTTCGGGCAGAGCACGTTTGGCGTGGACGAGCGCGGCGAGGTCGGGTTGCTCTCGCGCAACATCACCGTCCAGGGCGACGCTTCCGCTGGCGATGCCAAGGACGTTAACGACAGCAAGAAAAACGGTGTGCCTGGGTACGGCTTCGGCGGGCACGTGATGGCGATGAAAGGCGGCCAGATGCGGATTTCCGGGGTGGAGTTTTACCGCATGGGCCAGAAGCAAAAGCTGGGGCGCTACCCGGTGCACTTTCACCTGTTTGGCGACGCCAGCAAGTCCTTTGTCCGAGGGAACTCGATCTGGAACACCTTCAACCGTTGTGTAACGATTCACGGAGCGCAGAACTTGGAGGTCAGCGGGAACGTGGCCTACAAGAGCTTGGGCCACTGCTACTTCATGGAGGATGGGATCGAGACCGGCAACCGTCTGGAGGGCAACCTGGGCCTCCTGACCCTGCGGCCCAAAGGGGGCGAGGAGGTCGTCCCCACCGACAGCGAGCCCGCCACCTTCTGGATCACCAACCCCAATAACATCATCCGAAACAATGTGGCCGCCGGTTCAGACTACGCCAACGGCTTCTGGCTGGCCTTCCCCAAGCATCCCACCGGAGCCTCCCGGACCTCCGAGACCGACAAAACGGTATGGCCCGAGCTGACCCCACTGGGTGAGTTCAGCGGCAACGTGGCCCACTCCAACAGCAACGGCCTCCTGACCGACCGCGGGCCGGATATCAACACCCTCAAACCCAAGGGCAATGGCACGGTCTACAACCCGCGCAAATATCCTGACCAGTGCGATTACAAAGGCGATTACGCCTCTTGCGACGACAGCAAGAACCCACCCGTGGTGGCTGAGTTCAAGAATTTCACCGCCTACAAAAACCGCTCCAACGCCATCTGGCTGCGCGGCCTCAACCACAGGGTCACGGGGGCCAAGCTGGCCGACAACGCCATCGGGGTGACTTTCGCTTCGGACAAGACTACGCTCGAGGACTCCCTGATCGTCGGAACCACCGACAACAAGGGCACGCCCGAGGGATGGGAGATCACCGGGGTCGACGGGCGCACCCTGCCCCGGCCCTACAAGGACGACAAAGACCCCGGCAACGCCTCGCAGTACCCCATCCGGGGCTACGAGTTCTACGACGGGCAAAACGGCTTCAAAAACGTCAGCTTCGTCAACTTCCAGCCGCTGGCCCTCTCCGACGGGAACACCCGCGAGGCCGGGGCGATGAGCTACTTGCGCTTCACCGCGTTTTCTATTGACACCGATAACTTTGCTCAAGGGGCCAAGTTTACCAACGCCCGACCGGTCTATTTCCCGCCCAGAAGCGAGCCCACCCCGGCCCAAATCGCTGACGATGAAAACGCTGACGGCTACCGCGCCGCCCTCTTCAAAGACAGCGACGGCTCGGTCACGGGGATGGCGGGCCGCAGCGTGGTGGTCAACAATCCCTTCTTGACCGACAGCAACTGTGTGTCTAAACCCGACTGGAACGCGCAAATCTGCGATTACCCCTACGGGCGCATCAACATTGACAACGTGTCCAATGAGGGCGGCGCAAACGTAGCCCTGGCCCCGGTCTCCCTGACCCGCGACGATGGCCCTACCTACCGCATGTGGGGCGTACCCAGCGGCGGCACGACCTCTTATTTCCAAGCCTCGCTGATCGCAGGCCGCACCTACAGCATGGGCTACGCGAACTCCCTGCCCAACCACATCCGCATCACTCTACGCAACCGCAAGCGAGGGGATTTTATCCGGGTGAACTTGCCTTTTAGCGGAACACCCAACATCTACCGCGATTACTACATTGCCAACGGCCAGTACGGCGGCAAACTTGTTGCCGAAACCACCGTGGCTGCGGTGGATGCGGCAACCAAGAGTGCGTACTACTTTGATGGCAGCACCCTCTATCTGAAAATCCTGGTTCCGCCCACCGTGAGCCAGTACGATAGCGACCCCAACCGCGACTGGGCGGGGGTGGAGATTTGCCGCAACGACCTGTGTAAATAAGATTTTCGGACTGTAAGGGCAGACCTGTGTGTCTGCCCTTTTTATATCGGGGTCCTCAGCGCATTGGGCGAACACATAGGTTCGCCCCTGCGTTTTTTATCAGCTCCAGGACGCTGTTTCTAGGCCTCGAGAAACCCCCTCTGGCAGTGGAGGGTAGTAACGGCTCGAGCCGCTCAGGCCCTCAAACTAGGTAAAATCAAAACATGGTTGATGCCGCCCACCGAGCCTCCGAACTGCGCCGCGAGCTGAGCTATCACAACTACCGCTATCACGTCCTGGACGACCCGCAAATCT
This sequence comes from Meiothermus sp., assembly GCA_040290005.1. Taxonomy (GTDB): domain Bacteria; phylum Deinococcota; class Deinococci; order Deinococcales; family Thermaceae; genus Meiothermus. Next base: position 69,687 of record PSMF01000003.1, read on the forward strand.
CGGACGCTGAGTATGACCGGATGCTCCACGAGTTGAAGGATATAGAAGCCAAGCACCCCGAACTCGTTACGCCGGATTCGCCCACGCAGGAGGTGGGTTCCAAACGGCTAGAAACCACCTTCGCCGCGATTATCCATCCCACCCCGCTCTACTCCCTCGACAATGCCTTCGGCCCCGAGGACATCCGGCTGTTCGAGGAAAGAATCGCTAGGGAACTCGGCCAGGAGCCGCCTTTCCCTTATGCGCTGGAGTACAAGATTGACGGCCTCTCGGTGAACCTGTTCTACCTGAACGGCCTGCTCGAGTGGGGAGCCACGCGCGGCAACGGGCAAGTGGGCGAAGATGTCACGCTCAATTTGCTCGCGGTGGAGGGCATTCCCCGGCAGCTCAAAAATGTCCCGGCGCGGCTCGAGGTGCGCGGCGAGGTGTATTTCCCGGTCGAGGCCTTTCTCAAGCTCAACGCCGAGCTCGAGGAGGCCGGAGAAAAACTCTTCAAAAACCCCCGCAACGCGGCGGCGGGCAGCCTGCGCCAGAAAGACCCGCGCAAAACCGCCGGACGCGGCCTCAAGGCGCTCCTCTACGGCATTGGCACGGGATTGCCGGAGACCGGGGTACGAACGCAAAGCGAGCTGCTAGATTACCTGGCCTCTAAAGGATTCCCCTCTGAAGGCCACCACCGCTCGGTGACGGGCGCGGCGGCGGTGGAAGCTGCATATCAGGAGATGCTCGCCAAAAGGCGCGAGTTGCCCTTCGAGGCCGACGGGGTGACGGTGAAGCTCGAGTCCCTCCGTCTGCAACGCGACCTGGGTTTTACCGCCAAGAGCCCGCGTTTCGCCATCGCCTACAAGTTCCCCGCCGAGGAGAAGCTGACCCGCGTGCTGGGCGTGGAATTCAGCGTGGGGCGCACGGGGAGAGTGACCCCAACAGCGAATTTGGAGCCCGTCCTGATCGAAGGCTCGACGGTGGCGCGGGTGGTGCTGCACAACGAGAGCTACATCGAAGACCTCGACCTGCACTACGGCGACGAGGTGCTGATTCACAAGTCGGGCGGGGTGATTCCCGAGGTGCTCCGGGTTATCCCTGAATCGCGACCCGCCGATGCCAAGAAGGTGGTCTACCCCGAGAACTGCCCGACCTGTGCGACTCCGCTCGTCCTCGAGGGTAAAATCCACGTCTGCCCCAACCCGCTATGCCCGGCAAAAGCTTACGAGGCCATCCTGCACTACGCTTCTCGGCGGGCGATGGACATTCAGGGCTTGGGCGATAAGCTCGTTGCCAAGCTGCTTTCCGAGGGTTTGATTCAGGATGCGAGCGGGCTTTACAACCTGACCAAAGAGCAATTGGTGGGCTTAGAGCGCATGGGCGAAAAAAGCGCCGAAAACCTGCTTCAGCAAATCGAAGATAGCAAGGGGAAGGGCTTGGAACGCGTCCTTTTCGGCATCGGCATTCGGCAGGTGGGCGACTCGCTTTCGCGCGTTTTGGCGCGGCGGTTCGGCACGATGGACCGCATCATCGCGGCCTCGGTGGAAGAACTCGACGATGTCGAGGATGTAGCGAAAGTCACCGCAGAGAGCATCTACAACACCTTGCACCAACCGGCGGTGCTCGAGTTCATCGGGCGGCTACGGGCGGCGGGGGTGAGCTTGGAGTCTAAGCAAAAGCCCCAGGGCAGCGCCTTGAAAGGTCTAATCTTCGTGCTGACCGGCGAACTCTCGAGGCCCCGCGAGGAAATTGCGCGCGAGTTGGAACTTCTGGGAGCCAAGGTTTCCAGCTCGGTGAGCAAGAAAACCAGCTACGTGGTGGCTGGGGAAGGCGCGGGCTCCAAGCTGCAAAAGGCCCAAGAGCTGAAAGTTCCCGTGCTGGACGAGGCAGGCTTGGGGGAATTGTTGGAGGCCCGAGCCGTCGTCAGCGAATAAGCTTTGTACTCGAGTTCACGATACTTTGCTCGTGACAGAATTATTTGCATTTCCAAGTGGGCAAATCCCTCTCCTACGCCGTAGAAGAGGATAGGGTGAGGTAAGTTCCGAGGTCATCCATAGGGTTCGCGTTCAGGACGGGGATTCTCGAGCCCTAATTTCACCGTTCCAGGCATGAACTGTTTTTGCAGGGGCGAACCTTGGTGTTCGCCCTAAAATCTGCACAAGCCAACGCACCGTGTCCTCGTCGCTGCAAAATCGCTGGCCGGGGATTGAGGGTGGTTCTGAGCACCGCCCCTACAAACGGCCCTTTTGACGCTGCAATAACCTTAGAATCTACCCCCCCAACCCCCTACGCTGTAGGAGGGGCAAAGACTCGAGTCTCACTCGCGCCAGGAAACCTTGCTGCCACCGGGCGATTTGTCCACCACCAGCCGGGCCGGAAGCCGTTCGGCCAGCGCTTCGACGTGGGTGACGATGCCGACCAGACGGCCTTGAGTGGGTAATGCCTCCAAAACGCTTGCCACCTGATCTAAAGTTTCCGCGTCCAGCGTGCCAAACCCCTCGTCGAGAAACAGCGCCCCGATGCGGCCCCTCGAGAGGTGCTCGGAGAGCGACAAGGCCAGCGAAAGGCTCGCCATAAAACTCTCCCCACCCGAAAGGGTGCGCACCGGGCGCAAAGTATCGGTCCAACGGTCCAAAACCTTGTATTCGTCGTCCTCCAGCCGCAGCGAATAACGTCCCTGCGAGAGTTCTTTGATGAGCTCGGAAGCCCGGCCTAAAAGCCCCGATTGGTAGTGCCGCAGCAGGAAATCCTGGAAGCGGTCGCCCTTGAGGTCGGTGGAGAGTTGCTCCCAAAGGTCCGTCTCGCGGTCCAGCGCGGCTTTCTGGCGCATTGCCTCGCGCTTGCGCACGACTTGCCCTTGTAAGCGGGCTAAATCGGCGCGGCGGCCCCCTACTCGCTTTTTGATCTCGTCGAGCGAGGCTTTGAACCCATCTAACTTGGCTTTCGCCTCGCGCACGGCGGCATCGGTCACGGGGTCTTGCGAGCCGAGTTCGGCGGCCAGTTTCTCCAACTGCTTAACCAAGAAACTCCCCTCTTGCTGGTATTCCTGTTGCCGCTTCTGCAACGCCTGGGCGGCCTGCGGCTCCATCTTCGCCTTTTTCACCGCCTCGGAGTCGCTGAAACCGGTCTCCTGCGAGAGGGCCCTGAGTGCCTCCCGGAGTTGCTCGGCCTTACGCTCACGCTCACGTAAAACCTCTTGTAAGGCACTGAGCTTACGCTCCGACTCAGCGATTTGGCCCTCGAGCCGGGCCACGTTCTGGGCCTGCTCCTCCTGCCGCGCTAAGTTCTTCCGTAAACCTTCGGCGTAGGCGGATACAGAGATTTTGCCCACCACCGCCCGCAGTTCCTCGGCCAGCCCCCCGAGACGGCGCAACTGCTCGCCCAGAATCTCCTGCCGTCCGCCGAAGCCCTCGAGCAACAGCCGCAGACCTTGGACCTCGTCGTTGGCTTCACGTTCCTCCTTCTGCCGCTCCTGGAGGCGGGTTTGCAGCTTGGTCAGGGACTCGTTTTCGGTCTTCAGTTGTTTATGGGTCGCCTTGTAGTTGGCTTCGATTTGGCTAATCGCTTCTTGCGCTTTCCGAGCGGATTCCTCGAGTTCACCTAAATCAGCCATTTCGGCAGGCGGTGGCAAGACCTGTACCTTTTGCTCGCACAAAGGGCAAACTTCGCTCAGTTTTAGCACGTGCCGGTGGGCCAGAATGCCTTGTCGGGTACGCTCGGCCTCGAGCACCTGCGCGGCCCCGTTGGCGATAACCCGAGCTTCCTTCCCGGCCTCAACCAAGCTCGTCAGCTCCGCCGCCAGCGCTTCGATGCGCCCCTGAGCCTGATGGACATCCTCCTGAGCTTGCGTCAAAGCCGCTTGCGAACGGGTTAGGCGGGCTTCGGCTTTCTTCAACTCCCCCAGGTTGCGCTCGGCTTCGCGCAGGGCTTCCAGCCGGTCTTCGTCGTAGGGCAGGGGGTCGCTGGTTAGCAGCTCGAGGGTTCCGCCATAGCGTCTCAGGCGGGCTTCCTGGGCTTCCAGAAGCGGCAGCTTGCTCAACTCGGCTTTGAGCCGCTCGAGCCCCTCTGGGTCAAAGTGCTGCCGCGCCCGCTCCCATTCGATGCGTAGTTTTTCCGTCCCTGACTGAGCCTGCGCCAACGCGCGGGAAGATTCCTGGGCCTCCCGCACCGCCCCCTCGAGGGCTTCCACCTGCGGCCAGACCCGCTCGGCCCGCTCGGCCTGGGCGATGCGCTCGGTCACCCGCGCCATCTCCTCAGCCTGGGCCTCCCAGGTGGCCTTGCGGCGGCGCAATGACTCGAGTTCGGCGAACCGCTCGAAGCGGCGCTCGAGGTCGCGCAGCACACGCTCAGCATCCGCCGCTTGACGGTTCAGCCCAGCTTCCTCGCGCTCCAGGCCTTCGATCTCTTCGCGCAGCGCCGAGACCTTCTCCTCCTCGGCTTCTGATAGTGCATCCAACTCCCCTTGCAGCCGCGAAATCTGCTCCCGTGCGCTTTTCAACCGCTCGCCCACCTTTTCCCGCATCACACGCAGGCTCTCCAGGCCATACAGCTTGATCAGGGTGTCGCGCCGCTCTGCGGGTTTGCCGTGGAGGAACAGGTCGAACTCGCCCTGCGGCAGCATGATCGCGCGGGTAAAGGTGTCATAGTCCATCCCCAAAATAGAGCTGAGCTGGTTATCCAGTTCCTTGACCTTTTCCGAGGCCGGATGGGTGCGCCAGTCACCGTTCGACAGATATTCCAAACGGTTCTGGTTCTCGTTCCCCAGCACCCGCACCACCCGCCACGACTGCTCCCCCACGGCAAAAGTCAGCTCGACCTTGGCCTGCGCCGCTCCTGGATGCTTGAGCTCACCCAAGCCTTTGGAACCGATGCGCGGGGTGGATTTATATAAAGCATACGTAATCGCGTCCAGGATGGTGCTCTTCCCCGCCCCTGTAGGGCCGGTGATGGCGAAGAGTTCCACATCACCAAAGCTGACCTCCTGGACACCCTGATAGGCTCCAAAGCCTTCTAGACGGAGTTTGAGCGGTCTCATAGGGCAGGGTGCCGGGTGCCGGGTGCCGGGTGCCGGAATGGATTAGGTCGCAGGTCGCAGGTCGAGGGTCGCAAGTCAAAGACAAGGCTCTGACCTGAGTCTTGAGAATCAAGACTTGCAACATCCCTCACGGCAAACGGTGAACGGTAAACGTTACTTCTGCTCGGCATGGGTTTCCTCGTAGGTCTGGCGGAAGGCTTGCAGCAGCTCAGCGCTGGGCTCAGCACCGGTGGCCTCCTTCCGGTACTCGGCGTAGGCTTCGGCCCAGTCCCAGTTTTCCGGCGCGGGAAGGGTTTGCGAGGGCAGCTCAGCGTCGGGGGTGTTGAACTCAACCTCGAGCAGATTCGGCATCTCTTTGAACAGGCGCTCGCGCAGGGCAGGATTGCCCCGGCCCTCGAGAACCAGCTTACTCAGGCCGGGAAAGGAGGCGATGTCGGCCCAGCGGTTGTCGAGGTTCTCGAGCTTCATCCTGAAGGTCTTCAAAGGTTTCCCCCAGCGCTCCTTGACCGGATGGACCTTCGGTGAAACCCCCGGCTCGACCTCGACGATTAAAGCCCCACGGTCGGCGGTCTCGCCCTCGCCAAAATCGAGCTGGACGAGCGAACCCGAGTACCAGGCGGTCGGGGAATCACCGACCTGCTGCTGGCGGTGGATGTGACCCAAAGCTACATACGACGTGCTGAGCGGAAAATCTGTGGGTTTCACCGCGTAAGAGTTGGTGGTGTAAAAAGTGAACTCGCCCCCACCCAGACGGCTTCCCTCGACGGTGAGATGGGCCATCAGCAGGTTGACGCCGCTGTCAAAAGGGGCGCAGAGGTTTTTGAAGATGCGATTCATCCCCTCGCCGTAGATGCCCTTCCAGACGCTGCCATCGCCCTCGAGCAGGTGATTTGCCTTCACCAGCCGCCGCTCTGAGAGAAATGGCAGCAGTGCGGCGCGTCCGCCTGGGATGTCTAAAACCCCACCCTGCTCAGCAAAGCGCACATCACCAAAAACTGTGGCTCCGGTCAGGTACAAGAGCGGCGAGAGCGCTTCCATTCGCTCGCGGCTGTCATGGTTGCCCGCGATTACCAGCGCCGGAACGCCCAGTTCCCGCAGTCCCAAGAAAAACTCGAAAGCGGCAGCCTCAGCCTCAGTGCTCACCACGGCCCGGTCAAAAAGGTCGCCCGCGACGAGCACAAGGTCAATCTTCTCCGAGCGAACCAAGTCCAGCAAGCTCCGCATTGCCTCGGAAATCTCGGCGGTGCGGTCGCGGCCTTTGAGGATTTTGCCCAAGTGCCAATCTGCCGTGTGCAGAACACGCATAGTGTGATTTTACCGTTTCGCACTAGAAGGGTATAGAAGCGGCAGAACTTTTCGGCGATGGGTTACGAGCAATGAGCTAAAAGCGACCCCTCACGCCGTGGAGTCACCAGCGATTTCGTACAGGGCGACCTCCTCGCGGTGCCGCCCTGCGCCCGCGCCCGCATTGCACTAGGCCCGCTAGGGCCGGGCTTTGCCCGTGCGAGCACTAGGCCCGCTAG
>PSMF01000087.1:0-15169 GCA_040290005.1 Meiothermus sp.
AGGGCCTCGAGCAGCATCGCGGGGGCCCCAATCATGGCGAAAAGACCGAGGGTACAGAGGGAAATGGGCAACTTCATGCGGGTCTCCTTTTGCTCGTCTGAGCTGAGGCCAAAGGTAGCAAGGGCCGCGTGACCGAACCGTGACAGGCCGAGAACCCGGCTCCTGATCGGAAAAAGCCGAGCGTGAAAGGGGTGCGCCTCTACCGCGCCCCTCCCTACCCCCTTAACCCGCGACCCCAAAACCTCCCACAGCAACGCTTTCCTTACCGCCCTAGAGCGCTCGGGAAAGGCCAAACCTTTTGGGTGTTTTTTTCAGTCACTCTCCAGTCACGCCCCTTCTTCCATACTCATCCCGTTCCGGGCAGAGTTCCGGAAGACGAAAGGGAAAGAGATGAAAAAGAACCTATTTGCAGTTTTGGCGGGTAGCTTGGTGCTGGCGATGACCGCGTGTGGTGGGGGCAGCGGTGGGAGCGTTCCCGGCGACGCCATCCAGGGCAAGGTCTCGCTGCCCGGTGGCTCGGCTAAAGGCACCCAGGTCATCGCCTGCACCCTGGAGGGCGACAACTGCAACATGGGCGGCACCGCCGAGGCCGGGACCGACGGCAGCTACCGCATCACCGGCCTCAAGAGCAGCCTGAAGTACGTGGTGCTGGGGGTACTCGACGCCGACGGCGACGGTCAGCCCGACTACGGCGGGGTCTACGGGAGCGCCAGCAATCCCAGCCAGATCAGCCCGCCCAAAGGCAACGTGGACTTCACCCTGAGTGCTGGAAGCAGCCAGAGCCTGAGTCTAAACAAGCCCGAGTAGGATTAGGCCATTTGGAGGACCTTATGCAGTGGAAAATCTTCGGCCTCACCGCGCTCCTCGCCCTGCTCGCCGCCTGCGGCGGGGGCGGGAACGGCGGCACTAACAACCCACCGCCCCCGGCAGGCGACACCCTCTCGGGCACGGTGCGGCTCGGCGGGGGCTCAGGGAGCAGCGCGGCGCTCCCTTACAGCAACCGCCTCTTTACCTCAGATCGCGAGGAATTCGTCCCCGGTGAGGTGATCGTCAAGTTCAAACCAGGGCTCTCGCTGCAGTCGGTGAGCATTTTGAGTGTGGGCGGGGTCAGCCTGCAACGGGTGCGCCCACTGGGGCTGGAATCCACCAGCCTGTACCGCGCCAGCACCGATGCTGTGGGCACCCTGCGGCTCGTGCAAGGCCTGAAAGCCCGCCCCGACGTGCTGTGGGCACAGCCCAATTTCATCCAACACCCGCTCAAAACCCCCAATGACGAGTTTTATCCGCTCCAGTGGCACTACCCCGCCATCAATCTGCCCCAGGCCTGGGATATCGAAGATGGCACTTCTAACCCGGTCACGGTAGCGGTAGTGGACACCGGCGTTCTCGTCCAGCACCCCGACTTCGCGGGCAAGCTGCTGCCGGGCTACGACTTTATCACCAACCCGCGCAACTCCAACGACGGCGACGGGCGCGACGCCGACGCCGACGACCCCGGCGACGAGCCCGGCGGCCAGAGCAGCTACCACGGCTCGCACGTCTCCGGCACCATTGCAGCGGCAACCAACAACGGCTCCGGCACCGCCGGGATTAGCTGGGGAGCTAAAATTCTGCCGGTGCGCGTCCTGGGCGTGGGGGGCGGCACGCTGGCCGACATCATAGACGGGATGCTGTGGTCGGCTGGAATCCCCGTCACCGGCACCCCCGCCAACCCCAACCCGGCCCAGATCATCAACATGAGCTTAGGGGGCAAAGGGCGCTGCGCCGACTCGCCTGCCTACCAGGACGCGATTGACCAGATCAATGCCAAGGGCATCATCATCGTGGTGGCCGCCGGGAACTCCAACGAGGATGCCTCCGATTTCCGCCCGGCAAGCTGCTCTGGGGTGATCACAGTAGGCGCCACCGAGTTCCAGAACGCCAGGGCGCGGTACTCCAACTTCGGCCCGCGCATTGACGTGATGGCTCCGGGCGGCGATGTTCAAGTCGACCTCAACAACGACAAGTTCGCCGACGGGGTGCTGAGCGAGCACCGCGACGACGCCCAAGGTGCCTACGACTACGTGTTCTACAACGGCACCTCGATGGCCGCGCCGCACGTGGCGGGCGTGATCGCCCTGATGAAGAGCAAAAAGCCCACCCTGAGCGGGGCCGAAGCTCTGGACCTCCTGCGCCACACGGCTCGCCCTTTGGACGACACCGCCTGCACGGGGCCCAGCCCAGACGCCCACCCGGCTTCGGACTGTGGGGCGGGCCTAATAGACGCCTTCGCCGCGCTGCAAGCGTTGGGCGGCGGGAGCGGTGGAGGCAACCCTAGCCCCGACTTCACCCTGAGCCTTTCGCCCAACAGCCTCGTAATCGCGCCGGGCGGCAGTGCCAAGACCACGCTCCGCGTGAGCCGCACCGGCGGTTTCTCTGACGCGCTTTCCTTGAGCCTCAAAGGGGCCCCGAACGGGGTTACCGGTAGCCTCAACTCGAGCGGCAACAGCGCCACCCTGACCCTAAACGTCGCAGCAAGCGTAAAGACCGCAACCTACGCCCTCACATTGGAGGCCACCGGCGGGGGCAAGACCAAAACCGCCGCCTTGAGCCTGACCGTGGGGACAAGTGCCGCCAAGCCCACCCTCGAGGGCACCTACGTCATCGCCTGCTTGTATATCGGCAACAACTGTGACCAAGTTAAGAGCAAGATCGTGCAAGTTAAGGGCCAGACCAGCGCATCCTACAGCTTCGGGGGGCTAGCCGCCGGAGAATACCTGCTCATCGGCTGGAAGGACTCCGACCGCAACGAGGACATCAGCTCCGGCGACTACCTGGGAATCTATGCCGAGGGTGGGCAGGCGGTTCTGGTGCGCCCCGGCAAGAGCGGGCTCGATTTCGCCCTACAAGAGGTGCAGGGCACCGGAATGCTCTCCGACAAGGTGATGCGCGCCCTGAAGAGCCTTCGGCTGAGGTGAGTATGCCCACCCCTAAACTCTTCGTGATTCGGGTCTGGTACGAACCTACCGGCGACGGGGGGAGCGTCTGGCGGTGCTGTCTCACCATCACCCGCACCGGAGAGCGGCGATACTTCAAGCACCCGGGCGAACTCACCGCGTTTTTGCACGCCTCCACCGAAGCTGCCCCGGAACTCCTGCGCTAGCGCAGGAGTTCGCTTTGGCCCCTATACCCCCCTATACCGCAAAACCCCAAAGGTAGAGCCTAGGCCTTACCGACGATCTCCAGGGCCGCTTCGCCCCCCTCTGCAAACGTCGCTAAGCAGGCCCGTACCACCTCCGGGTCAAACTGCAAACCGGCCTGCCCACGGATTTCCTCAAGCGAATCTTGCAGCGACCAGGCCGGTTTGTAGGAGCGCTCGTGGGTCAGAGCGTAGAGGGTATCGACGACGGCCACGATCCGGGCAGGGAGCGGGATGGCCTGTTCTTTCAGGCCCCTGGGATACCCTTTGCCGTCCCAACGCTCGTGGTGAGACAGGGCGATTTCGTGGGCCATCTTGAGTAAGCGGGTCTGGCCGCCGGAGAGGATTTCCCCGCCGATGGTGGTGTGTTCGCGCATCAGGGCAAACTCCGAGGGGGACAAGCCCGCCGGTTTGAGCAGGATGGCATCGGGGATGCCGATCTTGCCCACGTCATGCAGCCGCGCGGCGGTGGCCAGAAGCTCGGCATCGTCCTCGAGCCAGCCCAGCGCCCGCGCGATGCGCCCGGCCAGCCGCCCGACCCGCAGGATGTGCTCGCCGGTGCTGTCGTCACGGTACTCTGAGGCCAGCGCCAGCCGGTTCACCACCTCCTGCTGCGAAGCCTCTAGGTCAGCGGTGCGTTGGCGAACCTCCGCCTCCGCCCGCCCAGACCGAGCTGCGCCCGTTGATCCAGGCGATCTGTCCACCGGCTAAGAAACTGCGGGTGTTGGCCTCGAGGGTCCCCCCGACAGCCGCGTAGCGCTTGGCCGCTGCCTCGTCGAAACCGACGATCGCGCTCTCGCCCTCCTGCCAGACCAGCACCTTCCCGCCGGTGCGGGCCTCGAGGCCCTTAAGCGATTCACCGGGATTGACCCCGACCGTGCTCAGGTAAGTGGGTTTGGGCTGATCCGGGGCAACCGGAACCTCGGGGGGCGGCCCACTGGGCACAGGTACAGGTGAAGCAGGACTAGGGGCAGCGCCACAACCTGCTAGCAGCAGTAGTGCCAAACAACACACACCGATGGATTGGTAAATTTTCACTTTCTGCCTCCAAGAAAGTCTTCTCGTATGCCCAATCTAGCCAAGGCTTGTGTCGCGAAACGCTGAAATAAACCGTCAAGTGCGAAGTGCCGTTACGTGCAGAAACCGCCCGTTAAGGGATGCCAGGTGCATACGCTGCTGGTGATTTTTCACCGCCTTGTTGCAGAGCTGCACTGTGCGACCTCTCCCTTACAAGCCCTAGCTCGTGCTAAAATCACGTTCGCGGCCCACGCCAAGCCGTGCGCTCGTAGCTCAGTTTGGATAGAGCGAAGGTTTCCTAAACCTTAGGTCGCAGGTTCGAGTCCTGCCGGGCGCACCAGTCCTGGACACAAAAACCCGAGGGTATATCACCCTCGGGTTGGTCTTTTTACGGGGATTTTACGGGATATGGGTTCAAGCCTTGGCCCGTGGTTGGGTGAGCAGGTCTTCCATGTCCACCACCCAGCCGCGGCGCTCGTGCTCGAGAACGTGCCTGTAAACCGAGAGGGTAAGGTTGGGGGTTGCATGGCCCATGCGCTCGGCTACAAGCTCGAGCGGTGCACCACCGGCCAGCAGTAGCCTCTAACCCGTTAGCCTCACGTGCCAGTCGCAATAATCGGCGCTCCCCGGTGTGGTGGTGCTTAGCCTCGATACCGTACCACTCGGCATGGTTGCGCAACCACAGAGAGAGGGCTACAGGGGTAGCGGACCACGGGTCTTGACGGTAGGGCTCGAGTGCAGCGTATAGGTCGGTAGGCGTACCCGTCCAGCTACCGGCCTCGAGTAGCTGGTGCAGGGCTTGGGGCAGGGCGGAGTAGCGGCTCATAGTGAAAATAGCAGAATTTGTCACCTAAAAAAGGCCATGTGGTCACCTCACGGGCTCACCGACCAGCACCTCAAGCACCCGCAGGGCCTCGCCAACCGAGGCCAGCACCCGAACCCTGCCGTCCACGCTGGTGAGGCTTAAGCGGCCATCGTAAGTGAGAAAGCCGGGTCGCTCGAGGGCTGGAAGGTTGGGGCCAGGCGAATTCGCTTCCCCCGACTACCCCCGCCGCCCCGATGACCACACCCGCGAGCCGGGTTCCGGGGAGACACCCCCTCTGCAAAGCCTGGGTCGCGCCGGTGATCTGCTCAGCCAGACCGTCGTCCTAGGCGGTGGGGGGTGAGCGATTCACCAGCATCTGGCCGTCCAGGTCGGCCAAGGCAATACGCAGGTTGCTGGCACCCAGGTCTATCCCCGCTGCCACGCTGTGACGGGCATTGAACACCAGCAGCCGGGGGGCACGCCCGGCGGGGATGCGGCCCCGGCCCACTTCCTGCAACACACCCTGCTGCATCAGGAGGTCTACCGACTGCGATACGGTGGGCTTGGAGAGCTCGAGGTGGCGTGCCAGCTCCGCCCGGGAGATGGGGCCTCTGGAACGAACCGTTTTGACGATGCGCTGTCCGGTTGTGATGGCTCACCCCTTAGCGAAGACCATTTAGTTAGGTGGGCCTAACTATAGCTTTGTAGACTGTTGCCATTAAGAGGTAATAGGGGCGGGAAGGGATGGGGAAGCAGCCTCTAGAGCCTCAAGACGGGCTGAAGACGCTGAGGCCGTAGACTTCGAGGGCTCGCTCGGGGCTAAGCAAGCCGTTCCTAAGGTCTTTGAGCACCCTTTCTTTAGCCCGCCGCTTGGGGTCGCCGTATCCACCCCCGCTCGCGGTGTGAATCCAAATCACGTCATCCTTGTTGACTGTGAGGGCCGTGACCACCGCGTAAACTTCGCGCCCCCCGTCCTTGCGGATGACCTCGGCGTAGTTCGCCGAGCCTTCCTTGCCGCCCTCGAGCGCCCACGGCTTGTGCTTGTTGCGGGTGTAGGCGCAGGTGAAGAAGCAACCGTCGGAGCGCACCCGGTAATCGAGGACGATCCCGCGCCCGCCCCGGTACTCTCCCTCGCCGCCCGGCTCCTCGTTGAGCTGGAGCTGGTCTACATATAGCCCGTAGCGAGTCTCGGCCACCTCCACGGGACAGTTGTAGGTCTCGCCGTGGAAGCCGCTGAACATCGCGCTGTTGCCGTCGCTGCCCTCGGAGGCCCCCCAGCCCCCGATCTGCGGCTCCACGATGGTGAAGAAGCGCCTGCTATCCGGGTGCGTCCCACCGATAAAGGTGCCCAGAATTGAGGCGAAGTGCCCCGCAGGCAGCAACCCGCCCATGTGGGGCGCCAGGCAGCGCCAGATCAGGTCGTAAAGGCGTACTTCGACCTCGTAATAGACCGCGAAGGCCGCCGGGTGCTGTGCATCGAAGACCGAGCCCTTGCGGGTAAGGAGCTTGAGCGGGCGGAAGCTCCCGCCGTTGGCGACGCCGTAGGGATCGGTCAGGCTCTTGAAGACCATCTGGGCGGCGATGGTCGAGCCGTCACGGCAGGCGTTGTTGGGGCCGGTGTCCTGGTCGGGGTTATCGCGCAGGTCCACGATAAACTCTTGGTCGGTGATCTCCACGGTGACCTTGTAGACCACGCCGCTATCTTGCTCTTCGGCCAGGGTGAACTTGCCCTTAGGCAGCGCTTTTAGCCCCTTGAGCGAGACCTGTTCACCGTAGTCCATGAAGCCCTTCATGGCGGTGATGAAGGTATCCTTGCCGTATTTCTCGGCCATTTCCAAGAGCCGCCGGTTCCCCACCCGCACTGCCGCGATCCCCGCCCACAGGTCACCTTGCAAAAAGTCGGGCAGGCGGCTGTTGGACTTGAGGATTTCCATCACCGACTTGATGGGTCTGCCGCCCTCGACGATCTTGACCGCCGGGACGCGCAGACCTTCCTGATAAATCTGGGTGGCCTCGTTGGAGATCGAACCCGGCACCATCCCGCCCACGTCGTTCCAGTGAGCGATGTTGGCCGTCCAGGCGATGAGGTCTTTGCCTGCGAAGACTGGCATCGCCAGCACCATGTCGTTGAGGTGGGTCACCCCGCCGTAGAAAGGGTCGTTGGTGGCGAAGATATCGCCGGGACCGATGTCGCCGGGATTGCACTCCATGATCTTTTGCACCGCCTTGTCGAGCACGCCCACGAAGGCTGGGATTCCCGCGCCTGAGGAGGCTAGGTTCCCCTCTCCGTCGGTGATGGCGGTGCCCATGTCCAGCACTTCGTAGATGATGGCGCTCATGGCGGTCTTGCGCATGGCTGCGAACATCTCATCGCTGATCGCTTGCAGCGAGTTCTGGATGATCTCTAAAGTGATCGGGTCGTACTGGGCGGTGAACTTTGGTGCTTTGACATCCAGAACCGTGGTTTTGGTCTCGGCGGTTTTTTCGCCCAAGACGGAAGCTCGGGGCTTGCGGGCGGCCATCATTTACCCCCTTTGGCGCTTACCTGTATGTGCACGTTGCCGTAATCATCAATCTCCACCTTATTGCCCGGATGCACCACCACTGTCGTGCCACGGGTCTCGAGGATGGCCGGGCCCTTGAACTTCATGCCGGGCCCCAGCAGGTGTCCGTCGTAGATGTCGGCGGTGTGGATGCCCTCTAAGGCATAGTCCACTTGGCGTGTGCCCTTCTGGGCCGCCGCCAGCTTGCGCCCGGTCTTGGGCAGCTTGGTGGGTTTGAGCTTGCCGACCTCGGCGAAGGCCACGATGTGAACACCCACGAACTCCACCGGGGCGCTCAGGCGGTAGGTGTACTCGCGCTCGTAGGCGGCGTGAAACTCTTCCGCAATCTTGGCGATGGCCTTGGCACTGATGCCGCCACCGGGCAACTGCACTTCCACGGCGTGCTCCTGGTTCTCGTAGCGGAACTTGCCGTAGCGGATAAACCGCACCTGTTTAGCGCTGATGCCTTCACGCTTAAACTGGGTCAGCGCGGTTTCGCTGACTTCTCCCAGCAATTCTGCGATCTTGCCTGCGTTCTCCGGGCGTAGGTTGATCAAGCGGGTCACAAAGAAATCGCGCCGCAGGTCGCTCATCAACATGCCCCAGGCCGAGAACACGTCTGCGGCACGGGGAATCACCACCTTGCGCATCCCCAGCTCTTGGGCCAGCGCCACCGCGTGCATCCCGCCACCGCCGCCAAAGGCCACCAGGGTGAAATCGCGCGGGTCGTAGCCCCGGTTGAGCGAGACCAGCTTTAAGGCGTTGATCATGTTGTGGTTGGCGATGCGCACGATGCCCCGAGCTGCCTCGACCCTCGAGACCTTCAACCGCTTCGCCACCGCGTCCAGCGCTCGGTCTACAGCCTTCATGTCGGCCTTAATCTCGCCGCCGCAGAAGTAGTCCTTGTTGATGCGGCCCAGCGCCAAGTTGGCGTCGGTGGTGGTGGCGCTCTCACCGCCGCGCCCGTAGGCGGCGGGCCCCGGCACCGCCCCCGCCGATTGCGGCCCCACGTGAAGCTTGCCGAAGTCATCCACCCAGGCGATGCTGCCACCGCCCTGCCCGATCTCCACCACGTCCACCACCGGCACCATGATCGGGTAGCCCGCCGACTTCTGGCTGCGCTCGATCCAGTAGTCGGAGATGATCTTGACGTGCCCGCCCTCGATCAGCGAGCACTTGGCGGTAGTGCCCCCGATGTCCAGGGCCAGCACGTTGGGCTCACCGATGAGGCGGCCCAGCTCCGCCGCGCCCCAGAAGCCGCTGGCCGGGCCAGACTCCACCATGGTGATGGGGATTTGCTTGGTCTGGTCTACCGAGTCCACCCCGCAGTTGGACTGCATGATGTACATCTGCCCGCTGAAGCCTTCCCGCTTAGCGCCCTCGTAGAGCCGGGTCAGGTAGCGCTCGGCGATGGGCTGCACGTAGGCCGAAAGCACGGCGGTGTTGGTGCGCTCGTACTCGCGCCACTCTCTGGTGATCTGGTGCGAGGCCACCGCAGACACCTCGGGCCAGAGTTCGCGCACCCGCCCGAGCACCGCCTTTTCGTGGGCGGGGTTGGCATACGAGTGCAGGAGGCAGATGGCGACGCCCTGCACGCCTTCCTTGCCAAAATCCTCGAGGATCGCAGACAGCCCGCTCAAGTCCAGCGGCTGGCGCTCCTCCCCTTGCGGGCTTAGGCGACCGGGAACCTCGCGGCGCAGATAGCGGGGCACGAAGGGTTCAGGTTTTTTGTAGAAGAGGTTGAAGAAGTCCGGGCGGTTGCCCCGGGCGATCTCGAGCGAGTCCCTAAACCCCTCTGTCGTGATCAACCCGACCTTGACCCCTTTGCGCTCGGTAAGGGCGTTGATGACTACGGTTGTGCCGTGGGCCAGGAAGGCGATGTCCCCGACCGCCAAGTGTCCTTTGCGGATGACATTCATCACCCCTTGCTCGAAGTTGGGCGGGGTGGTGTCGGACTTGGCAGTGACGATCTCCTGTTTTTGGGTCTTGGGATCGGTGTAGAGGTAGACCAAATCGGTAAAGGTTCCCCCGACATCGGTCACGGCGCGGATATTCGGCTTCTTCACGGCACCTCCTGGTATGTCGCAGGTCTCAAGTCGCAGGCCAAAGAAATCTATTGCCTTGGTTTTAGCCCTCAGCTTTAGGCCTTGGGCTTTGTGCTAATCAATCACATCCAGCTCGGTCTGGACCGCCGTGGTCACCTCGATCCGATCTGGGTGCGAGTAAACATTGATCTCGCTGCGCACCCCGAATTCTGGGAAGTACACGCCCGGCTCGATGGTGAAGCCGAGGTTGGGGAGCACCAGCCGCTCGTCCCAGGTCTCGAAGCCATCGAAATGGGCCACCTCGCCGTGGACGGCGGTGATGCCAAGGCTGTGTCCGGTGCGGTGTTTGAGGTTAGCTTCGTAACCCCCATCAATCAGCACCTTACGGACCGTCAAGTCCACCTCATAGCCCTTGACCCGCTGGCCCAAGGAGAGGCGGCTTTGTAACAGGTCTACCCCGGCGTCCCTCGAGGCCACCACGGTGGTGTAAGCGTGCGTGAACTTATCCGTGGGCGTGCCGTAAAAAGCCATCCAGGTGATGTCGGCAAAGGGGTTGTCGCCCGGCACCTTGCACCACAAATCCATCAGGATGGCGTCGCCGCGCTCGAGGGCTTTGGAGCGCGTAGCCGAAGGTACATAATGCGGGTCTCCCCCACCCGGCCCGAACCCGATGATGGGCGGGTGATCGGGGTCCAGGCCCCGGTCCAGGATGAACTGGTTCATGTATTGCTGAAGCTGATACTCGGTGAGCGGGATGTTGCTGGAGACGTGCTGACGGATATGGGCCAAGGCCGCGTCCTTGGTGGCGGTGAGCACTTCGGCAGCCTTGCGGTGGTTGGCGAGTTGCTCAGGGGTCCAGGCCAAAAACAGTTGCAGTAGGTCGCCTGAACTCACCACGTTCACCCCCAGCGAGCGCATCAGGTCAACGGTCCCGCCGTCCACCTTGGAGACGTAGGGGATGTTGCCATTAGGGGAATATTCCATCGCGACGGTCTTTGCTCCACCCATGAGTTTGAGCAGTTCGGCAGGGAGGGTTTCGCGCCCGTTGTATTTGCTGACCTCATAACCAACCCTCGGAAACGAGCCAAACTCGATGTCGTGGACCAGAATCTTGGGCTCGCCCTGGGCAGGAATCCAGACAAACCAGCGCCGGGTGAGCAGATTGCCGCCGTGGTTCAAGACCTTGGTGGCGAAGGGATTGGTGCCGCGGAAGTCGTAGACCAGCCAGCCATCTATGTTGTGCTCGCGTAGAAACTGCTGCACTTGGGGGAGTTTCTGTCTTATCATGCTTCACCTCGTTTGGCCTCGAGTTTGTTTTCGATTCGACCGCTGACCATGTGGCAGGCCGATTGATGCCCCTTCCGCACGGTCGCCAGCGGGGGGACTTCTCCCCAGCAAGCTTTCTCGGCAAAAGGGCAGCGCGGGGCGAAGCCACAACCCTGCGAAACCGCGCCACTATCGAGGGCCAGGTTGCGCTCCCAGGGCCACTGCGGCTTGAGGGCTTCCTCCTCCTCCGAGACCACCGGGATCGAGGAGATCAACATGCGGGTATAGGGGTGCTCGGGGTCGCGGAACAGCTCGGGCGTGGAGCTGATCTCGGCGATTTTCCTCCGGTACATCACCGCCACCCGGCCCGCCAGGTTGCGCACCACCGAGAGGTCGTGGGTGATGAAGATATAGGTCAACCTGAACTGTTTTTGCAAATCCACCAAGAGCGCCAAAACCTTGGCCTGAACGCTAACGTCCAGAGCGCTGGTCGGCTCATCAAGGACAAGCAATTTGGGTTCGACGGCCAGAGCCCTGGCAATCGCCACGCGTTGGCGCTGCCCGCCCGAGAGCGAAGCAGGAAACCGGTCGAGGTACTGCGCACTCATTCCCACCACCTCGAGCAGTTGCGCCGCCCGCTGGCGGTGATCGGTGGCGATCCGGTGGGTCTGTAGCGGCACCCGGATGCTCTGAAAGATGGTGCGCCGGGGGTTGAGGGTGGTCATGGGGTTTTGCTGCACGTACTGAATCTGGCGGCGCAGCTCGAGCGCACGGTCTTTGCTCAGGGGTTGACCACCAAACTGTAGCGCTCCGCCCGTAGCGCCTTCGGTTCCCAGAATCAGGTTGGCGAGGGTAGTCTTGCCCAAGCCGCTCTCCCCCACCACCGCCAAAGTCTCGCCGGGGAAAACCTCCAGGCTCACCCCGTCCAAGGCCTTCACCACTCCGGTGCGGGTGGTGTAGTGTTTGGAGAGATCACGCACCTCGAGCAAGGCCTCAGGCATGGCTCACCTCTTCGTACAAAACGCAGGCGGCCTTGTGCCCGCCCCCCAACTTCCGTAAGGGCTGGTCTTGTTTGCAGGCTTCCCTGGCATAGGCGCAGCGCGGGTGGAAGCGACAGCCGGGGGGCGGCTTGGTGTAATCGGGCACGAAGCCGTCAATACCCTGCGGCAACTGCCCGCCGCTCAGCTTGGGCACGGAGGCCATCAGGGCCTGGGTGTAGGGGTGCTTGGGGCTGGTGAAAATGTGCTTGGTAGAGCCTTCTTCCACCACGTTTCCGGCGTACATCACGTACACCCGGTCGGCGAACTCACGCACCACGCCGAGATTATGGGTGATGAGCAGCACCGCCGAGCCTTGCTTCTCGGTAAGACCGCGCATCAGCCTGAGGGTTTGCTCCTGTACGGTCACGTCGAGGGCCGTGCCGGGCTCGTCCGCCAGGATCAGATCGGGCTGGTTGACCAGCGCCATGGCGATCAACACCCGCTGGTTGAGCCCACCTGAAAGCTGAAAGGGGTAAGCATATAGCACTCGCTCGGGGTCGGTGATGGCGACCTGACCGAGCGCCGATTTCGCCAGCTCGAAAATCTCTTGCCTGCTCCTGGCCTTGCCGCCGCGACGGATCACCGTGCTCATCTGGTCGAGGATGGTGAAGGTCGGGTTCAGTGAGGCCATAGGGTCCTGAAAAATCGGGCAGATGCGTCTTCCGCGCAGTTCGCGCAGCTTGGCGGTGGAGCTTCGCAGCATGTTGATCCCGTCAAACTCGACCTGGCCCTCGACCCTTGTGTTGCTGTGCTGCACCAAACCCATGATCAGCCGCAGCGTGACCGACTTGCCGCAGCCCGATTCCCCCACCACCGCCACCCGCTCGCCCCGCCCGACCTCGAGGCTCACCCCGTTCAGCACGTGCGAAACCCCTTCGAAGAGCTTGAAGCGCAGGTGGAGGTTAGAGACTTTGAGCAAAGGCTTCACCCCCGACCTCCGCACTGTGTAGAGTCGAGGATTTTGCTGTTAGCTATGGGTAACGAGCTATGAGCTATCAGCATCTATACCTCCACGTCCAGCAGATCGCGCAAGCCATCACCCAGCAGGTTGAACCCCAGCACACACACCAGCACCGCGATCCCCGGAAACACCGAAATCCACCACTGGTCGGGCAGGTATTTAGCCCCCTCTGCCACCATGGTGCCTAAGTCCGGCGTGGGCGGCTGAACACCCAGCCCGAGAAAGGAGAGGCTCGAGCCGATCAGGATCACAAAACCCATGTCCAGGGTCATCTTGGTGAGGATCGAGGGCGCACAGTTGGGCAAAATCTCGCGGAAAAGGATGTGCCACTTGGGAGCGCCGATCACCTCGGCGGCGGTGACAAAGCCTTCGGTGCGGATTGAGCGGGTGAGGTTATATACCAACCGTGTATACCAGGGCCACCACATCACCGTCACCGCCATCATCGCGTTGAACAGGTTGGGCTGCAAGAATCCCAGCACCGCCAGCGCCAAGACGAGCGGGGGAATCGCCAGAAACACGTCGGTAACGCGCATGATGACCGTCTCGGTGCGCCCGCCAAAATAGCCCGCCACCAAACCCAGCAAGACCCCCACCGGCACCGCCAACAGCAGCACCACCCCCCCCAGCGCCAGCGAAACCCGGAAGCCAAACACGATACGGGTCAGGATGTCGCGCCCGATGGTGTCGGTGCCAAACCAGTACTTGGCCGAAGGGGCCAGCGAAGCCTCGGAGAAGTTGGTAAAGCTCACCGCGTGTTTGGGATAAGGCGTCACGAAGGGAGCCAAAAGTGCCAGCAGCACGGTCAAGACAATGATCGCCAGCCCCGCCACCGAGAGCGGGTTGCGCGAGAAGCGATACCAGGCCCTGGAGCGAAACATCACTGGCCCCCCTGTCGGAAGCGGATACGGGGGTTGATGTAGCCCACAATCAGGTCTACCAGGATGTTGATGAGCAGGAAAAAAGCCGCGATCACCAGGGTTGTGCCCACGATGGCGTTGAGGTCTTTGCGGATGATGGCCTGCACCGCGTAGCGGGCCATGCCAGGCCAGTTGAACACCGCCTCGACCAGAAACGCCCCGCCCAGCATCGCGGCGAAATCCAGGCCAAGGATGGTCAGGGTGGGGATCATCGCCGGGCGCAGGGCGTATTTGAAGGCGATGGAGGACTCGCGCACCCCGTAGGCCCTCGCCATCTCAACGTAAGGCTTGCCATATATATCAATCAGGTTGGCCCGGGTGAGCCGGGCGGCCTGCCCCAACCCGGCCATCGCCAGCGCAACCGCGGGCAAGATCATGTGTTTGAGGGCATCCCAGAAGGTCGCCCACTGCCCGGCCAGAAGCGCGTCTATGGTTACCAAGCCGGTGACCCTGGGCGGGGGCACGAAAGCGTCCCCCAACCGCCCGGCGACGGGCAAAATTGCCACCCAGTACGCTAGCAGCAAGATCAGAAAAATGGCCCACACGAAGCTGGGGGTGACCACGCCGAGGAGGGATAGCACCCTGGCCGTGTTGTCCGGCCAGCGGTTGCGGTAGTAGGCCGCCAAGATACCCAGCGGCACGCCCAAAACCACCATCACCAAACCGCCCACCAGGACCAGCTCGAGGGTCGCGGGGAAAAACTCCGCGAGGTCGGTGGTGACGGCCCGACAGGTGTAGAGCGACTGCCCCAAGTCCCCCTGGGCCAAGCGCTTGACAAACTCCACGTATTGCAGCGGCAGCGGACGGTCGAGATACAGCTCTTTGCGCAGATTCTCGACCTGTTCTTTGGAGGCCATCGGCCCCAGCGCGATGCGGGCGGGGTCGCCGGGGATCACCCGGGCGATCACAAAGATCAGGATGGAAACACCCACCAGTACACCGATCGAGGCGAGCAGGCGGCGGACAAGATAGGAAACAAAGTTGGTCATTGCTGTTTTGCTTCTTCAAACTCGAGAACCAAACCTATGGGAATGGCTGGAGGAGCTTCTCCTGCGTTTTTTCGCTCTCGAAACCTGATGGCGACCCACGACTCTTGGCTAGATATCCGATCAGCAAAATCAACGCTCCAGACATGGAGTTGGCGGTTTGTTCCATCAGGAAATTTCAAGGGAAGTGTACGAAACCCGGTCTTGACTTTCCTTTCAAGAATTTATCCTAGTACCACGATTCCACGTCCGGCCATTTCCTTTATTTCTTGTACCTGAAGCTTAGCGATAGCCATTTAACCCAGACAAATTGGGTGGCTCAAGACTTCCTCCCTCGAGCCACCCCCAGGGATTTAGAGGCTGTCGTAAAAGTCTACTATGCTTGAAGGGTGGCTTCTACACGTAGAT
>PSMF01000088.1:0-15096 GCA_040290005.1 Meiothermus sp.
TCCGGGTCAACCTGCTCTACATCCGCCGCCCGGACGGGGGCAGCGAGACCTTCCCGCTGCCCGAGAAGCACGTCTCTGACCGGCTGCGCTGCGACTCGGTGAAGTTCTTCGCCGACGGCGGTTTGTCGGGCGCGACAGCGGCGATTTCCCAGCCGTACAAGACCTTGGAGCCGCCCAGCTACGGCATCCTGCGCTTCGAGGACGAGGAGTTGTACGGGCTGGCGCTCGAGGCCCACCGCGCTGGGTTTCGCATCGGAACCCACGCCATCGGCGACCGGGCGCTGAACCAGGTGTTGAACGTCTACGAGCGGTTGTATCGGGATTCTCCGGGGCCCCGCCACCGCATCGAGCACTTTGGGCTGGCTGGGCCGGAGCATCTGGCAAAGGCTCGAGATTTAGGGATTATCGCCGTGCCTCAGCCGGTTTTCTTGAACGAACTCCGGGCCAACTACGAACGCTACGTGCCCGACCAGTGGTTTTGCCGGTGCTTCAACCTGAAAGCCATGTTCGACGCAGGGCTGACGGTGGCCTTCTCGAGCGACGGCCCGGTAGTCCGGCAAGTGGACCCGCTCGTGGGCCTCCGCGCCGCGCTGAAAGAGCCGCTGTGCGCTGGGAACGAGGTGAGCCTCGAGCAGGCACTTTGGGCGTACACGACGGGCGCGGCGATTGCACAGGGGGACGAAGGAAACCGAGGGCGCTTAGAAGCGGGGTACTGGACGGATTTCGTAATGCTCGAGGGCAGTCTGCACGAGCCGGAAAGCCTGTCGGTGAGCCGGACGACGGTGGGCGGAACCCCTGATTTATGAATGTCCGCCCGCTCGAGAGGCACGAGGTCGAGGTTTATCTACCTTTACGCCAAGCCTTGTGGCCCAGTGCGACGGATGCATCTGAGGTTACGGACCAGCTAGACCGCCCGGAGCGGTTCCAGATTCTCGTCGCCGAGAACTCGAGCGGCGGTTTCATCGGCTGGCTCGAGGTCTCCCTGCGCGACTACGCCGAGGGCTGCCGGACGAGCCCGGTGGGGTATCTCGAGGGATGGTATGTCGCCCCCGAGCACCGCCGGGGCGGGGTGGGCCGGAGACTGGTCGAGGCCGCCGAGGATTGGGCGAGGGCGAAAGGTTGCACCGAGATGGCTTCGGATACCGAACTCCACAACGCCCTCAGCCAGCAGGCCCACGCCCGTCTGGGTTACGCCGAGGTCGAGCGAATCGTCTGTTTCCGCAAATCCCTGTGAAGGGAATCTTCGTTTACAAATCAGAAAGCCAATCCTCGAGCCCCAACCCCGGAACCCGCCCGAACTCGCGCAGGTTGTTGGTGACGACCGTAGCCCCCAGCGATAGTGCGTGACCCGCGATTAGATTGTCGAGGTCGCCGACGGGCGTACCCTGTTCACGCAAATGCTGGCGGAGTTCCCCGGCCTTCTGCGCCGCAATCGCATCGAAAGGAACGACCTGGACGAGCGAGATGAACTGCTCGAGCCGTGCTAAATTCTCCGCCGCCTTGCTGCCTTTTCTAAAGGCGGAATCCAGTTCGAATAGGGTGATGCTGGACATCGCCATCTCGGTAAGCTCGATGGTGGCGAACTTCTCTCGAGCTTTTGGTGGACGATTGTTGATGATGAAGATGCAGGTGTTGGTGTCAAGTAGGTACAAAGCTCACCTCTTTTTACGCTTCCCCTGCTTGAGACTCCGTTCCTCGAATTTGAAATTTTCTCGCTCGAGAGGGCCTTCCATACTCGCTAAGATGTCAAATAAAATTGCCGCACTCTGGCCTTTGAACGGACGAATCACGATTTCGTCGCCGCGTTTGAGGATTTCCACGTTCCCCTCGGGGAGCTGCAACTCTTTAGGAATACGCACGGCTTGCGAGTTCCCACTCCTAAAAACTTTTGTAATCACTGATATCACCTCGTATATACAGTATACACAAAAAGCCGGAGCCTACGCCCCGGCTTCGTAAGCTCATTACTTTACTTGCTCATCCGTTTGAAGGTCAGCGATTTGCCGCCGCCCAGGATTCGCAGCGTCGTCCCGTCCGAGCCGAGGCTGTAGCGCAAGGCTTTGGAAAGTGCCAGCGAAAATTCGGTCTCGAGACGGTCCTGCGCCTCCCCACAGGCCATCTTAGTACTCATCAGCGCCCCGAACTTGATCGCCGTACCCTTGACGGTGTACGTTCCCCCGCCCCGGTTGCAGCTGTAGAAGGCGTTGACCCGCTCTGGCGTGAAGGTGAAGGTGGGCTTTTTCTCGGCTGTGACGGCCTTCCCGCCGATAGCCTCGAGTTCCCACTCAGAGCCTTCCAGCGTGTTCTGGGCCATACCGAATCCTAACGTCAGCGCCAACAACAGGAGAAGCAGGATTCTCACACCTTTTATCGTAGTAAGCAGGATGAGAACGCATATTTCCCTGCGCTAAACTTACCTTCATCGCCTAGCCCTGGACAGCTTCCCACTCCTACGACCTTACTTGAGGATTCTGTACACGAAGTCGTACTCGGTGCCCTTGGCGTTACGGGCGTGGAGGCGCATCTCCCCTTTGGCTCCCAGGTACGTCCCGGTCCCACCGGTGACCGCCAGCACCGAGTCTTTGGTGTCGTAGAAGGGGCCTTCGACGGTCAGGGAGCCGTTGCCCAGGGTCAGCGTCCAGAAACACTCCCAAGCCTGGCCTACTACGGTCCTCAGGCAGTGACCGTTGTCGGTCCCGATCTGCTTCCGGTTGCCCGCGTCAAAGACTTTGTTAGCGAAGGTCAACACGTCCCCCACCGAGTCGCCCTTGGCCCCGGTGTCGGTGACCGCATCGGTATCGGCGTGCTCGACCACCCTCAGCGTGAGCGGGGTGCTCGAGGCCGAAAAAGCCCACATCGCCGCCGCGACCGCTATCATCGCCAGCCCTAAACCCAGACCCTTCATACGCACCTCCGATGAGGCTTTAGTGTTTCACCATCACGTGCCGCACCACGGTGTAGTCCTCGAGCGCGTACATGCTCATGTCCTTGCCGTAGCCCGAGGATTTGAGCCCGCCGTGGGGCATCTCGTTGACCAGCATGAAGTGGGTGTTGACCCAGGTGCAGCCATATTGCAGCCTGCTGGCAATCCGCATGGCCTTGCCCACGTCCTGCGTCCAGACCGAGCTTGCCAGCCCATAATCCGAGTCGTTGGCCCAGCGAATCGCCTCCTCGGTGTCGGAGAAGCGGGTCACACTCACCACTGGCCCGAAGACCTCGCGCCGCACGATCTCGTCGTCCTGCAAAGCCCCGGCGATCACCGTAGGCTCGAAGAAGAACCCCGCGCCCTGACGCACACCGCCACCCGCCGTGACCTCCAAGTGCTTCTGCATCTTGGCCCGCTCGACAAACCCAGCGACCCGCTGCCGCTGCCGCTCGGTGATCAGTGGCCCCATCTCCACCCCTTCTTCCTCCTGCGCCCCCACTTTTATCGTTTTCACCGCGTCGGACAGCTCGGCGACGAACTTGTCGTAAATTTTAGAACCCGCGTAGACCCGGCACGCGGCGGTGCAGTCCTGACCGGCGTTGTAGTAGCCGAAGATTTTGATGCCCTGGACAGCGGCTTCCAGGTCGGCGTCGTCCATCACGATCACAGGAGCCTTGCCGCCCAGCTCGAGGTGGGTTCGTTTAAGGCTCGAGGTGGCGGCCTCCAAGACCTTTCGCCCGGTTCCCACGTCGCCGGTGAGCGAGATCATCCGCACGCCCGGCTCGTGGATGAGGGTCGAGCCGACCGTCTCGCCCACGCCGGTGACAACGTTTACGACACCTGCCGGGAACAGCTCAGCCAGGAACTCGGCCAGCTTGAGCGTGGTAAGCGGGGTCTGCTCGCTCGGCTTGATGACGCCGGTGTTGCCCGCCGCCAACACCGGGGCCAGCTTCCAGGCGGCCATCATCAGCGGGTAGTTCCAGGGGGCGATGGAGGCCACCACCCCGATGGGGTCGCGGCGGATCATGCTGGTGTGGCCCGCCAGGTACTCCCCCGAGACCGCGCCGGTCATAGCTCGGGCGGCCCCCGCGAAGAAGCGGAAACAGTCGGAGATGGCAGGGATTTCGTCGTTAAGCACGGCCTGATAGGGTTTGCCGCAGTTGAGGGACTCGAGCCTTGCGAACTCCTCGGCGTTTTCGTCAATCTTGTCTGCCAGTTTGAGCAGCAATATCGAGCGGTCTTTGGGCGTGGTCTGCGACCAGGTGTCAAAGGCTTTTTCAGCGGCAGCAACGGCGGATTTGACCTGTTCTACCGAAGCTTCGGGCAGCTTCAGCAAGGTCTCGCCCGTCGCTGGGTTGAGGATGTCCAGGGGTTGCCCTTCCCCGGTCACGAACTCGCCCCCGACGAGCATTTTGGTTTGGCCGATTAAGGTTTTTGTTGCCATTATCTACTCCTTTCTAAAACCGTTGTTATTCTGAGCAACGGCGAAGAATCCGATACGCGCTCCTGCACGGGATCTCTCAGGCATCAAAAACGTCGTTCTGTACCCGAGCACTGGACGAAGGACGTGCGTGTGAGATGCTTCGACTCTACCTCGTTCCGCTCAACACGACATTCCCTTATCTAAATGATTTTCCCATTTGCCACAAGCCTCATGTCGTTTTCCCGCCCCCGTGTAGGTCTTCAGCGCTCTGGGTGAGACGCTGCGAGAGCAGGATGGGGATGAAGGTCACGGCGGTGACGAAGATGGCGACCACGTTGGTGACGGGTCTTTCCCTGGGTTTGAAAAGCTCGCTCAGGAACCAAATCGGCAGGGTCTTGTCTTGCCCAGCGGTGAAGGTGGTGACGATGACTTCATCAAACGAGAGTGCAAAGGCCAGCATCCCGCCCGCCAGGAGCGCGGTGGCGATTCCTGGCAGGATGACATAGCGGAAGGTCTGGAAGCCATCAGCGCCTAAATCCATCGAGGCTTCGATCTGCGAGTAGGACATCCGTCGAAACCGCGCCACCACATTGTTGTAGACCGTGACGATGCAGAAGGTAGCGTGCCCGATGACAATGGTCCAAAAGGAAGGCTCGAGGCCCAGCCGCTTGATCGTGGTCAGCAGCGCGATTCCGGTGAGAATGCCGGGCAGGGCGATGGGCAGGATAAACGAGAGGGTAATCACGTCCTTGCCGAGAAAGTTGAAGCGGTACATGGCCCCCGCGACCATCGTCCCTAGAACAAGTGCCACGAGCGTGGTGACGGCAGCCACCCGCACCGAGAGCCACAGCGCGTCCCACATATCAGCCCGGGCAAACGCCACCCCAAACCATTTCAGCGTGAGCCCTGGCGGGGGAAATTGGTAGGTTCGGTCTTCGGTGGTGAAGGCGTAGAGCAGGATCACCAAGAGTGGGAAGTGTAAAAAGATGATGCCCGCGATTGCTGCGAGGCGCAGGGCAAGGGAGGGTTTAGCGGTCACAACAGCCCCTTGTAGCCCTGGGAGAGGGCTAGGTAAAGGAGTGAGCCAATAGGCAAGTGCCTTTGCATGATGTAGCCTTTACGAACCCTGCGGTTAAGGCACCTCTGCCAGCTAAGGCAACGTTTCACGCCTACCCCCGCAAGGGGGAAGGGCATCGATTCAAAGCGCATCAAACGCTCCCAATCGCCGAACCAACAGCAAATACAGGGTGATCACTACAATTGGAACGACCGAAAACGCCGCTGCCAAAGGGATATTCCCCGCCGTGCCCTGCTGAATGTAGACCATCTGCCCGATGAAGAACCCCGGCTGCCCCACCACCTGCGGAATGATGTAGTCACCCAGCGTGAGCGAAAAGGTGAAGATGCTCCCCGCCGCCACGCCAGGCACCGCGAGCGGCCAGACGACCTTGCGAAAGGTCTGGCCGGGTCGCGCCCCGAGATCGGCGGAGGCTTGGATGAGAGATTTGGGGACACGCTCGAGGCTTGCCAGCACCGGCAGGATCATGTAGGGCAGCCAAATATAGGTGAACACCAGGAACATCCCAAAGTACGACGACGAAAGACTCGGCCCGCCCAGCACCGGGGTCTTGAGGATCGCTTCCAGCAGCCAGGACAGGTGCAGTTGGGCGAAGAACCAGCTCACCACGCCCTCTTGCGCCAGGATCAGGCGGCCCGCGTACACCCGCACCAGATAACTCGACCAGAGCGGCAGCAGCACGAGCATGTACCAGATCGTGCGGACATTGCCCCTGGTGTAAAACGCCATGTAAAACGCGATGGGGAACGCGAGCACACCGCAGGCCAGCGTCACCGCCAGGGCCATCAGGACGGTGCGGATCACTATGTCGGTGTTGGCGGGCGTGGTGAAGAGCGACCTGAGCGTGTCCAGGGTGAAGCGGTACTCGACCTGACCGGTGAAATCGTTGATCGAGTAAAAGCTGTACAGGAGCAAGTTGAAGAGTGAGCCGAGGTAGATGATGCCCATCCACAACAGCGGCGGCACGAGCAGGAGCAACAAGAGGAAGCGGGGACGCAGGTAGAACAGGTCGGAAAGGCTGCGCCGCACGCCTCGAGGCTTCTGTACCGTCCCCGTCATACCGAGGCCTCTTGCTTGGGACCGGAAACCCCGTCGCTCAAGGGGCGGAGCGAGGCAGCATCCCACGAAAGCGTGACCGTGCTGCCGAGCGAGATAACAGTGGCGTCGGAGGCGGTGAGAGCGGTGACTCGAGTCCCTCCCACCTCCACCTCGTAGCGTGTCTGCGAGCCCAGGTAGTGAACATCGAGCAACTTACCTAATAGACGGTTCATGCCAGGTTCGCTCCCTGGTGTGATTCTGACACGCTCGGGGCGCAGGGCAAACTTGCCCTCCCCCAAGCCGATCTGGTGGCCTTCGAGGACGTTTGCACTCCCCACGAAGCGCGCCACAAACTCGGTCTTGGGGTGTCCGTACAAGCCCCTGGGTGTATCGAGCTGCTCAATTTTGCCGTGGTTGAACACCGCCACCCGGTCCGACATCGAAAGCGCTTCACTCTGGTCGTGGGTAACGTAGATAAAGGTGATACCTAAGGACCGCTGGAGGGCTTTAAGTTCGATCTGCATCTCCTCGCGCAGCTTGAGGTCGAGCGCGCCCAGCGGCTCGTCAAGAAGGAGCAGCTTGGGCCGGTTGATGAGTGAACGGGCCAAGGCTACCCGCTGGCGTTGCCCGCCCGAGAGCTGCGAGGGGCGGCGGTTCTCCATCCCGCTGAGCTTGACCAGCTCTAGCATCTCCCCCGCCCGCTTGTGCCGCTCAGGGCGCGGCACGCCCCGCACCATCAGGGCATAAGCCACGTTGTCCAGAACGTTCATGTGGGGAAACAGGGCGTAGTCCTGGAAGACCGTGTTGACGTCTCTCGCGTAGGGCGGCAGCTTGCTAGCGTCCTGCCCGAAGAGCAGGATTTGCCCGCTCGAGGGCGCCTCGAACCCGCCAATGAGCCGCAGACAGGTGGTTTTCCCCGAGCCCGATGGCCCCAGCATCGAGAAGAATTCGCCCGGGTGAATCTCGAGGCTCACCCCGTCCACAGCCCTCACCGAGCCGAAGACACACGATAGATTGACGAGCTGGACAGCATTATCCATAAAAGCATTTCTCCTCTCCCCTTGTGGGAGAAGACGCGCAGCGTTCCACGTCTTTGGCCGGGCGAGGGGTCGAAACCGCAGGTTTCGTACTTGCCGCGCGGTGCAACTTTACTCGCTTCGCTCGCACCCTCACCCTAACCCTCTCCCGTAGCGGACGCAGGGAGAGGGAACTATCGGCCTCCTTGTATCGCTACATAATCCGTCACCCAGCGGCTGTAGGGCACACACTTGCCGCCTTGAGTTTTGCAGTTGGCAATCGGGGTTTTCCAGAAGTAGACCTTGGCGAAGTTCTCGTAGCCGTTGGTCTTGCAGCCCTCCGCCCCCAGCAGGGTGCTGGCGGTGCAGCCCTTAGGCACCACCGGGTTGCTGCCAAACCAAGCCGCCACGTCGCCCTGAACCTTGGGATTCATGGTCCACTCGAGCCACTTGTAGGCGCAATTAGGGTTCTTGGCATCGGCGTGCATCATGGTGGTGTCGGCCCAGCCGGTGGCCCCTTCCTTTGGTACCACGCTCTTGATGGGCTGCTTGTTGGCCTGGAGGGTGTTCACCTGGAAGGGCCAGGTGGTGGAAGCCACCACGCCCTCGTTGGTGAAGTCCTGGACCTGAGCGTTGGCGTCGTTCCAGTAGCGCTGGACGAGCGGGCGCTGCCCCCGTAAGAGCTTGAGCGCCTCCTGGTACTGAGCCTCGGTAAGCTCGTAGGGATCTTTGATGCCCAGTTCGGGCTTGGTCTTCATCAGGTAGAGGGCGGCGTCGGCGATGTAGATGGGGCCGTAGTAGGCCTGAATGCGGCCCTTGTTGGATTTGCCATCAGCGAGGGTGGTTTCCTCGAAGACCACCTTCCAGCTATCCGGCGGGGTCTTGAAGGCTTTGGTGTTGTAGGCCAGCACGTTCAGGCCCCACTGGTAGGGAACCCCGTAGCGCACCCCGTTCACGGTATACCAAGGAGCATTCACCAGCCGCGGGTCGAGGGTCTTGGTGCCGGGGATCAGGTTCCAGTTAATGGGCTGGACCTTACTGCCATAGATCAGCCGCAGCGTGGCGTCGCCCGAGGCGGTCACCAGGTCGTAGCCACCCTGGTTCATGAGGGAGACCATCTCGTCGGAGGAACCCGCGGTCTTGACGCTGACCTTGCAGCCGGTGCTCTTCTCGAAAGGCGTCACCCAGTCGTAGCTCTTGTCCGACTCGCCACGCTCGATGTAGCCGGGCCAGGCGATAATCTTGAGCTGGCCCTCGGGCTTACCAAGGGCAGTGAGGGCTTTGCTTGCCGGGACCTGGGCCGTCGCTAACGTGCTGAGAAGGGCTAGAGCCATCATCCAACTTAGCCTTCGCATGTGTCCTCCTAAAGTTATCGGCAGAACCGATACGATGAGTCTACCGCCGTCCCCGGACATTCACCAGCTGCGGGCGGCGTCCAGCAGTAACTGGCGGACGAAGGTGGCGCGGGGATGCGGTGAGATGAGCCTCGAGGCTAAATATAGCGTGTTCGTCGGCGGCTTCGCGGGCTTGAGAAGCTGGACCAACCGGCCCAAAGCAATCGCGTCCTCCACGATGTAGCGCGGCAACACACTGACCCCCGCACCACTCTGCACCGCCAGCGCCAAGGCCCGCAAATCCTCGATAACTACTGAGGCGCTGTCCTGGAGGTTTTTCCCCAAAACCTGCCGCCAGTAGCGGCGCAGGATCGGTAAATCCTCGCTGTAGGCCAGGAGTGGAACCTTTGCCAAAGTCTCAGCGTTGACCGCGCTCAGTCGCCCCGCCCAAGACAGCCCTGCGACCAGCACGAAAGTCTCCTGATAGACGGGGACGAATTCGAGCCCCTTCCGACTCAGCCGCACCGTCGAAATCACTAAGTCCAACGCGCCCGCCTCGAGTTCTTCGACGAGCGATTCGGGCATCCCCAGCTTGACCCGCAGTTTGACGCCTTGCTCGTGCAGACCAGCCAACGCGGGCAAGACTTTTGCGCCCAGGAAATCGCCCGGCCCGCCTAGGTAAACTGTTCCCTCAAGCGTGCGCGCCCCGAGCTTGAAGGTGCTAGACAGAGCCTCGAGCGCATCCAGGTGGATTCCAGCTTCCCTTGCCAGCGCCTCCGCCGCGAGGGTAGGAATCACTCCCCTGGGGACACGGGTGAACAGGGGCTTCCCCAAGCGGGCTTCGAGGCTCTTGAGTTGTTTCGTCACGGCCGGCTGGGTCAGGTTAAGGGCTTCGGCAGCCTTAGAGACTGAGCGAGCCCGGTAGACAGCAAGGAAGGTGCGGAGCTGCTCGAGGTTAACCATAACTTTTTTTATGGATTTTATTGCTTTTGTTCATTTGATTTATGAACGAAACAGAACTACCTTCAGTCTCAGGTTCCGGCCGCGGATGAGCCCAAACCGAAGGAGACAGCCATGAACAAGCGCGTACTAATGGTGCTCACAAGCTACTCAGATCTCGGCGGGGTGCGCAAGACTGGTTTCTACGTGCCTGAGGCAGCACACCTCTACTGGGTGTTTAAAGCCAGGGAATACAGCGTGGATTTCGTCAGTACAGCGGGCGGGCAGCCCCCGATGGACGGATATAACGCCAACGATGCCGAGCAGGTGCGGTTCCTCGAGGACCCTGAAGTCAAGGCCAAGCTCACCAACACCCTCACCCCAGATGCGGTTAATCCTGCCGACTACGACGTGATTTTCTACGTGGGCGGCCACGGAACGATGTGGGATTTCCCCAACAACCCTCAGCTCGCCAAAATTGCAGCCCACATCTACGAGAACGGCGGAGTGGTTGCCGCGGTCTGCCACGGACCTGCGGGACTGGTGAATATCCAGCTCTCCAACGGAGAATTTCTGGTCAAAGGCAAGACCTTGGCGGCATTCACCAACGCCGAGGAGGAGGCCGTCGGGCTCACGAACACTGTGCCGTTCCTTCTCCAGAGCAAGCTCGAGGAGCGCGGCGCGAATCACGTCGCCGCTCCCAACTTCCAGCCCAACGTTCAAGTCAGTGAGCGGCTGGCAACGGGCCAGAACCCGACCTCGGCAAAACCATTGGCTGAGGCAATCATGAAGCTGCTCGAGGGGTAAGTAGCGAGTCTGGGGACTCGAGAAGGAAACCCCGACCTCGAGCCCGCAGAATCATATGGTCGCAAGCATTCTTTTGGCGTTGGCGGGGGCTCAGACCCCCGGCTTCAGAGTGCAAAGCCCAGACATCTCGGCAGGCTCGACAATTAAATCCGACTTTGTCTTTAACAGCTTTGGCTGCGCCGGGCAGAACCCATCGCCCGCCTGGGAGTGGCCCGGTCTCCCGCAGGTACCAAGAGCCTCGACCCCGACGCGCCCACCGGAGCCAGCGGGTTCACCCACTAAATCCCCGCCGCCGCGAAAGGTTTGCCCAAAGATGCTGGAAGCGCAGAGGGCAAGGATTTACCCGCCGGGACGGTGCAGTACGCCACGTTATTCGAGGCTTCGGGCTGCGGCGGCCCCTGCCCGTCCTAAGGCGACAAGCCGCACTGCTATATGTTCACGCTGTAGCGCTGAAGGTGGACAAGCTCGACCTCTCCGCTAACGCTTCTCAAGCCTTGGCTGGGTTCAACATCAACGGGAACGCGATTGGGAAGACCAGCTTCACCGCCGTCTACGGGCACTGAAGCTCTCATACCGGCGAGAGGCCGCCCCGCCCACTTTCCAATTGCGACCCCCGTCCTAGCTTCGCAAAACCCGCCTGGGAGTATGCTGAGCCTCCGAGGTTCCTATATGGTCAAAGACTTCGATTTCCCGGTGGACGCCTACGTCGGCGGCGAGTGGCGCAAGACCGCCAAGACCTTCACTGTACGAAGCCCGTACTCGGGCGAGGTGGTGGCCGAGGTGGCCGACAGCGGAGTGGCCGAGGCCCAGCGGGCCGCGGACGCCGCTGTAGAAGCCTTCAAGAGCTGGAAGAAGCTCACCGCCTTCGACCGGGCCAAGGTGCTGCGCAAGTGGAATGAGCTGCTGCTGTCGCATCAGGAGGAGCTGGGCCGCCTGACCGCGCTCGAGATGGGCAAACCCATCACCGAGGCCAAGGGCGAGGTGCTCTACGCCGCCAGCTTCGTGGAGTGGAGCGCCGAGGAGGGCTTGCGGGTCAATGGGGAGGTCTTGCAGTCGCGCTTCCCCGCCAAGCGCCAGATGGCCCTCTACGAGCCGGTCGGGCCGGTGTACGCGGTGACCCCCTGGAACTTTCCTACCAGCATGATCACCCGCAAGGCTGCCCCAGCGCTCGCAGCGGGCTGCACCATCGTCATCAAGCCTGCCGAGCAGACCCCCTTGTGCGCTTTGTACCTGGCGAAGCTCTGGGAGGAAGCCGGAGGCCCGGCGGGAACGCTGCAAGTGCTGCCTGCGCTGGACCCGGTACCGGTTTCCAAGGTGCTGATGGAGGATATGCGCATCCGCAAGGTAACCTTCACGGGCAGCACTCCGGTGGGCAAGATCCTCTATGCCCAGAGTGCCCCCACCATGAAGCGGATCAGCCTCGAGCTGGGCGGCAACGCCCCCTTCATCCTCTTCGAGGACGCCGACCTCGAGAAGGCCGTGCAGTTCACCCTCCTCTCCAAGTATCGCAACGCCGGGCAGACCTGCGTGACTACCAACCGCATCTACGTCCACAAGAAGCTCGAGGCCGACTACGCCGACGCCTTAGCCGAGGCGGTGGAGGGGCTCAAGGTGGGCGACCCGCTCGACCCGGCCACCAACGTGGGGCCGCTGGTCGAACAGCAGGGCCTGGACAAAGTGCGCGCACACGTCGAGGACGCGGTTGCCAAGGGTGCCAAAATCAAAACCGGCGGTAAGGCACTGGGCGGGCTGCTCTATGCCCCCACCGTGCTCACCGGTATCCAGCCAGGGATGCGGGTGCTCGAGGAAGAGACCTTCGGGCCGGTCGCCCCACTGATGCCCTTCGAGGACGAGGAACAGGCCGTAGCCTGGGCCAACAACACCGACTACGGCTTGGCCGCCTACGTCTGGACCCGCGACCTCTCGCGGGCCTTCCGGGTGGCGGAGGCGCTCGAGTATGGCATCGTCGGAGTCAACGACCCGGTGCCAAGCGCGATGGGCTCCAATCTGCCCTTCGGCGGCTATAAAAACAGTGGCCTGGGACGCGAGGGCGGACATTGGGGGCTGGAGGAGTACCTGGAGACCAAATTCGTCTCGTTCATGCTGCCGTAGGCGGCTCTGCCACGTTGGACCGTACATCGGACGCCAAGAAACCCTCCGTCTGGGGTCTCTTTTTGTGTTCAAGGCTCAACGTTTAACTAACCCTTCCGTAAGCCCCGATACGCTCGCGCACTCACCCCAGATCTACCCTATTCCTCATGAAAGCCATCTGGAACGGCCAGGTCATCGCGGAGTCAGACGACACAGTAGTAATTGAGGGAAATCATTACTTCCCCGCTGAGTCGGTTAAGAAAGAGTTCCTGGAAGATTCTCCCACCCGCACGGTTTGCCCCTGGAAGGGTCAGGCGAGCTACTACAGCCTGAAGGTGAGTGGACAGACTAATCGGGACGCGGCCTGGTATTACCCCGAGCCTAAGGACGCAGCCCGGCAGATTAAGGGGCGGGTGGCCTTCTGGCGGGGCGTGAAGGTCGAGCCTTAAACCCCGTAGAATGCGCCTATGGAACTCGTCGGAACCCGAGGCGCACCCCACGCAACCTTCACTAACCTCAAGGAAGCCCTCAAGGGTATACAGTTTGACGGGGCAGTGGTCACCCTCGTGACCGACTGGCAGGACCAGCGCAAAAACGCCCGCTATGCGGTGTTCGTACGACAGGGCAAACACCGTGTGCTGAGCATGGATGCCTTCGGTCCGCGCTTCGGCCCCGAGGGCGACGACGTGCTGCGCGAGATGGTGCAGTGGTTCCAGGCTAGGGGGGTAACTCACTTCTACGAGTCGGTGCTCCCCCCCTCACAGTACGCTGCCCTGTTCGAGATGGATAGCGAGGAAGCCAATGCCCTCCTCATTGCCAACGCCAACCCCGCCGACCCCCTACTCTATATCCGGCGCGGCTATACTAGCCGGACTTAGACCCCCTCAGGCAAGAAGCGGTGGCTTCTACCCTACCACCTGGCTGGCCCCCGCCGCCTCGAGCTTCTGGGCCAAACCCGCCTCGGGATCGTAGACCACCAGGATGTGGCAGCCCTCAGCCAGCGCAGAAGCGAACCGACTGCGCTGGTCTTCGGTCAGGTCTTCGCCGAAGTTGTCCATGGTCTCGGCATCGATCCCCGCAGCGTTGGTGTCCCGGCCCTGGCTCTCCTTTACGGCGTTGGGCGGCGAGATCACCTCGGCATCGTTGTTAAGGCCTAACTTAAAGCTGGCAGCGCGCAGGGTATCCTCATCCGGGAAAACCGCGTAGAGTTTGACCATACGCCATAACACTCCTAGCGGCTCGAGACCGACGAAGCTCCCGCATCCTTGAGCATCTGGACGGTGTTCTCGTCGGCCCGCTTAACGATCAGGATCTGCGAACCATCCTTCAGCGCGTTTCTGAAGCTGCGCCGCTCGTCTTCCGGGAGGTCGTCGAGCCGCCGGTCGTAGTCATCAGTGGCACTCCGGTCTGCCGAGAGATCCCGTTCTACCAGGATGGGCACGACCGTGCTCGAGCCCCCCATAGCTGACGTCCCGGCTATGACAGGCACCCCTGCGGCCTTTCCCACGTCCCCCTCGGGGTCACCACTGGGCTGGCCTGAATTCTCCTCCGGCACGATGATCTCGTAGTCCTTGTAGTCAAGGTTGGCGGTAGCCTGCTGAAGCGCGTCATCATCGTCGAAAATCGCGTATACCTTAGCCATGTTGTACCTCCCCTACTGAGGTTAGGGAGGGGAGTTGAAATGTATCTGAGTCCTGGCTGAGTCCGGGGAGAACCCGTGTTAGGCTCAGGCGGGGGTACAACGTGGAGCAATAAAAGCGGTTTAGCAACGCGCAGGTGGGGCAAATCCTCTTCTTCCTCACCACCGAGCACTCCACCCTGCAAGGTGCGCGGTCCACCACAGCGAGCGAGCGCAATGGGCGCATCAGCATCCTCTTGGGCACGGTCAGCAGCGGTCTGATCGCACTCGGCTTTATCGGGCGAGACGCCAGGCAAACCTTTGTCCTCTTCGGGCTAATCCTGTTCACACTGCCCTTCGTGCTCGAGTTCTTCACCTTCGAGCGGGTGTTGCAGTCGAGCATCGAGGACATCACCTACGCCCGAGGCATCAACCGCATCCGGCATTTCTACTTGGGGCTCGTCCCTGAGATGGCCGACTACTTCGTTCTATCCTCCAACGACGGCGTGGCTGGGGCGCTGCACACCTTCGGGGTGCGGCAGACCCGTTGGCAGCTCCTCTTCACCGCCGCAGGCATGGTCTCGGTGATCAACAGCGTGATCGCAGGGGCGTTCTTCGACTTTGCGGTGTTTGCCTTGAGCAAAGCCGCCATCGCCGCGGGAAGTGTTGCGGTTGGAGTCCTGCTCCTCAGTGCCCTCTTACACGAACGCTACCAACTAAATGTCCGTATACGGGCCGCGCTAAAGCCCCTATTCCCCAGCGGTTCCTGGGCTAAGTATCTCCATGGTAGTATTACGAAATGCCAGCAGCGCGATATGTGAAGTTG
>PSMF01000089.1:0-14958 GCA_040290005.1 Meiothermus sp.
GACGCGCGTATGGGATGTTTCGCTTTGGCTCAACATGACAATGTTTTCATTGATAGCATTGACGGCGGACGCGCGCCGTGGGTAGAGCCCCAGGCTTCCGGCCGAGCCGGTCGCTGGAGGCGATGCCTGGTGCTCCCCTACGAAACCGAAGGGAATCTCGTTATGCTACGTTTGTGACGGCGCAAACTACGGATGTCCTGGTCATCGGAGCGGGGATTATTGGAGCGGCGTGTGCCTACCGCCTGGCCGAGCGCGGGCTAAAGGTGCGGGTGCTCGAGCGCTCCGACGCCCCGGCGATGGGTTCGACGGGGAAAAGTGCCGCTGGGGTACGGGTTCAGTTCAGCGAGGCGACCAACGTTTTGTTGTCCTGGAGAAGCATTCAGGAATATCGGGATATGCCCGAAGCAGCCTATAAACCAGTCGGGTATCTTTTGCTGGTTCCCCAGATGGATTGGGCCGGGCATAGGAAGGGTGTAGCCTTGCAACACGAACTTGGTGTACCCGTCGAGGAGCTATCGCCGGAGGAGGCTCAGCGTATCGTCGAGTTTGACCCCGAGGGGTTGGGGGGCGTGACGTTTGGCCCGGCAGACGGCACGGTGGACCCCCACGGCATCACCATGGAGTATTTGCGACGGGCTAAGGAGCTTGGCGCTCAGATTCACCTCGAAGCCGAGCTTTTGCGGGCCCGCCCGGTAGGGGAAAGTTGGAGGCTCGAGACCAGCAGGGGAGAGTTTGAAGCGCCTTACGTCCTCAACGCCGCGGGAGCCTGGGCCGGTGAGGTCGGACGGAGGGCTGGGCTGGAAATCCCGGTGCAACCGGCGCGGCGCATGGTGTATACCACCGGGCCGCTGGCTTGGTCGCACCTTTACCCGCTTACCATTGACCTCACCAGCGGTTTTTGGTTCCGCTCGGAGGGCGAGCGCTTGATCATGGGCCGGAGCAACCCCGCGGACCTGGGGGTGGCCGAAGGGATGGACTGGAACTGGCTCGAGCCCACCTTAGAAACCGGTCTGCGGCGGTTTCCCTGGCTTCAGCAGACCAACCTGGACCGCAAGGCTTCCTGGTGGGGGTATTACGAGATCACCCCCGACCACCACCCCATTTTGGGCCGGATGCCGGGCGTGGAGGGCTGGGTCAACGCCTGCGGGTTTTCCGGGCACGGTGTGCAACAAGCCGCAACCGTGGGGCGGTTGATGGCGGAGGAAGTCGTGGAAGGCCGGGCACAAAGCTTAGATATTGATTCGCTGCGCTACCAGCGGTTTTCTATGGCGCGCGTGGGGCTCGAGCGGAACATATTCTGAACGGGCCAAGGCCAACTGCAAACCCCACCCCGCTGCGCGGCGAAACCGGCATCTCCGCCCTGCGGGTACTTCCCCTCATGTCCGCTACAAATAATGTCCTGGACAGGAGCCAATTCATATGTGCCCAAGGGGGGTTGTTGTGCTTTGCCCCCTTACTAAGGGGGCCATCCGACGTCGCCAAAGGTCCCATGCTTCACCAACACCTGGCGATGGACGGGGGATTTCTGCCGTACCGCTACTCGGGAAGTAGATGGCACAAATCGCAGTTGACCTTCTTATTGCGAATGATTACTATTAGCAAGACATGACTCGAGCCGATGAGCATAAAACGGTATTACAGATTGTCCAGCCCGCGCTTTTAGGGTTGATGGATGGCTCGGTCTCGACCCTGGCCCCCATCTTCGCCACCGCCGCTCTCACCGGCAAGCCCCACGACGCCTTTTTTGTGGGCTTCGCGGCCTCGCTGGGGGCGGGCATCAGCATGGGTCTGGCCGAAGCCCTCTCCGATGACGGGGTAATTTCCGGGCGCGGTAGCCCGCTCATTCGGGGCGGGGTGACCGGCGGAGCAACGTTCCTAGGGGGCATGTTCCACACCTTGCCGTTCCTGATTCAAAACTTGCACACCGCCCTGCTGCTGGCCTATGTGGTGGTGGTGGTCGAACTCCTCGTCATCGCCTATATCCGTTTCCGCTTTATGAAGAGCCCGCTCGGAAAAACCGTCGTCCAGGTCGTTCTGGGTGGGGGTTTGGTGTTCGCTATCGGGGTTTGGCTGGGGCGGCTGGGAGCAAGCTAGGAAGGGACGTGTCTGGGACGAGGTTTTTTTATGTATACATTTCCTCGTTCCTGCGCGGGCCACCAGCCCCAAAAACCGGTAAATATACTCGGTACATGCAGCAATCCGGTCTTGTGTGAGACGCGCATGATGGCGTACACTGCCCTTTGGTAGGTGAGCTGATGAATGACCTCATCCTGATTGTCCGGTTCAAGGCTTAGCGTTCTAAGCCCACCCGAAACCCGCATTTACAACTGGCGGCCTTCGGGCCGCTGGTTTGTTTGGATGCCCAACTTTTAGCCGGTTGGAAGACCGATGCGCGGCGAGCTTGCCGAGAATAACGTGAAGGTGAACATGACGACCCTGATGCCCCCCACCCAAACCCGGCTGGCGATGGAAGTGCGCGACCTGAAGAAAGTCTTCCGCAAGCGCGAAGGACTGCGCGGCAAGCTCAAGGAGGAATGGGCCTTGAAAGGGGTCTCGTTCAACGTTTTTGAGGGCGAAACCTACGGCCTGCTCGGTCCCAACGGGTCGGGAAAGAGCACCCTGATTCGCATCCTCTCGACCCTGCTCGTCCCCGACGGCGGCGAGGTGCGGATGATGGGCCTGCGGCTGCCCCACGACGAGACCAAGCTGCGCCGCTTACTAGGACGTGTCAGCGTGGATGCCGCTTTTTACAAGAAGCTTTCGGCGCGGGAGAACTTGTTGTACGCGGCACAGCTCTACGGCCTCGAGCCTAGAGCCGCCGAGAAAAACGCGATGGCGATCCTCGAGCGACTCGGCATCGAGTCACGCCGCTTCGGCGACCCCTTGGAGGAGATGAGCCGGGGGATGCAGCAGAAAATCGCCATCACCCGCGCGATGCTGATCAATCCGCCGCTGTTGCTTTTGGACGAGCCCACCACGGGTTTAGACCCCAAGAGCCGCCGCGAGGTGCAGAGCTTCCTCGAGGATTTACGCTCAAAAGAGGGCACCACCATTCTCCTCACCACCCACGACATGGCCGAGGCCGAGCGGCTTTCCCACCGCATCGGCTTCTTAGCTGGGGGCGCACTCGTCGCCGAGGGCACGGTGGAAACGCTCAAAGCGCAGTCCGGGGCAGGGACGCTCGAGGAAGCCTTCATGCTCCTGACCGGTGAGGATATGGCGAAGGATGGGGAAGAGGAAGTTGACCGTTGAACGCAGCGCTGGTCTAAGGTCAAAGGTCGAAGGCCCAAACCCGGTTTTGACCTTAGACCTTGGACTTTCGACCTTCGACCCTTGATGCGACCGAAGGGAGCCTTATGATTGAACGATTTGTTCGCCCCATGTGGGCCTTTGTTTTCCGCGACTGGCACCTGACCCGGCGCTACTTTAGCTGGGTGTTGGTATTCGTCTTCTATGCCATCGTCAACTCGGCGACGATTGCGCTTATCGGCAAAGCCCAAGGGGATTTCCGCCTGACCCTGACCTTGCTCTTGGGCGTGCTGCTGTGGTCGTTTCTGTCAGCGATGTACAACGAGATCGCCAACTCGATTTCCTACGAGCGCTGGGAGGGAACTTTGGAGTATACCTTCATGGCTCCGGTCTCCCGCCTGATTCACCTCACCGGGGTCTCGCTTTTCGCCGTCATCTACAGCATCCTCCGCACCATCGTCATCCTGGTCGGGCTGGTGCTATTTATCCAGACCTCGGTGAGCGGGGCCAACTTGTTCGGGGTGCTCGTGGTTCTCCTGGTCGCAAGTTTGGCCTTTATGGGCCTGGGGTTGATGGCCGCGATTCTCCCGGTGATGTCGCCGGAGAACGGGGCACAGGCTACGAACATCTTCCAGGGCGTGCTGCTCCTGGTTTCGGGCATCTACTACCCGGTGAGCGTGTTGCCGGGTTGGGTGCAGCCGCTGGCTTACCTGTCGCCTGCGACGTATGCCCTCGAGGCCAGCCGCAAGCTGATGGGCATCGCCAACCCCGACTCCACGCCCGGTCATTTGATTGGAGCGCCACTCTCCGCAGTCCTGCCGGAGCTGGGAATCCTGCTGCTGATGGGGATAATCCTGATCCCGGCAGGGCTTTTCGTGTTCCACCAGGCCGAGGTTTGGGCCAAGCGCACCGGGAAGCTCAAGCGGACGGGCTAGAAGGGCAAACTGTAGGGGCGAACCTTTGTGTTCGCCCTAGCCGAGGTCGCCGATGTATCCAAACCCAGACGTGCAAGAGATCATCGAAACGCTCGTGAGGCAAATCAAGTCTGTTCTCGCAGACAACCTCGAGGGCCTCTACCTCAAAGGTTCGCTCGCGCTGGGCGATTTCAACCCCGAGACCAGCGACGTGGATTTGCTGGTCATCACAAAGGAGCTTGTTTCCGGCGAGGATTTCACGCGACTGGCTGCGATGCACGAGCAAATCCAGAGGTTGCCCAACCGCTACACTAATGATGTTGAACTAGCGTATATCCCTCTACACGCTATTTTGAACTTCCGTCCTAGACGGGAGTATCCGGCCCTCGAGCGCGGCGCAGGTGAGAAGCTCAAGTGGAAAGCGCTGGGGGCCAACTGGGTTTTGGAGTTCTGGACGGTACGGGAGCGCGGTGTAAGGCTCTTTGGCCCTGACCCCAAAGGGCTGATTCCTCCGATCTCAAAGGGGGAGATGGTTGCGGCGACGCGGCAGGTTTTGCGGGAGGATTGGCTCGAGTGGGTAAATACTTGGGATAACCCCGACTGGCGCACCCATGCGGGTGAGATGCGCTTCGTGGTCGAGACCATGTGCCGCGTTTTGTATACCGTTGCCCAGGGCGAATTATCCAGCAAACCAAAAGCGGTGCGATGGGCGCAAGAGACCCTCCAAGAGCCTTGGCGTAGCCTTATCGCCCAGTCACAGTCATGGAACGCAGGTGGAGTGCTTGATAAGGCGACCGTTGCCCAAGTAGAAGCGTTCGTGCGCTGGACGGCGGAGCGGCTGCAAGACGAGAGCTAAATGTACCCAACCTAAAACCCAAGTTAATCTGTCCGACAGCGCTTAATCAGCCATCACACCGCTTTCTTTCAGCCTCCCCCCGTACCGTCAGGGCGGAGGTTCAAGCTATGAAGAGCAGACTTTGGTTACTCGTTGCAGGTGGATTGCTGGCAAGCTGCGGGCTCCTGCCCGGGGTGGGCGGGCCGCAGGTGCTGGGTTCATTTACCGGGGACTGGACTGGCGTAAACCAGTCCAAAACCCGGCTGGCCTTAGTTGGCATCGGGCAGGGTGGGGTTCCAACCTACGACAACCAGACCGAGATTAAGAACATCACCCAGCTCAAGAGCTACATACTCGAGCTGCCCCAGAAGGCCAACGAAGGCGCCTACCGGGTCTACGCCTACTGCGATGCCAACGCCAACAGCAAGATTGACAACGGCGAGGCCATTTCGGACAGCGGTAACAAGTACCTCCTGTACTCGAACTCGGATGGTTCGAAAACCTTCTTCTTCGTCGGCGGGAGCGTCGCCACCACCCTCACGGTGAAAAAGGGTTGGAACGGCTACGACAGCTCCAACGCCTCGAACGTGCCTTTCCAGGGGGAGAGTTTCCCCGACTACAACCTCAGCCAGCCTGCCGCGGGGGCCTGCCAGTAAGGGCAGGCTCACCGAAAAGTGGCCTCGAGGGGAGGCCACTTTTTTCATGGCAGACTGAGGAAGTGGTAGAAACCCAGAACCTGAGCAAACGATACCGCCATTTCCGGGCGGTAGACGCCTTGAGTTTTCGCGTGGGGGCAGGCGAAGTTTATGGCCTGCTGGGGCCGAACGGGGCAGGGAAGACCACCACCCTGCGGATGCTTGCGACGTTACTACAACCGAGCGAAGGTACAGCGAACGTCGCTGGATACGACATTCGCCAGCAGCCCCTCGAGGTCCGCCGCA
The DNA here is from genome assembly GCA_040290005.1 of Meiothermus sp. GTDB lineage: Bacteria > Deinococcota > Deinococci > Deinococcales > Thermaceae > Meiothermus. Next base: position 5,940 of record PSMF01000089.1, read on the forward strand.
ACCTGGGCATTGTCAACGGTGGGATGCAGGTCTACGAGCGGCTGACCGGGCGGGAAGTCTTGCGGTTTTTCGCCAGCTTTTACGGGGTGGAGGGCCGCTTGTTCGACCATAGGCTCGAGTGGGTCACCCATCTGTTGCGGATGGATGACGTGCTGGACAAGCTGGTGCGCGAGATGAGCACCGGGATGCGGCAGAAGACCGTGATCGCGCGGGCCATCCTGCATCAGCCCCCCGTGCTGCTCCTGGACGAGGCCACCGCCGGGCTGGATGTGTTCGCCCGCCGGGCCCTGCTGGATTTCGTGCTCGAGTACAAGTCGCTGGGCAAATCGCTGATTTATTCCACCCACGTGATGAGCGAGGCCGAGGAGGTCTGCGACCGGGTGGGGTTTATTAACCGGGGAAAGCTCGTTTACGAGGGCACTAAGGATGATGCTTTGAGGCTGGGGAACGGTAATTTGGAGCGGGCCTTTATCCGCCGCCTCGAGGAGGCCGCATGAGCGCCGTCGTTCGCATTTACATCAAGGAGATGCTCTCGGTTTTGCGGGAGCGGCGGGTAATTTTCACCACGCTGATTCTCCCGATTCTGCTGATGCCTATTCTGATGTACGGCCCCTTGTTGTTCTTTGGTAATGCGGCCCGGCAGACTCAAGAGAAGGTACAGCAAGTCGGTGTCCAGGACGTACCTGAGGCGGCGCTCCAGCGCCTGCGCCAGGCCAAGGTTGAACCCATCCCGACTCAGAGCCCCGAAGCCGACGTGCGCGAGCAAAAAGTTCAGGCGGCGGTGCGCTTCCAGGGCGGGACGTTCACCATTTATGGGCGGCTCTCCGGCGCGACCCAGAGCAGTTTGGTGGTGAGCAAGCTCGAGACCGCCCTGCGCAACTACAAGGATGAACTCGTGGCACAAACCCTGCGCACCAAAGGGCTTTCTACCGAGATTCTCGAGCCCGTTCAGATCCGTACCCAGGATGCTTCGCGGGTCCAGGAGCGGGCGGCGGGCATCTTTGCCTTTCTCATTCCCTACTTTTTGGTCATCTTCATTTTGAACGGTGGGCAGGCCGTCGCCATAGACTCTACCGCCGGGGAGAAGGAAAAGGGGACTCTGGAAGCCCTGCTCGCGGCCCCGGTCCCGCTTTCGCAAATCGTCATCGGCAAGGCTTTGGCGACGTTGACGGTGGCGCTGACGGCGGCTTTGGCCGGAGTCATCGGGATTGTGCTGGGGGGGACGGTGGTGCGCGGCCTGTTTGCCCCGCTTTTGCAGCGCCAGAACGCAAATATCGGTGGCGGGTTGAGCCTCGAGCCCTGGGCCTACGGCGCACTCCTCGCCACCAGCATCCTGTTCGCCGCCTTGATGGTCTCGGTGCAACTTTCGTTGGGAGTTTACGCGCGGAGTTACAAGGAGGCCCAAAGCTTAATGGCCCCGCTCCTGCTGGTGTTCATCATCCCGCTCCTGATGTTGCAATTCTCGGATTTCCTGACCCAACAATCCTGGTTCTACCTCATCCCCGCCTTCAACGTGATGCTCCTGCTGGACGGCTTGGTCAAAGGCTCGGCGCAGCCTTGGCAGGTCACGCTGACTTGGATTAGTACGCTGGCTTATGCCGCGCTGGCGCTGGGTTTGGCGGTGCGAAGTTTCCGGCGCGAGGACGTGGTGTTTAGAAACTAGCGGGGGTCATGCTCAGGCCATCGGCAGAGCAACCGGCTCGGCTTCTTTCTCGTTCAGCACGGCTTCGATATCGGGGTAGCGCAGGATGGTGTAGTACGGGTCACGCTCGGCGGGGGTAAACCCAGCATCGGAGATGTGGCGGATAATTTGTTTGAGGGTCGCATTCGTGCGGTTGTGCCCGGCAGCGACACTGACGACGTTTTCCTCGAGCATCGTAGAGCCAAAATCGTTCGCACCGTAATATAGCGCGGTCTGGGCCACCTTGAACCCCATGCTAGGCCAACTGGCTTGCAGGTTGGGAATGTTGTTGAGGGCCAGTCGCGCTACCGCAAGCTGTTGCAGGTACTCATGGGCGGTGGCTCCGGGAGCCTTGTCCTTGAGCCGGGTGTGCTCGGTTTGCAGCGTCCACATCGCCATCGCCGCGAAGCCGTTGTCGTACTCCCGCAGCGCCTTTTCCTGCTGAGAGCGGATGGTGACGAGGTGCTGCGCCCGTTGCTCATAGGTCTCTCCGAAGCCGATCACCATCGTGGCAATGGTATACAGGCCGAGGCTTTGCGCCGTATCCAGAATGCGGAACCAATCACTGCTTCTGATACGTGCTGGAGCGGCTTTGGCCCGCACCTCGTCCACCAGAATCTCCCCGCCCGCGCCGGGAAGCCCGTCCAGACCGGCGGCTTGGAGGTCTCCGAGGAGGTCTTTAGCCCCTCGACCGGTGATTTTCTCGAGGCCCAAGATTTCCTCCGGGCTGAAGGCGTCAATCCGCACCTCGGGGTAGTGGGTCTTGAGGTAGCGCAGCAGGTCTAGATACCACTCGAAGGGCAGCGCGGGGTTCACCCCACCCTGCATCAGGATGCGCCGCCCGCCCACCGCCATCAGCTCTTCGATCTTGTGCCCGATCTCCTGGTGGGAAAGCACGTAGGCATCGCCCTGGCGTTTGGTGCGGTAGAAGGCGCAGAAGTTGCAGGCTACGTTGCAGATGTTGGTGTAGTTGATGTTGCGGTCAATCAGGTAGGTGACCACATCCGCCGGAGCGCGTCGGAGCCGAGCCTCGTGGGCGGCGGCGGCAAGGTCCGCCAAGGGTAGGCGGTACAGGCCGACGATTTCGTTGGTGGAGAGAGCTTCGCCGCTCACGGCGCGTTCCAACACATCCATACCTTGATCGTACACCCACCCCTCGTGAATACCGTAGCTTGGTGCACCGGGGCCGAAGGTCAAACCTTGAAAAGAGGCCTCTTCTTGCGACTGACCGTCAACTGCTTTTGACCCTTGGCGCCCCTCCAATGTAACCTCTGACCTCTTCCATACGGCATTTAGGGGCATAATGTGAACACGAGATGAGTCTAATTACCCAAGCCTCGGTGCTCGAGGCGCTCAAGTCTGTCAACGATCCCGAGCTGCACAAGGATTTGATTAGCTTGGGGATGGTGGAAAAAATTGTCGTTGAAGGCGACGCGGTGGGGGTCAAGATCAACCTCACCACCCCCGCCTGCCCGCTCAAGGGCCAGATCGAGGGCGACGTGCGGGCGGCCCTCTCCCGCATCGGGGCAGCCAAAGTCGAGGTGCAGTTCGGCGCGACGGTGCGCCCCGCCGGGGCTACAGCCATCTCCGGGGTCAAGTACATCGTCGCGGTGGCTTCGGGCAAAGGTGGGGTAGGGAAGAGCACGGTTGCGGCCAACTTAGCCATCAGCCTGGCGCTCGACGGAGCCAAGGTGGGCTTGCTCGACGCCGATATCTATGGCCCGTCGCAGGCTCAGATGTTTGGCACACAGGCTGAAAAACTGCGGGTCAACGAGCAAAAACAGATGGTTCCCCTGGAGCGCTACGGCATCAGGCTTTTGTCCATCGCGAACCTCATCCCCGCGGGTCAGGCCATGGTCTGGCGCGGCCCCATCCTGCACGGCACGATCAAGCAATTCCTGAGCGACGTGGCCTGGGGCGAACTGGATTACCTGATCGTGGACATGCCGCCGGGGACCGGCGACGTGCAGCTTTCGCTCTCCCAGCTCGCCAAGCTCTCCGGCGCGGTGATCGTCACCACCCCGCAGGACGTGGCCCGTATAGATGCCGAGCGGGCGGTGGACGGCTTCAAAAAGGTCCAGGTGCCGATCCTGGGTATCGTGGAAAACATGTCCTACTTGGAGCAAAACGGCGGGCGCCTTCACATCTTCGGCCAGGGCGGCGGACACCGCATGGCGGAGAGCTACAAGACCGCTTTCTTGGGCGAGATTCCCCTGGCGATTTCGGTGCGCGAGGGCGGGGACCGCGGGGTTCCGGTGGTGGTGAGTGCGCCTGAATCAGACGAGGCCAGGGCACTGCGGCAGGTGGCCCGTAACCTGGCCGGGCAGCTCTCGGTGCAGTCGTACATGCTGCTGCCGATGGCGTAGGTGGGTTATGGCGGTCGGAATGGGAGAAACCAAACTGCGCATCCTCGAGCGCCTGCGCTCCAAAGCCTGTTGCGCGGGCGACCTGGCTTCGAACTTAGGCATCAGCAAGGTGGCGGTGCACCGCCACCTCGAGGACTTAGAGCGCGAGGGCTTGGTTCGCGCTCGCACCGAGAAAAACGAGGGTCGGGGGCGGCCCAAACAAGTCTTTGTGGCGGTGGACGAGCAGGCCCAGTATGCGCGGCTGTGCGATGACGTCCTGACCCACCTGCGTGAGTTGTTTGGCAGCGGGGTGGTGATGGAGGTGCTTTCGCGCCGCAACGCCAAGGTGTTGAACGAGCTTTCTCCGCATCTGGAAGGGCTCGACCTCGAGCACAAGCTGTATCGTCTGGCCGAGTTTTTGACCCAAAACGGCTATCAGGCCAGCGTCTACCAGGAAAACAGTTTCTGGTACTTAGAGCAGGGCCGCTGCCCCAAGCTCGCCCTCTCGGCGGAGCACGGTGAGCTATGCGGGGCCGAGCTCGAGATGTATCAGAAGATGCTCGGGGTGCCGGTGGTGCGTGAGGAGCGCATTGCGGCGGGCGGGGAATGCTGCCGTTACCGGATTGGTTCCCCTAACATTCAGAGCTGAGGCAGATGTATCCACACTACAAGTGTGGTTTCATTCAGGCGAAAACAGGGTTTGTAAACCGCTTAGGACTGCTGTCCCGTCTGTGCCCGACAGTGCCCCCAATCGTTTTATCAAGCGTTGTCTCGAGACTGAACGGATAGGGTCGAGGGCGGCCTGACCAGGCACACCTCAGAACCCACATGGGATGCGCGAAAGACCCAGGATTCCCTTGGTGGTTAAGGGAACCACGGTAACCGTGCGTAGGTATTTGTTCAACTCGTTGGGGGAGACCACCACACAAGGACGGGTTTTCTGCATCTCGCTGCCGATGGTGGGGTCGAGCGCCACTAGATGCACCTCAAACTGGCAGATCATTTCCAGGCTTTCTCGTCCCAAGGCAGGTCAGAATCGTCGGTCAGAGGAGCTTCCAACCAGTTGGACCAGTCCTCCTCGGCGGCTGCGAGCTGTTTAGCCGCCTCCTCCCAACCTTCGCGCGGGTGTCGCACTTTCTCAATCACGATACGGCCTGGCTCGGCGATGAGCTTTAGCTCGCCCTCCAAACCGCTCTGCTCGAGCAACGCCTTAGGAATACGAACCCCTCTCGAGTTCCCAATGTTTACCAGACAGGTTCTTGTGCCTTCCAAGGCCTTCACAGGCCTATTGGAGTCACAATGTAGCTACGCTTCAACCTGCGCCGGTTTTGGTTTAGCTCGCACGTAGCGCAGTGCCGTCCAGACCAGTACCGCCGCAAAGACCGTTCGCAAGGCCCACTCTGGTAGGGAGTTGGCGACGTTCCCGCCCAGGAATGTACCTACCAAGACCCCCAGCACCAAGCCCAAAATCGCGTTTTGTGCGATGTTCCCAAGGCGGTAGTGGGTGTACGAGCCCACCAAGGCTGAAGGAATCATGGCGAGGAGGCTGCTGCCCTGCGCCACGTGCTGCTCTAGCCCTGCCAGCAGCACCATGATCGGCACCATCACCGTGCCGCCGCCTACCCCCAGCATCCCCGAGAAAAACCCGGCTAACCCGCCCGCAAACAGCAGGGGCACCACATACAGCCAGCCCTCGGGCCGCTCGGCGACGTGGGGGATGAACGGCTTGAGCAGGAGCAACCCGGAAACCACCAGCAAGTACCAGCCGAAAAACCGCTTGAGCCTCCACTCCGGCAGGCTGTGGGCGAACTGTGCGCCAAAGCGGGCCATGATCATCGCGGTGGAAGCCAGAATTAGGCTAGCCACCCAGTCCACCGTGCCGTGCAGGCCGTAGGTGATAGCTCCGGCGATGGCGGTGAAGATGACCATCACCAGGCTGGTAGCGGTGGCCTTGTGCTGCGAGACTTTGAGGAAACTGGTCATCAGGGGTACGGCGATCACCCCACCGCCAAGCCCAGCCAGCCCACCAAAAACACCCGCCGCCAACCCAATCCACAGGCTCGCCCAGTTCACCCTTCGGTTATACCACAGTTGTGAGATTTTAGATTCAAAAGTGCTCGAGGCCGCCAACTCGATTTGTAAAAACTGTCACCTTCTTCTTCGGCCTCGTACACGGCATGGGTTTCGCCGACATCCTGCGGGAGATGGGCTTGCCAAGGGATAATCTGCTCGGCTCGCTGGTGGGTTTCAACGTGGGTGTGGAGCTGGGGCAACTCACGGTGGTGATTCCCGCGTTCTTGTTGCTGCTCCTGCTCAAGCGCCTGCCCTGGGAAGGCTGGGTGCGCCGCACGGTCTCGGCGGGTGCGGTGGCAGCGGGCCTAATTTGGTTTGTGCAACGGGCTTTCCTGTCCTCCTGAAATAGATTTGCCGCGAGCTTCAGTCCCCTCTCCCCTGGTGGGAAAGGGTAGGGTGAGGGGGAGAACGTGGTGAGAGAGGAGTTTGCGGCGAAAGAAGAGCCCTGAGTGCTCTACAAACCTTGGCCCTCGGTTTGTCACCCCCACCCTACACCCCCCTGTCTAGGGGAGGAGTTTCTGTTGAGGCGGTGGATATTTGTGGGCTCGAGCCGTGTAAATCCCGCGCTCGAGAACATGCGGTGTAGAGGGGCTTTTTATGAACTCGAGAACCCCCGTCCCCAACGCACCCTGTTTTCCCCGACACCCTAACGAGAGGCCACTTCCTCACCCACCTTCCAGTAGGCTGTCATCACCTTCTTCACCGCAGGTAGGGCCACATCGTAGCCGCCCCCAGAGTTTTCGAAGAAGGCTACTACCACCAGGGGCGGGTGCCCGTCGTTCGGATCGGTAGGGCCATAACCCATGTACCAGCCGTGCTCGTTGCCGAGTTTTTTGCCAGGGGTCTCGGCGGTGCCGGTCTTGCCCCCGGTGGGTACGGGGAAGTTGCCCAGCACCGGATGCGAAGTTCCCCAGGTGACAGTCTTCCTCAGCCCGTCCTTGAGCACCTGCCAATATTGCCCCGGCACCTGGGTGTACTCTGGTTTGGTGACCTGGCCCCCGACCTCGTGGACCAGGTGAAACTTCGGCTGTTTGCCGTCCTCGACGATAGTCGTGAGCATCCGCGCGATTTGCACCGGGGTGACCTGGTTGGAGCCCTGCCCGATGAAGATGCTCAAGGTCTCGCCGGGGTACCACATCGGCTCGGCCTTGTTGACCCGCCGCTTCCACTCGAGGGTTGGGATTAGACCGGTCCCCTCGGCGATCTCGAGGCCGGTGGTACGGCCCAGCCCCAGCTCGTTCGCCCGCTGGGCTAGCTTGTCCACCATCGGGATGGGGTCGAGGATGGCCGCCTGGTAGTACCAGGTGTTACAGCTCTGGGCGATGGCTTCCTTCACCGTGAAGGGGCCCCAGTAGCGCGGGCTCCAGTTTTTGCGCACCCCGCCGAACACGATAAAAGGGGTGCAGTTGAAGGTGGTTCCGGCGGTGACATAGCCGCGCTCCAGGAGCATGCTGCTGGTCGCCAGCTTGTAGGTCGAGCCCGGCGCGTAAGGGAGCACCGCGCGGTTGAGGGTGGGCTGGTACTTATCGGTGAATAGCGCCTTGATCTGGTCGTTGGGCCGGGGACGGCGCCCGAACAGGTTGGGGTCGAAGGCCGGGTTGGTGACCATCGCCAGGATTTCACCGTTGCTGGGGTCCACCGCCACGATGGCCCCTCTGGCTTGGGTCACGGTGGGCAGGCCGTGCAGGGTGTGGACTCGGTTGATGTCGGCGACGGCTTCTTGGGCGGCTTTTTGCGCCGCTTGTTGCAGGTTCAGGTCTATGGTTAGGCGCACGTCCTGACCGGCTACGGGAGCTTTGAGTTCCTCCACCCGCACCTTTTGCCCTCGAGCGTTCACCTCGCTGAGCTGAATACCTTTGGTGCCGCGCAGGTAGGGCTCCAGGGCCGCCTCCAATCCCGCCGCGCCCACCAGCTCCGCCGGGTCGTAGCCGTCCTTAACCTGATCCGGGCTGGGCAGCGCGGTGTAGCCGATCACCGGCCCGGCGATGGGGTTGGGATAGACCCGCTCCATCCGTTCGACCAGTTGCAGGTTGGGCTCGCCCGCCGTGAGCTCGGCCAGCGTAGGGATCAGCGGTTCGGGGACGTTCACCATCAGGTCCACCGGCTCCCCCTTCACCTGCGGCAGCTCCTTCAGACCGGTGAGCGCCAGAATGCGGTCTTTGAACAGGATGTCCCCGCCCTTGTACTTGAGGTCCACCGCCAATCGGTTGGTAGCGATGACCCGCCCGTTGCGGTCGAGGATGCGCCCCCTGGGGGCGATGGTCGGCTCGGTGCGCAGGTAGTTGCCCTGGCTGCGGGTGGCGTACTGCTCGTACTGCACCACCTGGAGCTGCCACAAGCGGCCCACAAAGATCAGCAGCACCGCGTAGACCAGCCCCAGCAGAACCCAAACCCGCCTATTCACGCCGCATCACCCCAACCAAACGCTGATACCTGCCGATGACCCACGGAGCCAGCAGCAGGGTCAACACCATCTCTGACAGCATAACCGGCCACAGCGTGAGAGGGTTGAACGGCCCCAGCTTCAGCCAGAAGGCGATCAGCAGATACCCTGCCCACTTGGCGATAAAGCTCCCCACCAGCACCACCAGTTGCCCCGCCAACTCGTCCCAATGGACCAGCCGGGTGAGCTGGTAGTAGGCGTACGCTGCAAACAGTAGCCCCACCGCATGTAACCCTGGATACCCTGCCGAGAGTAAGTCCTGTACGAGCCCGATGCCAAACGCCAGGGGCAGCCCGGCATAGGGTGAGACTACCGTTACCGACATCAGGGTCGCCAGGTAGATCAGATCGGGTGGAGCCAGCGCTTCGCCGAGCAGCCCCGAGATGAAGGACTGGAGGATGAAGGCGAGGATGATCAGGAGGACGATGCGCATAGAGGGGTTCCGGGGAGTGAGGGGGTCGGGGGTCGGGGGTCGGG
>PSMF01000090.1:0-14546 GCA_040290005.1 Meiothermus sp.
TCAACACCTCAGCATAGAAAGCTATTTCTTGGATAGAGCTCTGAAATCTTGCGAACTCGGTGGTGGGAATGCGGAGGCTAGCCGAGGTATAGGCTTTTTTCCATGCCGTGTCGTAGGTGTGGAGGCCCGCCCCATCGTTGCGCAGGGCGGCTTTGAAATTCCCGCCCCGGTCCAGCACGACTGCCGAGACCCGGTAGCCATCCGCCCGGCACTTCTGCATCGCCGCCAAAGCGGCCTCCTCGGCCAATCCCACCGGGAGGTTGCCCTCGGCGAGGATGGCCCGCGCCAGCGCCCCACTTGCGCCAAACACCGATGCTGCACCCAACAAGCTTTTACCGACTTGCATTCTGCCTCCTTCGCATTCAAGCACGTCTGGACGTGTAGATACCTGGGGGTTTCAAGCTAAATACGCCCAAGCTCTACAAACCGGATTCACTCTAGGGGGCCGGTTTTGTTCGGCTATAGCGAAGCAGGGCCAACAGGCTGACGATGGCCCACACCCCCTCGAGCAGGATGAACCCCCAGTTTGTCTGGAGCACCGCCACCCCGGTGAGCAGCGAACTCCCCACAAAGTTCAGCAGGTTATAGCGAGAGCTTCCCGAGGCCATCCGCCCCGTCTGCGCCAGGATATAGGCGGCCAAGACTTGCACCGCACCTAGCAACGACACCACTTGCAACCCTTCGACATGAAACAAAACGACCCGCCTCCTTTAGGTGCGTCGTCTTGCATCACTGAGTACGGCGCGTCTCGTCCGGGATAGCCTTAAGGCTTTCGGCCCCAGGATAGCAACGGTGTGTAAGCAACGGGTGAGCCGCAAACTTTACCGAACCGCGACCGGCACGTTCTCCGTCACCGACTTGCCGGAGTGCGGGTCGTTGGGCTGGAGGCTGAGCGCGTACTGACCGGGCGCGACACCTCGCGGCACTCGGATGATGTAATTGAGGCGGTAAAAGGTGGTGATGGGCCGCTCAATGACCATCACCCGCCCGCTGCGCGGCACGAAGTCAAAGCTTCGGTCAGAAGGCCCGCACTGAAGCACCTCTTGGGTCTGCAAATCCACGTTCCAGCCGGGGGGAAGCTGTGGGGTGCGGAGGTAAAAGTAGAGCAAGAGCCTGCTGGCCTCATCGTCGGCGAAGCTGCAGAGGCGCTCGTCCAGCAGATCGTTGATGATCTCGTCGGGCTGGCGGCTCCAAGTCGGACCGGTCTCGTAACCTAGGTCCCGCACCGAGCGGGAGATGATGTTCCCTTGGCTATCTACTACGGTTCGCAAAATCCAATTGTGCTGGTCATAGATGCGGCTGGCGTACACGGTTTGCCCCGGCGAGGCCGTCACCGCGTCCCGGCCCAGAGCGAACGGCGCGTACAAGCCGCTTCCTAGCGGTGCAGGCACACAAGCGCTTAAGGCCAGTAGAGTCAGGCTCCACAAACTCCATCTCCAAGCGGATTTCATGGTGCATCAATTATGCCCTTTCCGGCGTGAAGATGATGTTAGGCAAAAAGGTCGAATGTCGAATGACCAACGCCAAACACCGAAAGCCACCAAACCCCAACCGTTGTCATTCTGAGCGATGCAGCAATAGCTGAGCCTTTCTGCGCCAACGCAGTCGAAGAATCCCCCACGCCCACCACAACATCAACGCTCGGATAGCAAAAAACGTTTTGTTTTGCCCGAGCTTTCAAATACCGATGCACGTGTGAGATGTTTCGCTGTCATAGGGCATGACAACGGTCTTACGAACGGCGTGGGTGGGCGACGCGGCTAGTGGGACGACAAGCCGGTCGTCCCTACAGTTTCCGCTTTTGCGGTCAACAGTCAACGGTAAAGGGTCAGCACTTTTACGCCTGCGGATACACCTCGAAGATGCCTGCGGCACCCATCCCACCACCGATGCACATCGTCACCAGGCCGAGACCGCCGCCGCGCTTTCCAAGCTCGTGGACGAGCTGGGTGGTGAGCTTCGCGCCCGTCGCGCCAAGCGGGTGGCCCAGCGCGATGGCTCCGCCGTTGACATTGACGATCTCGGGGTTCATCTCGAGCTCCCGCATCACCGCCAACACTTGAGCAGCGAAGGCCTCGTTGAACTCGATGAGCTGGATGTCGTCCATCTTGAGACCGGCCCGCTCGAGCGCCTTGGGCACGGCCTTGATCGGCCCCACGCCCATGATGTCGGGGGCCACGCCGCCTGTCGCAAAGCTTACGAACCGGGCAAGCGGTTTCAGCCCCAGTTCGTCGGCCTTCTCGCGGCTCATCAGGAGTACTGCTGCCGCGCCGTCGGAGTAGGGCGAAGCATTCCCGGCGGTGACGGTTCCGCCCTCCTTGAACGCAGGCTTAAGCTTGGCGAGGCGCTCGGGACTGGTGTCCGCGCGGGGAATCTCGTCCTTGGCGAAGTGCATCTCCTCGACCTGCTTCTTGGCACCCTTCCAGTTGTACTTTTCTACCGTGATAGGAACGATCTGCCCGTCGAACGCGCCTTTCTCCTGAGCCTTCAGCGCCTTTTGGTGGCTGTTGTAAGCCCAAGCGTCCTGGTCCTCGCGGCTCACGCCCCAGCGCTCGGCAACGCGCTCGGCAGTATAGCCCATGCCGATGTACGCCTCAGCCATCTCGGGGTGAAGCCGGGTGTGGTAGCCAGACATCGGGACCTGGCTCATCATCTCCACGCCGCCCGCCAGCACCACATCGTTCATCCCCGACATGATGGCCTGGGCCCCATAGGCGATGCTTTGAAGCCCCGAGGAGCAAAAGCGGTTGATGGTGGCACCCGTCACCTCAACGGGAAAACCTGCGCGGAGCAGCGAAAGACGGGCCACGTTGAGCCCCTGGCTGGCCTCGGGCATGGCGCAGCCCCACTGCACATCCTCGACGGTCTCGGGCTGGACTCCGGCTTGCTCCAGGGCCGCCTTCATCACATCGGCGGAAAGGTCAATGGGGTGGACGTTCGCCAGCGAGCCGTCGGATTTGCCGCGCCCGACGGCGGTTCGCACTGCACTCACGATTACGGTTTCTTTCATCTCTACTCCTTTATACTCGGTCTAAGCTTTTACGATTGAGACACTAGGCTGTGTTGACATTTAGCGGAGCATCATCGTAGAGGCGAAGTGGACAAAGGCCAGATGGTTTCTGGCAGTCTACTCAAAACGGGAGAATACCCTTCTGAACTGCTTGAGTTTGTTGAAGAAACACTCGACGAGCTGACGTTCTTTGTAGAAGTCTTGGTCGTATTCTCGCTGCTCCAGGCGGTTGGCTCTCGGGGGTATCACCGCCTCGGCAGGCAGGGCTTCAATAGCCGCTGCCAGAGGGTCAGAGTCGTAGCCTTTGTCAGCAATCACCCGCTCGGTTTCCCAGCCTTCTATCCGTGATTCAGCTTGGGTAACATCATTGCGATTACCAGCGGTCAAAGTACACCTCAGAGGGTTGCCAGGGGCATCGGTGGCAGCGTGGATTTTGGTGGTGAAGCCTCCCTTGCTACGCCCAAGAGCTTCTTCCGCCTGATCCCCCCTTTTAGCGCCGCACTCGAATGAGCACGTACCACCGTGGCATCTATCAGCACACTTTCCCTATCTGCATCCCCGGCAAAATGTTCCATCATGGCCTGCCAAACACCTTTCTCCGCCCAGCGGTCAAAGCGTTTGAAAACGCTACTCCACTCACCGTAGCTCCTGGGAAGCAGTCGCCACTGTGTCCCGCTTCTGGCAATCCACACCACCCCCTCCACGAAGCGTTTGCACTCTCTTGGTTTACCCATATAAACATCAGACCGTGGGTGCAGGAATCCCTTGATCCTCTTCCACTCTGATGTGCTGAGTTTGACTTTCGCCACAGAATAAATCTTATGTACATTCTCCTAAACGTCAACACGGCCTAGGAAACCCTAGGGCAATAGGAGTGGGCTTGGGAACCGCGTCGGCTTGGGGGTAATGGCGGGCAGCGAGAATTCATCGCCGAGAGGCATGGGGAGCCGCCGACCGGGCAGCACAGGCATCCCCAGCACAGCAGCAACCTGGCCCCCAGCCAGCACGTGTATACCCTTCCCTGTTACCCCAACATCACCATTCCTGTGCGTGAGGATAGCACACTCCGGTGAAAACTTCAGGACTAGGGAGAGCGCATCCCCGGCATGAATTTCTGTGAACCGCTGTTGGCCGGGGTGTCTACTGGCATCCCACCGGTGATGGGCATTCCTGGCACCCGGGGCTGGATCGAGCAGGCCAGCATAAAGACCAACAAACCCACTCCCAACAAAGCCAGCAGCCAAGAGGGAAAGTGCCAAGAGCGCAGGGGGATTCCCATACCGCAAAGAATAGAAAAGATGCGTTAAGCCCGTGTAAAGCTAGCGTGGCAGGATGGCCCGGAGGTTGGCGGTGAGCGGACCCCAGCTCAGCTCGCCAACCTGCTTGGCCCGCACCACCCCGCCCGGGTCAATGAACAAGGTAGTGGGCAGCCCTACCCCGCCGATCCGGGCGTAGAATTCGCGGGTTCGGGTAAAGCCTGGCTGCCCCCCCGGGGCATCGGTCCAGACCGTGTAGCGCACCCCGACCCCCGCCACAAACCGCCGCACCACCTCGGGTGGCTCGTCCAAATCTACCCCCACGATCACCGCCCCCCGCTGCGCGTACTCGCCTCCCACGCGGTCCAGCAAAGGCATCTCGCGCCGGCAGGGCGGGCACCAGGTCGCCCAGAAGTTGAGCACCACCGCCTTGCCCCGCAGCCCAGCCAGGTTCACGGGTTGCCCCGCCAGGTCCACCAGCCGCACCTCCGGGGCCAGGTCGCCGACCCGGAGCGTAGGGCCGCCCACCTTCAGTCCCAAACCGCCGTAGCCCAGCCCGAACAGCGCGGCCCCCAGGCTGAAACCGTATACCAGGGGGCGCAAGTAGCCAGACCGCTCGGCGGCGGGCCTGCGCCCGAGCGCCCAGCCCAAATACAGCGCACCCCCCAGCACCCCGGTCCAGGGTAGATAGCCCGGCTGCCAGAGGTAGAGCGCGGTGAGTGGGACTTCGTGGTAAGCAACCCAGTTTTGCAACACGAACCCCAGCCGCGCAGCCGCCAGCCCGGACAGGGCGGCGTTCCCAGCCACGTTGCCTGTCCAGCCGCCGTCTAGCCCGGCCCTGCGGGCCTGGCGAGCGGCCCACCCCGAAGCTAGCAGCAGACCCATGATCAGGAACAGCCGCACCATCGGGATCAGGAAGGGGCCGAACTTTAACACCTCCGGCATGGCCCTAGCGCCCCTTCCGCTCAAGCGGATACCCCGCCGCCCGCCAGGCGTTGAAGCCGCCCCGCAGTTCGCGCACGTTGGTGGAGCCCAGCCCCACCAGCGCCCGCGCGGTGATCGGGCTCATCCGTCCCGAGCGGCAGTAGACCACGATCTCGGAGCTTTTATCGGACGGCAGGGCTTTGGCGGCGATTTGGTCGAAGAGGATGAATCGGTCGGTGCCCCTGATCTCCCCCTGGTAGAGGACGTGAACGTTGACCAGCAGGAAGTCTTTATCTCGGAGTTGAGCGCCCAGCGCGGCGGGCTCGAGCAGCTCCCAGCTTCCTCCCTACGCACGGTCTGCGCGGGGAGGTGGTGGGCCAGGGTCGCGCCAAGGACCAGCAGCGCCGACCAAGAGGGTTCCATTTTCCGAGGCTAAGGCCCAACTGTTAAGCCTCGGTAAAAGGTAGGGTGAACCAGAAGGTGCTGCCCTTTCCTGGCTCACTTCCGACCCCCATCTCCCCGCCCATCGCCTCCACCAGCCCTCTGGCGACGGTGAGGCCCACCCCACTCCCCCCCTCGCAGCGGCTGCGGGCCGGATCCACCCGATAAAAGCGCTCGAAGAGGCGGGCTTGATGCTCCGGCGCAATACCCGGACCGCTGTCCCGCACAAACAGCCACGCACGTCCCTCGCAACGCTCGACCCCGACCGTGACCTGCCCGCCGACGGGGGTATGGCGCAGCGCATTGGTCAGCAGGTTGGAGAGCACCTGCTGAAGCCGTAAGGGGTCGGCTTGAACGGGGTGAAGCTGAGGGAGAGGGCCAATTTCCAGGCCCACCTTCTTCTCGGCGAAAGCAATGGCAAAACGCTCCTGGGCCTCGTGCAGGGCGGTTCCCACCTCCACCACCTGCAGATGGAGTTCGACTGCCCCGGCCTCGACCCTTGAGACAAAGGCCAGGTCGTCCACCAGATGACTCATGGCCCGCACCTCGCGGGCGATCTGCTGGGCGATTTTGTCGGGCGGGAGCACCCCATCGGTGAGGGCCTCGGTATAACCCTGGAGGGCCGCCAGCGGGGTACGCAGTTCGTGGGCCACGCTACTGATGAGTTCCACCCGGCTTTTCTCCACCCCCCTGAGGGTGTGCGAAAGGTGGTTGAACTGCCGGGCCAAGTCCGCCAGCTCCGTCGGCCCCTCCTCCCTTAGCCGGTGGGCGTAGCGCCCACGGGCGATCTCCTGGGCTCCCTGGGAAAGCTGCACTACCGTCTGGCTCACCCGGCGGGAGAACCAGTAAGCGAGCAGGGCAGCCAATAGTGTCGCCACCGGCAGCGCAGCCAGCAGAGCGCGCTCGAGAGTGGAATGCAGTCCTTTCTCCAAGTCCGCTCGAAGGTCAAGCCCCATCGGTCCCATCATTTGCACCATGTGGTGGACGTGACCCTGGTAGAAACTGGGGGAGAGCAAATCGACCACCAAAAACATCCCCCCCAGGGCCAGCAGGGTCACCCCAAGGTAGGTCAGAAACAAGCGGGTAAACAGGCTCACGGCTCCTCCTCACTTCCCCTGGCGAATCTACAACTCCCGGAAGCGGTAGCCCACCCCCCGCACGGTCTCGATAAACCGGGGGTTGTCCCCTTCCTCTCCCAGCTTCCTGCGCAAGCCCGCGATATGCACGTCCACCACCCGGTTTACACCGGGGAAGTCCGAGCCCCAAACCCGCTCCAAAAGGCGCTCACGGCTCCAAACTAGGCCGGGGTGCTGGGCCAGGGTCAGAAGCAAGTCGAACTCGAGCTTGGAGAGCGCCAGGGGAACGCCCTCCAGATCAGCGCTGCGAGCTTTGGGGCGCAGCACCAAGTGCCAAAGGCCATCTCGTCCTTGAGCCCGCTACGACGGAGCAAAGCCCGCACCCGTGCCACTACCTCGCGCGGGCTAAAAGGCTTGACTACATAATCATCGGCTCCCAGGTCGAGTCCTCGAATGCGCTCTTCCTCTTCACCCTTGGCAGTGAGCATCAAAATAGGCAGGTCCGGGTGATCACGCCGGAGTTCGCGGGCTACCTCCCAGCCCGGGAGCCGGGGCAGCATCAGGTCGAGCACCACTAGGTTAGCCTGGGGGATTTTCTCCAGCGCCTCGAGCCCGTCAGCGGCCTCCGCCACCGCGTAGCCCTCTTGCCGCAGGTAAGCCCCCAACACCTCCCGGATGGCCGGGTCGTCGTCCACGATGAGCACCAACATCACAAGTCTACAGACTAGGCTTATCCTATTAAGCCCGTGTAAAGTGGCCCAACTAGCCCGAGGAAGCGGACCAGTCTCGGCTCAGGTTTTCAGCAGCGATCCCAGACCGACCGCGCCAGGTATAGCCTGGCACCACGCTTGTGCTGACAACGTTTGGTCATGAGCTCTGGTTCGCACTGAAAGCCCTTGGCGTCCACGAAGTCCAACATTAGAACCGCCAGCTTCTCGTCACACCAGAATGCCCGCAAACCGCTCATACCAACTATACGTAGGGTCTGGGCCCCACGGGGTCGGCGACCGAGGGCACCTCACCGCACCCACTACGAGTGGTTGTACGTCTACCTCTTCGTCCACCCCGCCATCGGTCGGGGCTACTTCCTCATCTTGCCCAGCCTTAGCGCCGAGATCATGGGCCTAGCCTCGTGGGAGTTCGCCCAGGACTTCAACCCCAAATAAGGCGACCGAGGCAAGATCATCGGGATGATGCTGGATGAATCTTACCTATCCGAAGTTGGTATCAGACATCTGCCTGACCTTAGTGACCGAGTCGGGCAAGGTCTACAAGGCAGTGAGTCCTGCCGAGGAGAGGCAGGCGCGCCTTGGCGGCCCTCAAGCACACCCACGATCCCGGATGAGTGCTACTCACCCGCAGGGTCACAACATTAAGGTTTGATGGGGCAGCCAGACTGCTGCCCTCAGCCCGCCCTGGGGTCCCCGACCCAACTCGAGCCTTCCCCCATGCCCCTCAGCCACCGCCCCGGTGATAGCAAGCCCAAGCCCCGCCCCGCCCGACCCCTGGAGCCCCGCACCGCGCTGGAAGGGCTGGCGCAACCGCTCCAGTTCCCCCTCGGGGATGCCGGGTCCGTCGTCGCAGACCTCGAGGAAAGCCTCCTCCCCACGCACCCCAGTGCTCACCCAGACTTTCTTCCCACCATACTTCAGGGCATTGTACAGCAGGTTGGTTGCGGCGAGCTGAAGGGCCCTGGCATCCCCCCGGGTGAGGGCCGAGCATCCACCCTGGACTACATCCACCCCCCTCTGTCGGGCCTCGCTGGCCGCCGCCTGGACGATTTCTGCCGCGATATCCGCCAAGTCTACCGGGTCGGGCGGTGGGGGTTGGTTGGTCCTTGCAAGCGCCAGTAGGCTCTCGACCAGCCCCGTCATCTCCTGACTGGTCCGGGCGACCAGCTGGAGGGCCGCCCGGTACTGCTCCGGGGTGCGCTCTTTCTCCAGACTGAGGGTGGCCCGCCCGTGGAGCAGGGTCAACGGGGTCCGCAGCTCGTGGGCAGCGGCTAGGGCAAAGGCTCGCTCGCGCTCGATGGTGGCCTCGAGCCTCGAGAGCATCGCGTTGACGGTCCCGGTCAGCCGGGCCATCTCGTCCTTGCCTGGGGTTTGGGGAACCCGCTCCTGGTAACGACCCGAGGCGGCGATGGCTCCGGCCAGCCGGGCCACCCGGTCCACCGGCAGGAGTGCTCGGTCGGCCAGCAGGTAGCCCAGACCCACCCCCAGCAGGAGCAGCGGCGACACCCCCAGCAGGAGCAGCTTCTGGGTTCGCCCGATCGCCTGCAAGGTTTCCACCTCCGAGCGCATCACCTGTATAAAGCCCCCATCGGGCAGCGCCTCGGTGTAGACCCTGGTCTCTCCTATGGTAGTGAAACCAGCCCGCAAGGGGGCACTCACCGGGGGTCTGCCGAAGCGGTCGGTCTCCCTTCCTTGAGCATCGAACACCCGTATCACGGTGCTACCGGGGAGCCGGGTTAAGAGCAGATCGTTAGGGCTCTCCGGGGCGGCGAAGGCATCACCCCCCACCTGGCTGGCGGCGATCCCAGCGGCATCCTGAAGCGAGCGGTCAAGGGCTTGGCGCAGCGAGGCGCGCAGCGCCAGGAACAGTGCCCCACCCCCTAGCAGCAGGATCAGGGCGGACAGGGCCGCGTAGTAGAGGGTCAGCCGCCAGCGCAAGCTCAACCGCTAGCCCCCAGTCGGCCCAGCCGGTAGCCGGTACCGCGCACCGTTTCGATGATCTCCTCGCCGAGCTTGCGCCGCACCGTCGAAACAAACACATCCACCACCTTGGTGTCCACGTTGCTCTCCTCCGGCCAGACCCGCTCGATCAGGGTGTTGCGCGAGTAGGCCCGCCCCGGGTTGAGGGCGAAGCACTCGAGCAGGGCATACTCCCTTGGGGTGAGGCTGACCGGCTTCCCGTCTTTGCTAACCTCGTGGGCGGCTAAGTCCAGGGAGTAACCCCCGGGCAGCGGCACCAGGTTGGTCGAGCCCCCCTTGGCCCGGCGCACCAGGGCGCGGATGCGGGCGCGCAGCTCGCGGAAGTCGAAGGGCTTAGCCAAATAGTCATCCCCGCCGCCCTCCAAGCCCTCGAGCCTGCTGTCCACGTCGGCACGGGCGGTCAGGAACAGGATCGGCGTGTTGTCGCGCCGCTCCCGCAGGGTTTTGGCCAGGATGAACCCGGCCTGCCGACCCTCCGGCAGCATCACGTCGAGGAGGATCAGGTCGTAGCTCTGCATCTCGCTCATGGCATCGCCCACTGTAGCGCCGGGAGCGTGATCCACAATCATGCCGTCCTCGGCCAATCCCTCTACCACCAGTTCAGCCATCCGGGGATCATCTTCGACGAGCAGAATCCGCATGGTGTTTCCTTTTCATCCTAGAAGGCTAGGGCACAGAGGTAAAGGTTTGGCGAAGGGGCTAGGCCAGGATGTTCACCGCCCGCGCCGCCACCAGGGCCACGGTCAGGAGAGAGGTTCCCGCTTGCACCATCATTAGCCCCTTGGCGGCAGGGGTGAGCGGCAGGGCATCGGTGGGGCTGAAGGCAGTGGCGTTGGTGAAGGCGATGAACAGATAGTCCACAAAGCCGGGCCGCCAATTGGGGTGGGCCAGCCCCGGGTTGGTCATCTGGGGGAAGAAGAAGTCGGGGGTGCGGGCACGGTGGCTACGACGCAGGAGCGGACCCCCTCGGTCGAGTTCCCAGTACCACAGGGCGAAGATAATGAGGTTGGTAAACCAAATATTGAGGGCATTCAGCAGCAAAGCCGTGCCGCTGGCCTTGCTCCCGTGCAAGAGCAACCGCACCAAGCTCAGCAAGGAGTAAAGGTTGGCGAGGTTGGTCAGGCCGATCAACCCGATGGCTACACGGCGCTGCAGACGCTCGGCTTGGGGGCGCAAGCGGGTGACCAGCGAAAGCGTGATCAGAAGAGCCAGCTCGAGGCCCGGCAAGAGCCAATCCGGGCCAAAGCTGTAGCGCTTGTCGAGAAAGAGCTGTAGAGCGATGATCAGCAGGATCGCCACCCGCGCAGGCAAAAGCGACTCTGCCGCGAAGCTTCCGGCCAGCTCCCGCCGCAGCCGCACCCACCTATGCACCCGCCAACCCCCGCAGCAGCTGCACCGCAGCAATTCCTCCGGCTAACAGGCTAACCTACCACACCCCTGGCAGACGCAGCAGGGCCGCGATTGCTGAGAGGCCAATCGCCACCTGGAACAGCGTCACCCCTAGTGCGAAGGTCTGATGCCGGTTGAGCAGTATCCTGGACTCTTCCAGCAGCGCCCTGGTCTCAGCGTCCCGCTTCCCAGCCTCTTCCTTGAGCGCGTTCTGTAGACTCTGGCGGCGGTTAGCCTCGAGGCGCGCAGCTTGCACTTGCTGAGGGGTTGCCTTGAGCAGCTCGAGAATAGCAGCTTGGTTGGTCTGGAGGTACTTTTTGAGGCTGTCGGCCTGGAACTCGCTCCAGGCGTCTGAGGCTCTAGCCTGCGAAAGCACCGAGAGGTTAGCCTTGTACAGCGCCTCGTTCGCGGTATCCCCGGCCTTGAGCGAGGTCACAGCGGCCAGCACCGCGAAGAGCGCTGTGCTCACCGCCAAAAACTCGAGCCAGCGGGGGCGTAATTCGGCGTGTCCAGTCTCGGCGTGCTGCCCGTGAACCAGTTCCTGGGCCTTCTCGGTGACATCTTCATATTCCTCAGGCATTCGGCGCTTACCTTTCTTCAGTCAAGTTAAGGCGGCAAGTCGACACTCCCACGCCCCGCCACGCCGTGGGATTCTCGGTTCGTCGCCGCCTGCCCACCCTGCGTAGGTCTTACAGCAGCTCCCCAAGGGGGTCGCCGCGGGCGATACCGGCTCGCAGTGGACGGGCAAAGCTTGGCCGGTAACCTGGGCAATGCCGGTACTCAATGGGCCTAGTGCGCCGCCGTAACCTGGCTTGGGGGTAGATTCCCGTTGGAAGATCCTGCGGGTCTACACCTGTGGGGTGTGTCATCCACCCACCCTGCGGAGCCTCAAGAACCACAGGGCCGATCCCCACACCACGCGTTGGGATCGGCCAGGTTCACCGGCAAAGCCGGTATGCGCTGTGCGCACCCCCACCCCGCTTCGCGGCGAAGAAGGCGTATCGGGCTGCTGGAGCAGCTTCACTACACCGGCAGCACGTCTTGGGGGTGTAGGCGGCGCGGCTTAGTGATCGTGGGGGTGGGGCGCGTGGTGCTGGGCATCGTGCCGAGAGGCGTGCTTGGCTTCCTCCTCGGCGTGGGAGTGGTGGGCGTGAGCCGTATCGGCATGGTGGGCGGCCTGCTCATGCTCGCCTTTTTCGTGGTGCTCAGCGGCAGCCCGGTGATGCTTGGCGGCGTGCTCGTGGTGCTCGGCAGCTTTGCGGTGGTGCTCAGCTCCTTTGTGCTGTGCCATAGTGATTCCTCCTTTATCTTTATGGTGCAGGTGTATGTTCCTCTTTTTGCATGAAGCCAAGATGAATCATGGGAGGGTCAGGCCCCGGGTCTCCCCCGCTTTTAAGCTGCACAGGGTGAGCCTCGAGTCGTTTTTTGCACCGCAAGCAAAGACTCAATCCCGGAGCCCATGAATCCCTTTGCCCAATCTTTACCTTGTATTCCTATCCTGCTGGGCATATGCGCACGACCCCTGACCTTCGACACCGCCTTCGTTTCATTTTCTTCCAGCCGGTATTTTGGTTCGTGCTTCTGGGGCTGGTCCTGCCCCTGTTCGGCTTTGGCAAGATCGCCGAAGAGGTCTGGACCCGTGAGGCCATGGGCTGGGAACCCTCGGTTCTGCTGGCAATCCACCGGTTCGCCAGCCCTGCCCTCGACCGACTGATGGTCGGCCTAAGCGACATTGGCGGGTTCTTGGGAATGTTCCTACTCGCCACCGGGACGCTAGCCTACCTGGCCTTCCGGCGGCAGTGGTTACGGGCGATCTTTTTTG
This sequence comes from Meiothermus sp., assembly GCA_040290005.1. Taxonomy (GTDB): domain Bacteria; phylum Deinococcota; class Deinococci; order Deinococcales; family Thermaceae; genus Meiothermus. Next base: position 12,630 of record PSMF01000090.1, read on the forward strand.
GACTAGCCACGGCGGGGGTCGAGGGTGGCAACCTGCTACTCAAGGCGCTGTTCCACCGCCACCGCCCCGATTTGTGGCCCTCGCCCACCCCCGAACACGACTATAGCTTCCCCAGCGGTCACGCTATGGGGGTGGTGGCGGTGATGGCGGGGCTAGTGGTGCTGGCTTGGCCGACGCGGTGGCGCTGGCCAATAGCAGTGTTGGGAACGTTATTCGCCGTTGCAGTGAGTTTCTCAAGACTCTATCTAGGAGTCCACTTCCCCTCCGACGTGCTGGCCGGTTGGGGCGTGGCGCTTGCCTGGGTCACGGCACTGGGGCTATTTTTCCACCGCTACGGGCTTGCCTCGAGGGGAACATGACTTCCGCCTCATCAAGGGGGCGCTGGGGCTGGACGCGGCTCACCCTGCTGCTGGTTTTGACAGGGTCGGGAACGCTCTTTTACGCCTGGAGCCGCAGCCTACCCGACGTGGGGCAGCTGGGGAACCTGGGGGCGCTCGCGGGAATCGCCCCCGGCCCCCTCCGGCCCCTGCCCGAGCCGCCTGGGAGCGAGGAACGCCGCGATCTCCCAGTGGCCTTACCCGACATCGCGCCCTACGCGGTGGCGGCGGTGGTGTGGAGCGAGGACCGGCGCTTCTATCAGCACCCCGGCTTCGACCCGCGCAGCCTGGTCCGTAGCCTATTCGCCACGCTGGTGCTGAAGCGGCAGGAGGGCGGCAGCACCATCACCGCACAACTGGTGCGCTCAACCCTGGTCACCCCAGATAAAACCCTGGAGCGCAAGTTCCGCGAGCTGATCCTCTCCTACCGGGTAGAGCGGCACTACAACAAATCGGAGATTCTGGCAGCCTACCTCAACACGGTCTACTGGGGCGGGACACTCTCGGGCATCCGGGCAGCCTCGGAAGCCTATTTTGGCAAGCCGCCTGCCAGCCTGACCCTGGCCGAAGGAGTCTACCTGGCCTCCCTCCTCCCTGCACCCAACGCCCGCTACGCCCACCTAGCGGAAACCCGACGGGAGATGGGGGTGCGGCTCAACGGCATGGCGCGGGAGGGCTTGATCACCCACCTGCAAGCCCATCAAGCCTGGCTCGAACTGCTCCAGCCCCTGGGCTGGCAGGCTCGCTACGACGGACGGGGTAACCTGACCGAAGCCCGGCTGCTCGATCCGCAAGCTAATGTCCCCACCCAAAGCCGCCTATGACTACCCTGGTCGCCGCCATCCTTGCCACCTCCTACCTAGGTTTGTTCCTGGTGGTCTTCGCCGAGACCAGGCTCTTGCTGAGCTTGCCCGGCGACAATCTACTGCTCACGGCAGGGCTTCTCTCTGCACAGGACTCACTCTCCCGGCCCCTAGTGATGCTGGCCTGCACGCTAGGGGCCGTCCTGGGCGACAACTCGGGCTACTGGATCGGGGCCAGGCTCGGCTATCCGGGCTCGAGGTGGCTGAAGCCTGAGTTTATCGAGCGCACTCGGGCCTATTTCGAGCGTTACGGAGCCAAGGCGTTGGCCATCGCCCGCTTCGTCCCTGTGGTGCGGACCTTCGCCCCGACGCTGGCCGGGATGGGGCGGATGCCCTACGGAACTTTCCTCACCTACAACGTCCTGGGCGGGGTGCTATGGGGCGTGGGTGTACTGCTGGCAGGGGTTTTGCTGGGTAGACTGGTTCCCCGTTTGGATCAATACATTTTGCTGCTGATCGCGGCGGTGGTGTTAGTCTCGCTGATTCCGGTGGTACCGGAGCTGCTCAAAGCCCACGATGGGTCTGTGGAAGGGCGCTGAGTCGGGTCTTCATTTCTCGGTCATCCCCTGACCGTAGCGTGTCAACTTAGTGAAAGGCGGATCCTATGCTGAGCTTTTTTCAACTCGTCGTACTGGCGCTGCTCCAGGGTGTGACTGAACAGTTTCCGGTGAGCAGCC